>JAFGEL010000063.1 GCA_016931615.1 Desulfuromonadales bacterium
TTACATTGTGGCTCTTATGTATATACTCGCTCATGCGAGTATAATCGCAGCAAGCTGCGGGGAATTGAACCCCTAGAGATTAAAAACCCATGCAAAGATGCCCATCAAGAGGTCACCGCACAGTCAGAAGGGTCTCCCTTTAATTTTTCCAGGGCATGGGGAAGAACCGGCAGCAGGGCAGCTAAATTTTCCTCCGCCCCCTTGGGACTCCCCGGAAGATTGATGATCAGGGTCTGTTTCCTCACCCCGACCACGGCTCTTGAAAGCATAGCACGAGGGGTTATTTTCATGCTTTCCAGACGCATGGCCTCAGCCATACCGGGGACCTCATAATCAATGACGGCCATGGTCGCCTGGGGAGTACAATCACGTGGACTCAGGCCGGTTCCCCCTGTCGTCAGGATCAGATCGAGCTTGAGATCATCCGTCCAGCTTTTCAACACCGTAACGATCGTATCAACATCGTCCGGAATGATCTGATAACGGCTGGTCTCGCCGAGACCCGCCACCATCTTCCCGAGCAAACGACCACTGCCATCCTCCCGCTCACCACGTGCGCCCTTATCAGACAGAGTCAGCACCCCGATGCGATAGTTGTCTTCCTGTCCTCCAGCCATATCCCTCACTTTCTCCCTTTTGTCATCAGGATTCGTCGTGCATTGTTGACGATAGCCTGGGTTACGTTGCGACTTCTGGAAAGTTCTTTGATGTCACGTTCGGTGAGAAAGGTCATGTATCTCATCGCCGTCTGCAATGGGGTGCGCGGATGTTCCACCAGGGCTTTCTTCATATCATAGTTTTTCACCCAGTCCCGATTCAACAGTATGGCGCGAATCATTTCATCACTGCTGCTCCGGTTCTTTGCCACTGCCAAAACTTCGCCTTCGGTAATCCGCGGATTTTTCAACACGGCAGTGTTCACCTGCTTATTAGATTCACGAATCAACAGCGTACGCCATTCCTTATCCCCGGTCAGCGCCATTTTTATTTTTTCGGCAACCGACATTTCCTGCAGTTCCTGGTACTTTGAAAGGGTTTCTTCATCCAGATCCTGCTCGTCTAAAGGGACGTCCTCATCCTCTATGATGGCCTCATCAGCTTGGTGCTCCACATCCTCTTCAGCAGTTATTTCAGGCTCCGGATCAGCAACCGGCTCAACCCATCCGAGACGCAGCTTCATGACCTTATCGGCATGGGGATTGTTGATGATCGCTACCCTCAAGGTGTCTGATTTTCTGAGGATTTCATCATAATGTGACAGCATGTCGAGGACATCACCGGAGGCCTTTTCAGCGAGAAACATCAGGCTCCTGAGACCGATCATGCGATGCGCCAGCGCTGCCTGCATGACGACCGTATCCTGAAAACGCAGGCGGACAATGAAATCGATGATGAAGGGATGAAGTTCCTGCTGAGCCAGGGCCGCAAGGAGTATCTGTGCCGGAAGGGTCTTAAGAGTACTGAGTGATTCGTTTTTGAGTTCCTCATTATCGCCGTGATAAAAAACGAAAAGCACCGTAACCAGATTGGGTCCCGACATGGGAAGGGCACCGCGTGCAGCAGCTAGACGCACATTGTGACCGCCCCACTTACTCATGATTTTAGCCACTTCAGCGGGAATCTTGATTTGAACTTTTTCGCTTTCCTGGTGGGAACTGCTCAAAAAAACCTCACTTCATTGCACTGATTCGGGCACTCAGCCCCTTCTCGCGAAGGTGTTCGGCGAGTTGGCCGGCGGTCTGTTGATCAACCTTCAAGGTATCCAGAAAAGTCCCTTCCAGAGTCATGTCGACCTCGACAGGGGTCACAAAGATATTTTTTTCCGCCAGATCCTCCTGCAATTGCCGCGCTCTGTCCTGATCGTGAAAAGATCCGGCGTAAAGCACTTTAGTTGAACCTTCTCGCAGCAGAAATGCCGAAGAACTCTGTTTTTTCAGCTCGGTTAAATGAGCATCAGCTTCATTCGCCGAGTAAACTCCAGCCTTGAGCCGAATCATCTTCACCGGGCCGCGCCCTTTTCGGGACTGCGCCTGCAACCCCATCGTGGTCAGGACTGCCGTTGCATTGTCAATCTCTTCCCGCGTGAGAAAAGGTCCGACAGACACCCGCTGGAGCTGGGCCTCCGGCTCCCCGGCTTTGGCCTCCATTTGTTCCACGCTTTCGGCAATCGCATCAGCTTGCGGGCCGTTCACAAGCTTGTCACCAATACTTGAAACGGTCTGAGAATCTTCTTTTATCTGTGGTCGTGGAGGGATGGGGCGTCTTTCACTCAGAGGATAAAGCGGCTCCGTAATAGGCATGGGCCGAGAATAAATTTTAAAGTACACCAGAGTCAAAGCAACGAGAAACAGACAACCAAACAGGCAGACAAACAGAAACCGGGACACAAAAGGCCTGTTATTTCTGACGACTTTGACTTCCCGCCCGGAGAGTGCTCCGATCGGGTCGTTTTCCACAGTGTCAACAAGCAGCGATTCAAGGCTGTGAGTTTGCCCATTCTGTCCCTTACCGCTCATCGTCCCGATGACATCTGACTCAGCCCCGGCTGATCCGGAAACCTCAGGGGAATGGTCCACCATGTGCCGACTCCCGCAAACTGCGAAACCGTTTCAAGATCAGGGCACTGCCTGAGCAGCGCCCTGCACATTTTCTTAAGCGTTACCCTGTTCTTCGAGAATCTTCGCTGTCTGATGGGTCGGCACTTCCTCGTATTTATTGAACTCCATGGTAAACATGCCACGGTCTGATGTCATGGAACGCAATTCGGGCGCATAACGAAGAACCTCGGCCATCGGCACTTCAGCCTTGATCACCTGGCTGTTGGCCTGGGGTTCAACGCCGACAACTTTCCCACGCCGCGAGTTCAGATCCCCGATCACATCCCCCATACAATCATCAGGCACAGTGATCTCCATGGCCATAATCGGCTCAAGAAGAACCGGTTTGCACTGTTCCATGGCTTTTTTGAAGGCCATTGATCCGGCCACCTTAAAAGCCATCTCAGAAGAGTCAACAGAGTGATGTGAACCGTCATAAAGCGTCACCTGAACATCAACAACCTGATTCTTCGTCAGCGGTCCGGTTTTCATCGCCTCGACGATCCCCTTATCGACTGCGGGAATGTAGTTGCGCGGGACAACCCCACCGACCACCTTGTCGACAAATTCATACCCCGCACCACGCGGCAGCGGTTTAACTTCAATCCAGACATCCCCGTACTGTCCACGGCCACCCGACTGTTTCTTGTATTTCCCCTGGACCTGGGTTGAAGCCTTGATGGTTTCACGATACGGCACCTTAGGTTCCTTGAGGACGACGTCTGCACCGTATTTGCGCTTAAGACGCTCAACCGCAACCTCCAGATGGATCTGCCCCATGCCGGAAAGCACCATCTCCTTGGTTTCTTCGTCACGGGTAACGGTCAAGGTCGGATCTTCTTCCATCAGCCGCTGCAACCCGGTATAGATTTTATCCTCGTCGCCTTTACTGCGCCCTTCAAGGGCGAATGAAATAATCGGCTTGAGAGGCACCAGCGGCTCGTACATGACCTGCTGCTTCAAATCACAGAGGGTATCGCCCGTCGCCGTTGCCTTGAGTTTCGGCACGGCGATGATATCGCCGGCGGCAGCCAGGTCAATGGCGGTCTGTTTTTTGCCTTCAAGCTTGAAGATATTGCTGATGCGTTCCTTTTCATCTTTATTCGGATTGTAAACCACGGTATCGGATGACAGCGTTCCCGAATAGAGCCTCATCAGCGACAACTTGCCGGCATACGGATCGTTGATGGTTTTAAACACCATAGCCGAGAAAGGTTCATCCTCACTGGGTCGGCGCTCAACCGTTTCATCGGTGCCGGGTTTGACCCCGATCTGGGTCCCCTTATCAACCGGAGACGGCATGCACACGGTGATATAGTCAAGTAACTGGCGAATACCGATATTGGCTGTCGCACTGCCGCAGAAAACCGGGGTGAAAACGCCTGTCAGAGTACCCTCACGCAGGCCTTTAAAAACCTCTTCTTCGCTCAGGCTTTCCCCTTCCAGGTATTTTTCCATCAACTCGTCGTCCGCTTCGGCGACGGCTTCAAGCAGTTGTTCCCGCAGTCGTTCGGCTTCATCCTGATACTCAGCCGGAATATCGGTCTCGTCATAAGTGCCTTTTTCATCGAATTTGTAAAGTCTCGCCTTCATGCGTACCAGGTCGATGGTGCCGCTGAAGTCTTCCTCGGCACCAATCGGCATCGTGACAACAACAGCGCGAGCTCCGAGAGATTTCTCCATATCGTCCACAGCTTTGAGAAAATTGGCCCGCTCTTTATCCATCTTGTTGACAAAGGCCATGCGTGGCACTTCAAAGTCATCACACCAGCCCCAGATCTGCTTGGTCTGGGCCTTGGTCCCGGAAATAGCCGAAACGATCACCACAGCCCCGCCCAGTACACGCAGGCACCGCCGCGTATCATGCAGAAAGTTGCTGACCCCGGGAGTATCGACAATATGCAGGCTGTAATCGTTCCAGGTGCAGTGATTCAGACTGGCACTGAGGGTCGCCTGGCGTTTGATTTCCTCTTCCTCAAAATCCATGGAAGATGTCCCGTTATCAACTTTGCCGAGCTTGTCGGTCATCCCCGTATTGAAGAGAATCGCCTCCACCAAAGAAGTTTTACCGGCGCTGTTGTGAGCGACAATGCCTAAATTACGCAGTTTGGTCGTATCATACTTACCCATGAATCACTCCTTTTCAGAAAAGCCTGCTACGGAGGTCTTCGGCTAGAAAGAGCTCCATTTCATTGATGTGAAAAACATCCAGATAACAGGGTATGAGATTACAGTGGTCTGACTAATTCCGATTCCTTTCGTAGAGAAGCCGTAATCCTTCAAGGGTTAAAAACGGCTCAACCTGATCTATACAGTCGGTCGCGTTGGCGATCGGTGCAGCCAGACCTCCCGTGGCAATGACTTTGGGGGACTGGCTGAGTTCCTTTTTCATGCGGCTGACAATCCCTTCAACCAGACCGACATAGCCGAAGAAAATTCCTGCCTGCATACTGTGAATGGTATTCTTGGCGACAATCTGTGCAGGTCGCGAGAATTCAACCCGCGGCAGTTTACTGGCCCGTTCAAACAGCGCGTCAGCGGAAATTCCCACCCCTGGGGCGATGGCCCCGCCCTGGTAGGAGCCGTCGGCGGAAATCACATCGAAAGTTGTTGCCGTGCCGAAATCAACAACAATCAGTGCGCACCCGGTTTTCTCATAGGCCGCAACAGCATTAACAATCCGATCGGCTCCAACCTCACGCGGATTGTCGTAGTGAATCGGCATGCCGGTCTTCATGCCCGGTCCGACAACAAAGGGGGTCAGATGAAAGTATTGACGACACAGCCCCTCGATGGTCTGCAGCATCGGCGGGACAACAGTGGAGACAATCACATCGGACAGATCACTGAAACTCAAACCGGACAGGCGAAACAGATCGTTGATCAGCATCGCGTATTCATCAACGGTCCGATACTTATCGGTTCCGACCCGCCAATCCTTTTTCAGTTCAGCACCGGCGTAAATACCGAGAACCGTATTCGTATTTCCAACATCGATCACCAAAAGCATATGAGCCGATGACTCCTTTACTGTTCAGACAAGAGCCTGACATCGCCCGCCAAGATGCGTTCGACGCGACCATCTTCGCACTGCAGCCGCAGCGCCCCGTCAACATCAAGCCCGACAACCGTTCCCGACAACCGGGTTGATTCCTGATCAACGGTCACCCGGGAATTCATCACCGCACAAAGCCGCTCCCAACGTCTCCTGATCGGCAGAAATCCCTCGGCCAGGAATTCCGTGTAATAGTGATCCAGAATTTCCAGCAACGTGCGCAGGAAAAGTGCCCTGTCAACCTGTTGACCGGTCTCCAGGAAAACTGAAGTTGCCGGGTAGTTGAGCGGCGTGGGCAACTGTTCTGCCGTCATATTCAGATTGATACCGATCCCCAGGATAACGAAATGAATCTGCTCTGTTTCAGCGTTCATCTCATTCAACAGGCCGGCAATTTTAGCGCCGTTAACGAGAATATCATTGGGCCACTTTACGCAGGCAGACAACTGACAAACCCGTGTCATGGTTTCAGCAACAGCAGCGGCGGAAAGAAAAGTCAATTGAGGTGCCTGTTGCACCGGGATGTGAGGCTTCAAAAGAATGGAACAGTACAGGTTAACTCCGGAAGGGGATTCCCAGCGCCGGCCCAGACGACCCCGGCCGGCGCTCTGTCGGTCGGCGACAAGAACCGCGCCTTCGAGAGCCCCCTGTTCGGCAAGGGCTTTGATCTGGATATTGGTTGAATCGGTCTCCTCAAGGGAAACAACCTGCCGACCGATAATCCGGGTCTTCAAGCCCCGCTCAATATCGGCGGCCATCAGGTAGGCTGGGTTACCGAGCAAACGATACCCCTGGGCATGTTTCGCTTCAATCGTGAATCCCAGCTGTTGCAATCCCTTGACCTGTTTCCACACCGCAGCACGGGAAATCCCCAACTGCGTACTGATTTCCTGGCCGGAAACAAATGCCCCTTCATGTGAGCGGAACAGGTTCAGAATACGGTCACGTGTCGTCAAAGAAGCTCCCGTCAACGGAATAGCATGGAGATATCAGCGGCTTTAACCGAGTGTGTCAGTTCACCGACGGAGATAATATCCACACCGGTTTCGGCAATTTCTCTGACCCGCTCAAGATTAACGCCCCCAGAGGCCTCAACCAGAGCTCTTCCGCCAATCAGCTCAACCGCCTGACTCATGTCATAGAGGGTCATATTGTCCAGCATGATGATATCGGCCCCGGCGTTCAGAGCCTCTTCCACCTCGACCAGACTGCGGGTTTCAATCTCGATTTTCAGAGTGTGGGGCAAATGTTCCCGGGCCCTCAAAATAGCGGCTGAAATCCCTCCGGCGGCGGCGATATGATTCTCTTTGATCAGCACCCCGTCAAACAATCCGATGCGATGATTTCTTCCGCCCCCCATACGCACTGCATACTTATCAAGCGCCCGCAGACCGGGAACGGTCTTGCGCGTATCAACGATGGTTGCCGAGGTCCCTGCTACTTCGGCAACATAACGTGCCGTCAGGCTGGCAATCCCGGACATGCGCTGCAGCAGATTCAGAGCCACCCGCTCCCCCCGTAACAGGACTGCAGATTTCCCCTTCAGCCAGGCAATGACATCACCTTTGCGGACCGCGGTACCATCTTCAAAAATTTTTTCAAAGCGGATCTCTGCGTCCAGAAGTTTGAATACTTGGGCGGCAACATCCAGTCCGGCCAGAACAAAATCATCTTTGGCGACCAGATCAGCCCTGGCGACGGATTGAGCCGCGACGGTCACCTCCGTGGTCACATCACCGAGGCCGATATCCTCCTCCAGCGCCGTACGAATGATGCGCTCAATTTCAAACTGCATTGTTGGTCCTTCTCAATCTGGAAAAGCCCCCAAAAAACCGAGCCCAAACGTGAAAAAAGAAATCAATCTATAGCATACCGCCATACGGACCCGCAACTGAAAAGACCTTGCCTTCTCCGGGAAATCCCCTTTACATTTCCGCAACTTGTGATAAAAATGGGACTTTCATGAAAGTGCCATTGATCCCGATATTTCCGAAGGAGCAACAAATGAAAAGGTCCCTGATCCTCGTCCTTGTAGTCACCCCACTTTTTTTCGCAGCCTGCGTCAGTAAAAACACCTATCAGCAGAAAGTCAATGAGGCAGACCTGCTTTCTCGCGATGTCAACGACCTGTCGGCAACCATCACCCAGCTGCGGCAGGAGAAAAAAGATCTTCAGCAAGAGCTGTCCAACCTCAATAGCCGGTTGGTTGACGTGCTGCAACAGAATTCGAAGCTCCAACGCGACCTTCTTGCCGCTTACGCCACCCAGGAACGCCAGGAAGGCAACCTGACCCTTCATCAACAGCAGATTGAGGCCATGCGTGGCCAGCTGAACGACATGCAACAAACCAATGATCAGCTGTTGACCACCATCGAGGAGTTGAACAGATCACTGGAAAAGGAAAAAGTTGCTCGAGAGGCGCGTCTGGCTAAGGTTAAGAACACCTACGACCAACTCGTCGGCGCCCTGGAGGAAGAGATCAAACGGGGGGAATTGACCATCTCCAACCTTGAAGGACAGCTTTCGGTTAACCTGCTCAACAATATTCTTTTTGATTCAGGCCAGACGGTGATCAAAAAAGAGGGGCAGAAGGTTTTAAAAAGTCTCGGGGATGTGCTCAACAAATTTCCCGACAAAGCCCTGCGCATCGAGGGCCACACCGACAACGTGCAGATCAGCAGCCGCCTGATCGAACGCTATCCCACGAATTGGGAACTTTCGACCGCCCGTGCAACCAGCGTCGTGCATTTCCTGCAGGACGAAGTCGGCCTGCCCGGTGAGCGATTGATCGCCTCGGGGCAAAGCGAATATAGTCCGGTCGCTGACAATCAGACGGTGGAAGGCCGCGCCCAGAACCGGCGTATCCAGATTTATCTGGTGCCCTTCAAAAGCACCGAACCAACCGATTAACTTCACTCACTCAGTTACAGACCCCGCAACCCGAGCGTTCGCGGGGTCGTCTTTTCCCAGTTGAGGATCCGAACACAGGACCACCCGGTTCCGCCCCTCCTGCTTGGCCCGATAGAGGGCCGTGTCGACCCTCTTGAGCAAGGCGTCAGTGCTGTCCCCCTGACGCAACTGGGCAACCCCCAGGCTGATGGTGATGGATCCGGCGTCCGGGAACTGTTCTTTTTCAATTTCTCTACGGATCCGCTCGGCAAACGGTCCGGCCTCCGGCAGACGGGTTGTCGGCAACAGCAGCAGGAATTCCTCACCTCCCCAGCGAATCAGCAAATCGCCCTGGCGAATCAGACCACGAATAACTCGTGACAGGTGTTTTAACACCTTATCCCCGACCGCGTGGCCGTAACGATCATTAACTTTCTTGAAATGGTCAATATCCAGCATGATCAGTGAAAATGGAGCCTGTTCATGGTTTCCGAACTGATGCCCTGAAGTCACCACCTCATCAAATTTTCGCCGGTTATAGGTTTCCGTAAGGATGTCGGTGACAGCCAGATGTTCAACCTGCTGAAGACTCTCATTCAGTTGCGCAGCCAGATCACCAACTTCAAGCAGAGCCTGATTCAGCTCTCGGGTGCGTTCTTCGACCCTGGTCTCAAGCTGCTCCTTAGCTTTGAGAGTTTCAGCCTCTGCCCGGCGCCGCTGCTGGTTTTCTGCGCCGATCCTCGTCAGCAGATTGAAAAAACGGGTAAAAAACCCCATCAAATGATCGATGCGTTCTCTGGAAACAATTGGCACGCTCTCGAGGGCGCTGAGGTATTTATCCTGATCATATCCGTATGCGATCGCCTGCCGGCGAAAATAATCATGATCGGGAGGCTGATTGAGAAATTGCCCCATAAAAAAATAACCGAGCGGCCTGTCATCCAGAAGGATCGGAATAGAAACCTCTACAAGACCGTTGGGACAAGGGTAAACCAGGTAATCCTGACCCTTCAGGTAGTCCTGAATTCTCTCCTCACTCAACAGGCAGTTCCTACGGCTGGCCGCGCAGGCTCGATGAAAATCGCTACAGATCTTCTGCCAGCCGATCGACACCAGCCAGGTTCGCTCATTATCAAGGATACCCACGGATATCCCGGCCGCTTCATAGAAAAAGCGCATCAGCTGGCGAAGATCGTCAAGATCAATGATGTCTCGTAGCTGCGGCACGTTATCACCTCGTTGAGAAGAGGCTACCAGGGGTTGGGGCGACCTGAGATGTCGGGTCTACACAGAAAAGAAACCCGTGAAGTCATAAAGAGTTTAACAGTTGAAGTGGGTTATTCAATAGCTGTCACTCAACAGACAGCACACTGTTCAGCAGGCAGGCGGTTCTGCTATGCTTGTGATCTGTCATTCTGATCAACAAGTGACAAGGGGAAGACCGATGCTCGATCTCTATTACTGGACCACACCCAACGGTCACAAGGTAACGATCTTTCTTGAAGAAACGGGTCTTCCTTACAGAATTATTCCGGTCGACATCCGCACCGGTTCTCAGTTCGATCAACAGTTTTTTGAGATCAGTCCGAACAATAAAATTCCGGCCCTGGTCGACCACCATCCCGTTGGTAATGGAACGCCGCTGAAGGTGTTTGAATCGGGAGCCATACTTTTCTATCTGGCGGAAAAGACCGGGCGGTTTCTCCCTCAGAATGGGAGAAAGAAGTATGAGGTGATCCAGTGGCTGATGTGGCAGATGGGCGGACTTGGGCCGATGCTTGGTCAGAATCATCACTTCAGCCAGTATGCTCCCGAGCCGATCCCCTACGCGATCGAACGTTACCGCAAGGAGACCGACAGACTCTACAGTCTGCTGGATAAACAGCTCGCGCAAAAAGAATACATCGCCGGAGACTATTCAATTGCCGACATGGCGATCTACCCCTGGATTGTCCCTCATGAAAAACAGGGTCAGAAACTCGAAGATTCGCCCCACCTGCTACGCTGGTTTCAGCAGATTCAGCAACGCCCTGCAGTGATCAGGGCCTACGCCAAGGGGCAACAGATCAATACGCAGCCGAGTGTTGACGAGCGGAGCAAAGCGATCCTTTTCGGTCAGGACCGCAAAACCTCTGCCCCCTGAGAACAGGGCAGTCCAGCTTGCAAATGGTAGGTTGATAACAGAGTCCAGACCGGCCTTGCGATCTTCTATCCATCCCCAGTCATGATTCAGATCCCCTCCAGCAGACCGTCCAGGTCACGCCATGACGTCCATCAACAGACCAACTTCCCTCCAATTGTCCCTCGATCAAGTCCCTGATCAATCGCATACCCAAAGTGTTCGTTGTCTGGGGATTCATTTCAGCCGGCAAACCGACGCCATCATCACTGATGCATAGTTGCTTACGGCCATCCTCCCGGGACACCAAAGTTATAGTGACAGTGCCGTTGTAACGTTGTGGAAAAGCGTATTTAATGGCATTGGTCAGAATTTCCGTAACAACCAGACCAAATGGGACAGCCTCATCAGCCGAAATCGTCACATCATCGACCTGGATATCATAGCGTATTAAAACTCTCCCCCCCCCCAACAACTGAGAAAGCTGAGCCGTCAAATTATTAAAATAGTCTTGCACGGAGATATCGGCAAAAGATTCGGACTTATAAAGATTTTCATGAACCAGAGCCATGGCATGGATCCGGTTACGGGCTTCGTTGAAGATTTCAATAACGTTGTCATCATCTATCGTCTGCATTTGCAGATCGAGCAGACTGGAGATAACCTGCATATTGTTCTTAACCCGGTGGTGTACTTCCTTCAGCAAAGTTTCCTTTTCTTTTAAAGCATTCACCAGATTTTGCTCTACGGCCAGCCTGTCGGTGATATCTTCGGAAATTCCAAGCAGATACCTGGCATGACCGGAATCGTCCAGGATGGCAATCTTCTGCGTATGCAGCTTTCTTTCACCCTTATGGCGGGTCTGGATAATTTCTTTCTGTATATCAACCAGCTGACCCTTTTCAAGAACTGTCCGATCATAGCGGGTAAACGCTTTTGCCTGTTCTTCAGGGAAAAGATCAAAATCATTTTTGCCGTAGAGCTCTTCTCTACGCAGACCGATCAACTGTTCTCCGGCCCGATTGAATTTGACAAACGTCAGATCCTCGGCATTCTTGACAAAGACCATGTTGGGGATATGTTCAATGACGGTATCCAGGAAGAATTCACTCTCACGCAAAATTCTGGTTCTACGGCGAACCTCCCGACGTAAGCTGATGTTCCACAGCCAGACAAAGATGAGCAAACCCAGAATAGACATGACCGCAAAAAGGAGAAACCAACGATATTTGTATGCCAGGCTGTCGCTTCGAACCAGCTGGGTTCCAAGCCACTTGTCGCTGATACTTTTCAGCACACCTCGGTCTCTTGCCAGACTAATCCCTTTATTCAGGATGTTGATCAGAACCCTGTTTCCGTCAACAACCCCCATGGCATTCTCACCGCTATAGAGCGGTTGTCCCACCCTTTTCAGGGTTTTCTCAAGATTATTGGAATACAGATGATAAAGAACGATCTGTTCGTCACCGATGATGGCGTCGGCCTTACCTTCGACAACCAGATCACTCGCTTCAGAGAAGTTCGCAGCATGGAGGACTTTGAAATTTATCTGCTTTTCTTTAAGAAAATCTTCGGCATAATCGCCTTTCTGAATGGCGATTACCTTACCGTTCAAATCTTCGATACCTTTGATGTCAGGGCGGTCGGCAGCGACAAAGATACTGGCGGGGATATTAAACATCGTCTGAGTGAAATCGAAAGAGAGATCCCGCTTTTCACTGTAGAAAAAACTGGTCAGAACATCTGCTTGCCCATTCAGAATCATCTGCTGGGCTTTGGCAAAAGAGGTATCGACAAAAAGAGCTTTAAACCCGAATTCCGTGGCAATCCAGCGGGCCAGTTCGATACACATCCCATCACGATTGCCCGCCTCTCCAACAAATTCAAACGGGGCATAGTGGCTCTGGCTGACAAAAACAATGCTGTCTTTATTCTGTAAGTAAGCTCTTTCAATAGGCGTGAGACTCTCCTCGGCATATGAACTTGAACAAAAAATCAGAAATATCAACAGCAACAGATTGAAATGGAGCGAACCCGTGAGCCCATTCTTGCCGATATTTTTTTTACTGCCCGTAGTGAGAGTCAACAATGTCATGATCTTGATTTAAAACCTCTATCAGTTTTCAGGGCTGCTCTGATAGTCCGAGTCAGTCCCGGCAAATCGAGAGGTTTCAGCAAAAAATCTTCGACTCCCAATTCCCGGGCTTTTTCTTCCGTGCTGCCGTCACTGAAGCCGGTACAGATAATGCTTGGTAAATCCGGGCGAATCTGCTTCATTCGGGCAATCAACTCCAAACCGGTCAACCCGGGCATGGTCTGGTCGCTGATCACCAGGTCGAAATGATCCGGATCAGCGGTAAACTGCTTCAGCGCGGCCTGACTGTCGGTCAGTGCGCTGACCGAATAACCTTGTTCCGTCAATACCTGCTTCAAGATGTCAATCAGGGCATCATCATCGTCAACCAGCAGAATATTTTCAGTTCCCGGCGATAATTTGATGCTTTCACCAACCCTGGCTTTTTCTTCCTGTTCCACTACCGGAAAATAGAGCTCAAAGACACTCCCTTTTTCAGGAACGCTGCGAACCTTAAGCCAGCCGTTATGAAGATCCATGATCCCTTTCACCGTGGACAAGCCCATGCCGGTTCCCTGACCGACCTCTTTGGTGGTAAAAAAAGGATCAAAAATTTTATTGAGAGTCTCCTGATCCATACCGCAACCGCTGTCCTTCACGCTGAGCATGGCATAAAGCCCCCCGGAACAATCATCAGACTGTACGGGCAGATCCTCTGCGGAGAAAGTCACCGTTTGCAATTCAATATTGAGATCGCCCCCACCATCCATAGCTTGAGCCGCATTATTGCAGAGATTCAACAAGGCTTCCTGAATCTGAGTAAAATCTGCATGAATGGTGACATCGGTCATATCCTGTTTTTTTGTCAGTTGCAGATTGATGGTACTCGGCAAGGTCACCGACAACAACTTCAGGGTTTCTTCAACAATGCCCTCGATACGGATTGAGGACATATCATGAGCCCCCTGACGGCTGTAGGTCAGGATCTGCCGCACCAGGTCGCGCGAACGGAAGATGGCCGTTTTAGCCGAGTTAAGATAGTTTTCAGCGGCGTTAAAATCTGATTTTTTAATCTGCGCCATCTCAATATTACCGAGGATGATAGCCAGATTATTATTGAAATTGTGGGCAACTCCGCCGGCGAGAACGCCGAGAGCTTCCATTTTAAATTTTTGCCGCAGCTCGCGTTCCATCTTTTTGAACTTGGTGATATCGGTCGCAATCTGCAGATGAGCCATACGTCCATCAATCCAGCGGATCGCCCGATCATTCAGAATCAGCTGTTTACCACTTTCAAGATGATGATACTCCCAACTGTAGGACCCGTTCGGCTCTCCCTGCTCATTCAGCAATTTGTCACGAGGGCAATCATGACAGAGGACGGGTTCATGGCGTAGAGATTCCCAGCAGGTCTTCCCGGTCATATCCTCACCGAATTCATCAATCATCCGCTGGTTCATAAACAGAATTTCGCAAGTTTCAAAGTCCGCAACATAGACATTGGCATCAATGCTGTTCAGAATTTCTTTCAACCGCATATAGTTGTTCTGCAGTTCAAACTCCGCCTGTTTCCGCTCGGTAATATTACGGCCGTATTCGATCACTCCGGTCACCCTGTCATCCTCCATCAACGGGTAAGCGTAGAGTTCAATCCAGCCTTTCGGTGTCATCCCGTCAGGGTATGGAACTTCCATTTCAAGATGCTGGATTTTACCTGTTTCCATGGCTTTTACACTGGGGCAGTCGGGGCAGATGGAATCCCGCTGTTGAAATGCTGCGTAACACTTTTTACCGACGAGCGGCATTTGATCGGCATATTGACGTTCCATCAATTTATTGGTTTTGACAATTCGCAAATCCCGATCCAGAACATTGATGCCGTCCTGCACCGAATCGAAAACATCATTGAGGAACTTTTCATTCTTCTGAAGTTGCAATTCCATCCGCTTACGTTCGGTCACATCAATAGCAACCCCTTCGTAATAGAGAAATTCATCTTTATCATCATGCACGGCATGGCTGCTGACATTCAGCCAGCGCTTGGAACCATCAGCATGGTGGAAGCTGAATTCAAAGTTTTCAACACTGCCTTGCTGGTCAATCTGGCTGATAAAACGCCGACGGTCGTCCGGTTCGACATAAAGCTGAGCGCCGATATCGGTTGTCTGTTCAATCACGGCCTCGGGTGAACGGTAGCCGATCATTTCGGCAAAGGCCTGGTTGACCATAATGAACTGTCCTGCAGCTGTGCTCTGGTAAATACCAGCGACGGAATTTTCATAAATCCGGCGAAATTTTTCCTCACTGCGACGCAGTTTCTGCTCCATTTGCGCTTTATACAAAGTGATGTCGATGGTCACGCGCAAACTATCCAGATTAACCGGCTTTTTTAAAAATCCGTAGGGGTTGGAAGACTTTGCAGCTGTTACAGTGGCTTCATCAGAAAACGCCGTGAGGAATACAATCGGAACAATATGGCGACCGCTGATCAACCTGCCGGCATCCGTTCCCGTCATCTCACCTTTTAAATGGATATCCATCAGAATCAGATCGGGTTTTTCACTGACGACAGCTTCCTCGACCTGCTCGCCGTAGCGAATCACCTGAGGTACAACATAGCCCAGTGACTGCAGTTTTGATTGCAGATCGAGACCAATGACGACTTCATCCTCAACAATGAGAACCTTTATATTCTTTTTTTCTTCGCTGCTCATTTGCTGCGCTGATGTGGCCATGTATACTCCCAAACGACAGTCCTAAAAATCATAAAAACCGCTTGTTTTGCAAAAAAACAATTGAACACGGCTGAATTATAATTTAAGATACATTAATGATCAATAGGCAATGAAAATATTTATAATTCTATGATTTCATTAATTATAGGTTTACTCGTTGACCCACAGAAACGGTAAAATGAATACTAAGTGGAAAATCATTCTGTTGGTTATGCTGGTCATTATGAGCATCAGCTCAGTGTTTCTGTATTTCTACATCAGAGACAGTCGAGAATCAATGAGACTACTCGTTGGCAAGGATGTCTCAAGAGTCCAGGAAATCATCAAAACTCTCGAAGAAGAAAACCAGCGTCACTATCAAAATCGCATCGAAGGCTTGGTCGATTACGTTACCTTCCCCAGTCGCGAGGGCATGATCCGTGCGTTCGCCCAGCATGATCGTGAACATCTGGTAAAACTTGCGATCCCTTTCGGAAAACGTTTTAAACAAGAAAATCATAATTTTTCCAGCTTTGGCTGGATAACGACCGACAATACAGTCTGCACAAGAGTCTTAGCTCCGGACAGATATGGTGACGATATCAGTAACATCCGTCCCGATATCGTGATGGCCAACCGTACGGAAAAACCGGTTTTCGGATACATGACGGCGCCTACCGGCTTGGAATATCGTTTGGTTCAGCCGGTCACTTACGCAGGAGAACATGTTGGAGTCGTGCAACTCGGATTAAGCGACAGCATGCTCCTCGACGCCATCCATGAAAAAATGGGTATCGCCGTGGCGATGTTGATCCCTACCGAAAAGTTTTCCGCCATCACCCGCTCTCAACTTCCCAGTTATTCACTGGATCAATTTACGGTACAGTCTCATCAACTTGATTTCTTTAAAAAGTTCGGGGACAAAATCGATTGGCAAAATAAGGATCAAAGACTTTCTTCAGACGGTCAAGAGTACATGCTTGCCCGCGCCATTGATCTCAACAACTTTAAAAATGAGCCCGAAGGATTTATCTTTGTGGCTCTTGATATCACGCCGCAGCTTCAGAATATGAATAGAAGTATTGTCTTCATTATCCTGATGAGCGCCACCCTCCTGGTACTGGCGTTTTTCATCATCTATCCCAGCTATGGATCTCTCGTTCAAAAAGTCGTAACCCTGAACGAATCGCTGGAGTCCAGCAATCAGACACTCGAAGTGCGGGTTCAGAAGAGAACAAAGGAATTGATAGAGAGTGAAAAACGTTTCAAACAGGTTCTGGATGAATCTCCACTTGGAATACTGATAACAGATCGGGAAAACCTGTCTATTCACTATGCCAATCCGGCCATTTCCTCTCAATTAGGATATACACAAACGGAACTTGAGAACATGAGCATAGAAGCGCTCCATCGTTCATTTGATCTACCTAAAATCATTCAGAAATTTAATCTCTAGGGGTTCAATTCCCCGCAGCTTGCTGCGATTATACTCGCATGAGCGAGTATATACATAAGAGCCACAATGTAA
>JAFGEL010000064.1 GCA_016931615.1 Desulfuromonadales bacterium
CCGCTTGATCGAGTCGATCCCCAGATCGCTGTCCAGAGCCATATCCAGCTCAAGCATCTCTACGGGATAGCCGGTCTTTTCGGCGATGATGGCGAGCAGCAACGGTGCGCTGTCAACAGAAGTGCCAACCGGTTCGGGTTGTTGATGATCGAGACCGGAACCATCCGAAACTGAATTGACCGTAGCAGTGACTTGCGAGTCAGAGACCGCTGATCGTTCAACCGTAGCAGCGGGAGCAGGTTGCGCTGAGGAGAGCGAAACCGGCTGACCACCTGAGGGCGCAATGGAGTTCCCTTGCAACAACTGCTGCTGTTGATGAACCAGGGTCATAAATGTCTGGGTGGCCGTCTGCTGTCCTTCAAGAAACTGCTGGTGAAGCTTCGCTGTCTGCTGTTGAAGATCCTGAAGCGCCTGCAGACTCTGTTGCGTAATTTTCAATGCTGCCAGTATATTCCGGCTGGACGGGTCCTGTTGGTCTGTTGTTGCTTTATTCATGGTCTCTACTGTCCGAGGGGCTGCAGCCGGCAAGGTTTGTTGAACACTGCTGTTGGGAGCCGGTTCGATATTCAGCGGCTTGCGTTTTGGCGGTTGTTGATAATGATTTGCACCACATAGCGTCACTTTGATTCCCGGTTTTTTTCCGGTTTTTTCGGGCTCATCAAGGATGAAATCGCTGTCCCAATGCTTAAGAGCAACCGAAGCTCCCAGAGCGGACAAACGGCCTAGAACATAGGCCAGATCGACAATATTGGAGCGCCGTCCGCTTGAGGAATCGAGGGCGAGGACATGCACGTCATCCTGGGGCAGAATCGCTTTCACCATGCCGGACAGGCGGGCGCCGGGACCGACTTCAAGAAAAATCCGAACCCCTGCAGCATATAAGTTTTCAATTTCGGAAATAAAATCGACCGGGCTGGCCAGTTGTTGAGCAAACAGTTCTCTCACGGCCTCGCCGGTCACGGGATAGGCTTCTCCCGTGGTATTGGAAAATACCTCTTTGCGCGGAGTGTTGAAAGTAATCTGCTCAAGTCTTTCAGCAAATGGCTGAGCTGCATCGGCGACCAGGCGGCTGTGAAAAGCGGCTGACACGTCAAGCTGTTTGCAGGCTAAACCTTTTTCGGTCAGCAGGTCACGGGCCTTCTCAATGGCGACCGTTGATCCGGACAACACACCCTGAGTCGGGGTGTTGCGATTGGCCAGGACCAGATCGAGTTGCTCCTCCTCAAGGAATTTTTCAATCTGCTCAAGCGGAGCAGAAACCGCCAGCATCGAACCGCGATCACCGTGACCACTCGCCATCAGCTCTCCACGCAGTCGCGACAGCACAAAAAGGTCATCAGTGGTCACAACTTCTGCAGCACAGAGTGCCGTCAGTTCTCCGTAACTGTGCCCGGCAACAGCCTCGGGGACAACCCCGAAACGCGCCAGAACGCGGGCTCCAGCAAGACTGACGGTACCCAGTGACGGCTGGGCCAACTCGGTTGCCTGGAGTTGAACGGCCTGCTCTTTGCGAAGCGCCTCAGAGAAAACGGGCTGAGGATAAATCGCCTTGGCAAGAGTTCCCGCTGCGAGGCCACCGGTCCGCGCCACAGCCCTGTCAGCATCTTCCACGGTCGCAAGAAATTCGGGAAACTGCAGCGCCAGATCACTCAACATTCCTGGGTACTGTGCACCCTGCCCCGGAAACAGCATGGCCAGGCGACCCTGCAGTTGCCCGCGACCGAAAAAGATCCCGTCCGGGGTATCCCATGAATCCGATTCTTGATGTTTATCCAGCAGAGTCAGTGCCTTAGCCAGCTGCTTTACAGCACTCACTGAATTTTCAATGCTCAGCACCAGGCGGAACTCAGCAGATGGGTCAAAGCCGTCCCGCTGTTGCCGGGCCAGGCGCCGCAATTCCTTCGCCGTAACGTCCTGCGGAAAAGTATTGAGTTTCCGTTGCAGCTCCTCCCGACTTGCAGCAGAAAAGGGCAACAACTGAACATCCTCGTTCCAATCAACTTCAGCTTTTGCACTCCGATGTTCTTCCAGCAGACAATGGAAATTGCTGCCGCCGAAACCGAGGGCACTGATTCCTGCCCGGCGCGGGTGGTCAGGTTTGGCTATCCAGGGACGGGTCTGCGAGTTGACATAAAAAGGTGTCGTCGCAGAGCACAGACTGTCCTGGGGCTTAGTAACTTTAATCGTGGGCGGCAGGGTTTTGTGATAAAGGGCGAGTGCGGCCTTGATCAGTCCTGCAGCACCGGCGGCCGCCTTGGTATGGCCGATCTGGGACTTGATTGAACCGAGGGCGCACCAGGGTTGCTGCGCTTCACCGAAAACCTCATGCAGAGCAGAAAGTTCAATGGCGTCACCGACTTTAGTGCCGGTTCCGTGACCTTCAAGCAATTCGATGCTGTCGGGGGTCACCCCGGCCTGTTCATAAGCTCGCTTGAGTGCCTTGGCCTGTCCTTTGGCATCCGGTTCGTAGATCGCCGCACCCCGACCATCGCTCGAAGCACCGATCCCCCTGACCACCGCATAGATCTTGTCGCCATCACGCTCGGCATCGGCCAGGCGCTTGATGACCACGACCCCCAACCCCTCACCCAGGGTCGTTCCATCCGAATCGGCATCATAGGGACGGGCATGACCTGTAGGAGACAAAGCCGGGGTTTTGCTGAAGCAGGTGTACATGAAAATGTCGTTAAAGGTGTCGACCCCACCGGTGATGACCATATCAGAGCGCCCGGCCGCCAGTTCAAGGGCTGCCAGATTGAGGGCACTCAGGGAACTGCCGCAGGCGGCATCGACGACGCAATTGGTACCGCCGAGGTTAAAGTGTTTGCTGATCCGCCCCGCTACGACATTACCCAGCAGGCCGGGAAATGAATTCTCCTGCCAGGGAACGTAAGAATCGGAGATGCGCTGCATGACATCTTCGGCCAGGCGCTCATCCACCCCGGCATCCGTTAGGGCTTCTTTCCAGCGCGGATAACCGAGCCGGGCACCGAGTGGAATGACCAGCTCCAGGGCTCCGGTGACTCCAAGGATGACACTGACTTTGTCGCGGTCAAATTCACGCTCCGAACTGTAACCGGCGTCTTTGAGGGCCTGATCAACAGTCAACAGGCCAAGCAGTTGCGAGGTATCGATCGCTTCGATAGCGTTAGGCAGAATACCGTAGTCCATCGGGTTGAAGGTCACCGGGGAGAGAAACCCGCCAAGCTTGGCGTAGACCTTGTCAGCCGATTTAGGATCCTGGTCGTAATAATCTTCTGCCCGCCAGTGGGTCTCTGGAACTTCGCTGATCGCGTCTGTTGCATTTTTGATATTGGTCCAGAACTGGCCGGCATTATCAGCCTGGGGATACATGCAGCCGATACCGATAATTGCCAGAGGGGTCGCGTGCAGCTGTTCTGACTGCCCTGATTCTGCGCCGTTGTTTTTCAACTGAGGTACTCCTTGATTTGCTCTATAGTCATCGGTGCAAAGGCATCGACGAGGAAATGATCGCTGTCGACCTGCTGACGGTATTGGTCTGCTCTCTTCATCAGCGCCGCTCCATAGAGCAGATTATAAGCGACTGTCGCAACATCCCGCCGCTGCGGTTGCTCCAGAAAAGATCCTTTGGCCCACTCATTGAAAGCTCCCATGGCCGGGCCGCACCAGATCTGATAATCAATCTTACGTGATTCTTCACCTCGGTTGGCCCAGTCAGGCGATTGCCCCAGGTACCAGCGAAACACCAGAGCCAGCTTATACTTGGGATCGGCTTCGGCTTTCTCGACCTGACGCGGATCACGCACGGAAAAATACTCTTTTGTCTGGTCCCAGATGGCCGTCAGGGGAGCGCGGAAAAAGGTCTTTTCCAGCTTTTCCCGTTCCGTAACCGGAAGGCTGTCGATACTGTCGCAGGAACGGTAAAGATCATAGAGTTTGTGAGCGCGGATGGCAAACATCGTCCCCCGCTTGACAACCTGAACCTTGACCCCCATTTCGAACATATCCCCGGAAGGGGCCATGGTGATATCCGCCTGGCGCGTTTCAGCCAGCATGGCCCTGACCTCATCACAGGTTCCCGACTCCCGACAAGCCTGGTTGACGGTTCCAGTGACCAGATAAGCGGCCCCCATGGCAAAAGCTGCCGCTGCTGACGCGGGAGTAGCGATTCCCCCACCCAGTCCAACCCTGAGTTTCGTTGTATAATTGTAGCGCTGCTGAAATTCTGTACATTGGGCTTTGATCGTTGGAAACAGGGCCAGGGCCGGACGATTGTCGGTATGCCCACCCGAGTCGGCTTCAACCGTGACATCCTGGGCTACCGGAATTTCCCCGGCCATCTCCGCCTGTTCCGCGGTCAACTCTCCGGCATCAACCAGCTGATTGAGAAATTTCTCTGCGGGAGGCGCAAAAAAGCGCGCGGCGACCTCCTCACGTGACACTTTGGCGATGATTCGATTCGGTGCGATCACTTGACCTGCACTGTTGCGATAAATACCATGCGTTCGATAACGAACCACCGGTAAAGTCAGGGCGAGAAAGGCTGAAGCCTCAATCAGCTTTACGCCACGCTGAATATAAAGTTCGACCAGGGCCTTTTCCAGCTCAGGCTCCGAAGGGCTGTGAATCAGGTTGACCCCAAAGGTCTGATCAGGGCAGAACCCGCGCAATTGTTCGATGGCGGTATCCACGGCTTCGAGACTCAAGCCGGCTGAACCGAAAAAACCCAGCATCCCTTGGTGAGCAAAAGCTTTCACCATAGACACCGAACTGATTCCTTTGGCCATGGAACCGCCGACGTAAGCGTACCGCAACTTGTGATCGCGGCAGAATGAAGGATCTCCGAGTTTCTCCAGCGGACAAGGCAGAATCATGCCGGAAACGGGACCTGTCACGCCGGCAGGAGATACTTGACCCTGGTCTACCAGATACAGGGGTTCAGAGATTCGACGCAATGCGTCCAACCGGTCAGAGACCTCAGTCGACCGCATCAGCAAAGCAGGCTGAGCGTTCGCCGTTTGTTGTGTAGGGCCTGAAGAAAGCACGCTTTAAAACTCCTAAAGGGATTCCAGTTTCGCCTGAATCTCGTCGACGATTTTTCGCGGAGTTGAAGCTCCTGCGGTCAAACCGATCTTTTTGTATTGTTTCAGTTTTTCAAGAGGCAGTTCGTCAACTGTTTCAACGTGAATGGCCTGAGTACCATGGGATTCGATAACCTGAGCCAAGCGCCTGGTGTTACTGCTGTTGTAGCCGCCGGCGACAATAAAGAAATCAACCTCTTCCGCCAGCTTAATCGCTTCCCCCTGACGTTTTTTTGTAGCGTCACAAATAGTATGCAGGACGGTAACATCGATATGCTTGAGAGCCTTCAGATAGCTGCTGATTTCATCAAAAACAACCCGATCCTGAGTTGTCTGAGCCGCCAGACAATACTGTTTACAACCATCCAGCTGCTGTTTTTGACAGTCCTGCAGGTTGTCGAAAACAATGGTCTCACCGGCTGCATAACTTAACAGACATTTGACCTCGGGGTGGGAGGCTTCACCGAAAAGGAGCAGAACCCGGCCGTCGCGGGTGTTGCGATCGATCAGCAGGCAGGCGTCTTTCACCTTGGGGCAGGTGGCATCAATAACATAGATGCCGCGTTCGGTCAGATTCTGCTGAGTCTGGCGAGTAATACCGTGCGCACGGATAACCACGATTGAACCGGTCGGAATTTCTTCAGGAGCATTGACGGTAATAACGCCCTTACCCGAATATTCTCTGACCACCTGGGGATTGTGAATGATGGAACCGAGAATATAGATATCCCCGGGAACCTTTTTCTTTTCAATCACTTCATCAAGCTTGCGCAATGCCAGGCTGACACCCATACAGAACCCGGCGCTCTGCGCACGTACGAAATCCATTGCAACCAGCCACCTTTGATAAACGCTATGGCGCTTGAAGGAATAGAACGACAAGCCAACTTAAGTCACCAAACTATGAATAATCTCACTAAATACAGTAATAAAGCAAGATTCTTTGCGTTTTTTTGCGCTGAGCCAAACGGCAAAAAAAAAGACCAGATTTGTCATCTGGTCTTGATTGGTAAAAAATGGAGCGGGAAACGGGATTCGAACCCGCGACGTCAACCTTGGCAAGGTTGCACTCTACCACTGAGTTATTCCCGCTCAGTTTGCCCGCCGTGACGAGCGGATGTATGTATAGCAAAACGGCTTCACGAGTGTCAATAAAAAATTATTTTTTTGCGTTAGCACAAAAGACCATAAATATCAATGGGTTAGTTACCTGGCAAAAATTTTAAAAAACTTGATGAAGTAATCTCCTCCTGACCACACGGTGAGGAAGAGTGAAATATAAAAGATAAAGATGCCGGCATTATGCAGCGATGGGTAGAGAAAATCGAATTGGACACCGAAAAACCAATAATAACGGTAATGCAGCAGCAGGCCGACAATCGCCACCATCTGAAAGATTGTTTTGTATTTACCCAGATCGCTTGCGGCAATCACGATCCCTTCCGACGAGGCAATCGAGCGGATCCCGGAAACGATAATCTCACGAGCCAGAATCACGAACACGGCCCAGGCCGGGACCCGATCAAGCGGAATCAGCATAATCAGTGCCGCCATGACGATCAGTTTGTCAGCCAGGGGATCAAGAAATTTGCCGAGGACTGTAACGATCCCCCATTTGCGCGCCAGATAGCCATCGAGCCAGTCAGTGAGCGCAGCAGCCGTAAAAACCACTGCCGCCCAGAAACAGTTCTGTTTGGATTCAAAGAGCAGCAGGAGCACCACAACAGGGACTGCAGCAATGCGTGACAGGGTGAGGATATTCGGTAGATTCAGCAGCCTGGTTGAAGCAGTCATCAAAAGGTATCCTTTGAGCGACGGTAATAATCGAAGTAATACTTCACACGTTTAACATAATTTTGCGTTTCTTCATATGGAGGAATGCCACCGAATTTACGCACGGCGTTGGGCCCGGCATTATAGGCGGCCAGGGCATGGTCAAGGTTGCGGTCAAAAGTATCGAGCATGCGCCTCAGGTAAAAGGAGCCGCCGTAGATCGAATCAGACGGGTCGAAAGGGTTTCGGACCCCGATTTCGCGGGCTGTTTCAGGCATCAACTGCATCAGCCCCTGAGCCCCTTTGTGGGAGACAACCCGTGGATTGAAATCGCTTTCAACTTTGATGACGGCCTTGATCAGCGCTTTATCCAGCTGAAATTTTTGAGCAAAATGTTCAATCAGGGTTTCGAGTCTGTAACTTTCACCTTCGCCGCGATAAAACCGGTACTTGGTTTCCGTCGGTACATTGGTAAAATGAACGTTCCCGTTTACATCGACATAACGATAAATCGCTGCCAGTGGCGAGGTCGCCAAAAGACCCTGTATAACGATGAAAAAAGCTGTAATTTTAAATAACTGCAGAAACATGAGTTTTTTATAACCTTGCCTCTGGCAAGAGTCAAGTTTTCTGTTGAGCCGGGGATGACTTGACAAGCTGGAATGTGAATCCGATAATGCGCAGGCCGCTTTTTTCGGTCACAAACCGGGGTTACCCGCTGCAGGTCAGGATAACAACAGCCATGAAGATAACAACAGATTTTTTGGTCATCGGAACCGGAATTGCCGGGTTAACCTATGCTTTGAAAGTAGCTGACCAGGGGACGGTATCCCTGGTGACCAAACGGGATATCGACATTTCGGCGACCCAGCTGGCACAGGGAGGGATCGCCACAGTCTTTTCCGCTGAAGACAGTTTTGCCGAGCATGCCGAAGACACCATGGTCGCAGGGGCCTTTCTGCCCAACCGCGAGATCGTCGATCTGGTTGTCGAGTCCGGCCCTCAGGCGGTGCGTGATCTGATCGACTGGGGCGTGGCCTTCAGCCGCAAAAAAGATGAAGATCAATACGACCTGACCCGCGAAGGCGGTCACAGTCACCGTCGGATTCTGCATGCCAAAGACGCCACCGGCCGGGAAATTGAACGGGCCCTGGTCGAGGAAGCGCTGAAACACCCGAATATCACTCTCTATCAGCACCATATCGCCGTCGACCTGATCACCGAAGCGAAAGTCCGGCAGCAGCCGATGACGCCGAATCGTTGTCTCGGAGCCTATATCCTCGACAAGAAAAACAACGAGGTTCTCGCCTTCGGCGCAAAATTTACTGTTCTCGCCACCGGCGGGGCCGGAAAAGTCTATTTATACACCTGTAACCCGGATATTGCGACCGGTGACGGTGTAGCGATTGGCTGGCGGGCGGGAGCCGACGTCGCCAATATGGAGTTCATGCAGTTCCATCCCACCACCCTGTACCATCCGCATGCCAAATCGTTCCTGATTTCAGAAGCTGTTCGCGGTGAAGGCGCCATCCTCAAACGAGCGGACGGTTATGCTTTTATGGCCGATTATCATCCGCTCAAGGATCTGGCTCCCCGGGACATTGTGGCCCGGGCTATCGACAGTGAAATGAAAAAATCGGGAGACGACAGTGTCTTTCTGGACATCACCCACAAGGGTGCGGATTTTATCAAGGATCATTTCCCGATGATTTATGAAACCTGTCTCGGTTTCGGTATCGATATGACCCGGGAGCCGATTCCCGTGGTGCCGGCAACCCATTACCTCTGCGGCGGCCTGAAAGCCGACCGGGACGGGGAAACCAACATTCAGAACCTGTTCGCCATCGGTGAAGTCGCCTGTACCGGCCTCCACGGGGCCAATCGTCTGGCCAGTAACAGTCTGCTTGAAGGGGTGGTGTTCGCCAAGCGCGCCGCAGAACTTTCACTGTCGCGACTGAACAAGGATCTTCCCCCCAATCCGCCGATCAAACCCTGGGATTGCGGCAATGCGACCGACAGCGACGAGGAAGTTATCGTCGCCCACAACTGGGATGAGATCCGCCGCTGCATGTGGAATTATGTCGGTATCGTACGCTCCGACAAACGGCTGCAGCGGGCCATGAACCGCATCGAGATGATTCAGAAGGAGATCGACGAATATTACTGGGATTTTCTTCTCACTTCGGACCTGATTGAACTGCGCAATATCACTACGGTCGCCCGGCTGATTGTCGAAAGTGCCCTGTCGCGCCATGAAAGCCGTGGCCTTCATTACACCATTGATTATCCGAATACGGATGATGAAAATTTTCTCCATGACACCATCATCCCCGGTGCGCCTTTTCAGGCAAGCTGAGCATTCAAAAGACAGGATCTTTGACTGTGGATATCGATACGATTCGTACCAAAATCAACCAGCTGGACGATGAACTGTTGCGCATTTTCAACGAACGTGCGTCTCTGGCCCTGGCGATCGGTGAGATCAAGAAACAGCAGCAGTTGCCGATTTATGATCCCCAGAGGGAAAAACTGATTTTTCAGCGCATGCAGCAGGACAACCGGGGACCGCTCGACAACGCCGCGATTATCCGCCTGTTTGAACGGGTGATTGATGAAAGCCGCAGTCTGGAACGAACCCATGCGAAGGGGTTAAGATAAATGCTTGTGATCATGAAGAAAAAAGCCAGTGAAAGCGATCTTGAGGGGGTCAAGCAGTTTCTTGTCGAAGAGGATTGCGACTTTCATCAGTCGACCGGTGCGGACCGGATTATTCTCGGCGTGGTTGGTGATACCAGCCGAATCAACCGCGAACGGCTACGGAACATTTCCGGGGTTCTGGATATTTATTCCATTCCCGAAGAAGAATAACGATCAGATATAAATTTGACTCTCCTTCTTCTCGTCACTCTCCTCAGCCATCACCATAATACGCTCATACACTGTTTCCGCCGAGAAGCTGAAGGCCTCTTCAGGACAGTGGCGCACACACTGCATGCAGCGAATGCAGGTCGAGCCGATGACCGGATATGGATCCAGAGTGATGCACTGTACGGGGCAATGTTGAACACAAAAGCCACAGGCGGTACAGCGGTTTGAATCCGCAACCAGGGGCGGCATAGCCGACTTGACCAGGGCCAGGGTTTTTCCCGCTGAAGCTTCTCTCATTCTCTTGGGCAGATAATTCAACTTTTCCAGGTTCAGTTCACCGTTGGACTCGCAGTCTAAACGCTCACAGACCCGATTCACGAGTTGCTGCACCAGGGAGCGTTCCCGGCGCCCGGGATAACCCCGGTAAAACGGCTCACTGACCTTCCAGGTAGACGAATGCTCGGCCAGAAACTTGGCCGCCGCCAGCGGTTTAAAGCCCTGTTTTTTCAGTCTGGTTGCCAGTTCCGGCAGCGCCAGGCCGCTGGTTACCCCACCCCAGGTGACAAAGGGCACACTGAAGCCCTGCACAACCACCGGCAATTGACTCAACTGATGCTCAACCAGAGGGATGGCATGGTCACAGTAGACCGGCGATCCTAACCACAGACAACAGTTCGACCAGTCAAACGCCTGCAACCCGGCACTGTCGCAAGTCGCCAGATTGATGAGTTCACTCCGCCGACCGCGCTCCCGCAAGTCCCGGTCTATCCAACCGGCGATTCGAGCAGTGGTTCCCGCCGGGGAAAAATAAAGGATACGATGCAGCACAGGCAAAGTACCTCAGCCGACAATTTCACTGCGGGTAAAGACCGTCCGCAACACCTGTCCTGCTGCTTCAATGGCTTCACGGGCACCTTCCTGGCGGTCGACCAGAGTAACGATGCCGACAACCTCAAGGCCCTCTTCTTCGGCCCGTTCCACGGCCTTCATCGATGATCCCCCCGTGGTCGTCACATCCTCGACGATCACCACCCGGGAGCCCGGCGGCAGGTTTTTACGCCCTTCCAGCCACTGCCCGGTACCGTGACCTTTCGGTTCTTTGCGAATGATAAAGGCATGAACCTGCTGTCCCTCCAGCTGTGCGGCGATCGAAGTTGCCGTGGCGATCGGGTCAGCTCCCAGGGTCAGCCCGCCAACGCCGTCGATCGGCCCGCTGAACTGTTTGACCTCATTCCAGAAGGCTTGCCCAACCAGCAGGCCGCCGCGCGCATGCAGGGTTGTCTGCTTGCCGTCAAAATAGAAATTGCTCTTACGCCCCGAGGCCAGGGTCACCTCACGTTCCTCGTAAGACAGTTCCATGATGATCGCTTTCAGTTCTTCCTTGACACTCATTGTTCACCTCCTCGAAACATAATGAACTTTATAGTAATAACTTATTATTTCTGCTAGAAAAGTCCCAATTGATTATCGTCTTTCAGCCGAGGAAACTTGACCGGGTAATTACCGCTGAAACAGGCATCGCAAAAGTCAATTTTATGATCGCCGAACTGCTTCAGCGCAGCATGCAAACCGTCAAGATCAAGATAACAGAGCGAATCGGCGGTGATGTAGCGGGCGATCTCCTCGATGCTGTGGGACGCTGAAATCAGTTCCTTACGCGACGGGGTATCGATACCGTAAAAACAGGGAAAGCTGGTCGGCGGACTGGAAATGCGGACATGAACCTCACTGGCCCCGGCATTACGAATCATTTTGACGATCTTGCGCGAAGTGGTGCCCCGCACGATCGAATCATCGACCACGACAACCCGTTTTCCGGCGATGACTTCACGAACCGGGTTAAGTTTCAGTTTGACGCCGAAATGCCGAATCGACTGCTGTGGTTCGATGAATGTTCTCCCGACATAGTGATTACGGATCAGACCGAGTTCAAACGGCAAACCCGCTTCTTCGGCAAAGCCCATGGCGGCAGGCATGCCGGAATCAGGAACAGCCATCACCAGGTCTGCATCAACCGGGTACTGACGAGCCAGTTGACGACCGAATTCCTTGCGTACCGGGTAGACCATGCGATTGAAGATGCGACTATCAGGCCGGGCGAAATAAATATATTCAAAAATGCAGGGGGTATTACGGGTTTCCTGGTTAAAGGGAAAAAACGATTTCATCCCTTTTTTGTCGACGACAATCATTTCTCCCGGTTCGATTTCGCGAATATATTCCGCCTCGATCAGATCAAAGGCGCAGGACTCGGAAGCCACAACGAAAGCACCATCCAGCTTTCCGAGGCTTAAAGGGCGAAAGCCGTTCGGATCGCGCACCGCGATCATGCGGGTCTCGGTCAGAAAAGTCAGACTGTAGGCACCCTTGACCTGGCGCAGGGATTCACAGACCCGGTCTATCAATGAGTCGGATTGGGCCCGGGCGATCAAGTGAATGATGGTTTCGGTGTCCGCAGTGGTCGAAAAAATCGAACCACTCTGTTCCAGGGCATTGCGAATTTCCTGGGCGTTGACCAGATTGCCGTTATGGGCAACGGCGATACTGCCGCGCGAATAATCGACCATGATCGGCTGACAGTTCTTCATGTCATTGCCGCCGGCGGTGGAATAACGCACATGGCCGATGGCTGAGTGCCCGGGCAATCGTTCAAAAACATCATCACGCTTAAAGACGTCGGCCACCAGCCCCATGCCGAGATGGGCCTTAAGATGCATGCCGTCCGAAGCAACGATACCGCAGCTTTCCTGCCCACGGTGCTGCAGGGCATAGAGCCCCAGGTAGGTCAGGTTTGCGGCTTCCGGATGACCAAAGATGCCGAAAACACCGCATTCCTCGTGGAGTTTGTCAAACATATGAAAAGTGAACTCCTCAGTCTTGATCAGAGTAGCTGGTTGCGGATAAATTCAACCGCATTGCGGTAGAGTGCCAGACCCATACCCTCTTCGGGTAAATCTTCCCGCGTCCAGCGCGGATGATGGGTGCGGTGAATAAAGGCTTCCGGGTGCGGCATCAGGCCGAACAGCCGACCGCTCGGATCACAGATGCCGGCAATACTGTTGTGGCTGCCGTTCGGATTATCGGGGTAAGCCATGGTCACCTGAAGATCGGCGTCGGCATATTTCAGCACACCCAGATGAAGGTCCTCCAGTTCGGTGAGAATCTCCGCTGAGCGGGTGACAAATTTCCCTTCCCCATGGCGAACCGGGAGGTAGAGATGCTCGAGTCCCCGGGTATAGACGCAGGGGGACTCATGATCAACCTTGAGCCGGCACCAGCGGTCTTCAAAACGCCCTTTTTCATTAAACGTCAGGGTGCAGCTCTGGCTAAAATCCTGTCCCAGGCGCGGCAACAGCCCCATTTTGATCATGAGTTGAAAACCGTTGCAGACTCCCATGACCAGGCGCCCCTGCTCAATGAAGTCTTTGAGTTGGTCGGCGAGGGAAGCCTGGCCGGCGGCAACCCGGGCATACATCAAACGATTGGCCCCGGCCTTGGCGCTTCCCAGGTCATCACCGTCAAGAAATCCTCCGGCCAGGTTAAGAAAATGGTAATCCAGAAGACGCACCTTACCCGCCAGCAGGTCGGCGATATGAACGATATCGGCCTCGGCTCCGGCCAGTCGACAGGCATGGGCAACCTCACGCTCGCAATTGGTCCCATTGCCGGCTATCACGACAGCTTTTACACACTTCTTCATCCTACATCTCCCGCAAAGGTGTCTGCCATGCGCTTTTCAAGGCAGTGATCGAAGCCCTGACCAACGGCTCACCGCCGAGATCCTTAATGATCAGTTCGGGGCTTTCACTGACCTGACCGATATGAGAGCAGCTCTGACCGGCAAAGAGCGCCTCAAAAGCGTCCCTGTGATGTGGAGCAACGGTCACCAGCAGACGGCTCTGCGATTCGGAAAAGAGCACCCGGTCAGCGCGCAAAGGCTCGAAGGTTTCAACTGCCGCCAGTGAGACCTCGGCACCATAACCTCCGGCAAAAGCCGATTCGGCCAGAGCAACACCCAGACCACCGTCTGAAAGATCGTGACAGGAGGCGATCAGGCCCTGATCCTGGGCAGCATTGAGGGTCCGGTAACGTTTCAGGGCTGTGGACGCATCCACCTTGGGCACCTTCGCCCCCAGCGACCCATGCTGCGCATAATATTCTGAACCACCCAGCTCGTCTGCCGTCGTCCCGAGGAGATAAATCAGATCACCGGGACGCTTGACATCCATGGTTTGAGCGGAGCGGATATCTTCAATCTTGCCAATGACGGAAAACAGTACCGTCGGTGGAATCGAAATCTTCTGATCGCCGATCTGGTAGTCGTTTTTCATCGAGTCTTTACCGGAAATCAGCGGCACGCCGAAAGCCACGCAGTAGTCATAGAGAGCCTGGTTGGCCCTGACCAGTTGGGCGGCCTTGTAGGGCCCGTCGGGAGTTCTGTCACTGAGGACCGGGTCGCACCAGCAGAAGTTATCCAGCCCGGCAACATGATCGATATTGCCGCCGACAGCAACGTAATTGCGCAGACCCTCATCGATAGCGCAGGCCATCATGTGGTAAGTGTCGATATCGCTGTAGGACGGGCAGATACCGTGGGCAACCACAACCCCTTCAAAGGAGTCGAACAAAGGGCGGAAAACCGCGGCGTCGGAAGGGCCGTCATTGACCACCCCGACCAACGGCTTGATCACCGTACCGGCCTGAACTTCATGGTCGTAGCGGCGCACAACAGATTCCTTGGAACAGATATTGAGCCGCCCGAGCAGGCGTTCCAGCTCCTGCCCAAGGTTATCCGGCTGGGGAAAATCAGGTTCACTCAGCGGCTTGACTTCCCATTTGGCTGGAATGACCATCTGCGGAACCCCTGCGTGGATAAAATCCATGCTCAGGTAGCAGACCGTTTCTCCGGCATAAAGACAGTGAAAATAGCCGGAAGCGGTAAAACGCCCCAGGTCCGAAGCCTCGACATCCATCTCCCGGGCCAGGCTGATAAACTCATTGAGCTTTTCCGGAGGCACCGCCAGGGTCATACGCTCCTGCGCTTCAGAAATAAGAATCTCCCAGGGGCGCAGCCCGGGATACTTGAGGGGAGCACGATCAAGGTGCAGCTCAAACCCGCCCGTATCTTCGGCCATTTCACCTACCGATGAGGAAAGTCCACCAGCCCCGTTATCGGTGATCGAATTGTACAGGCCCCGATCTCGGGCAATCAGCAGAAAATCAAACATCTTGCGCTGGGTAATCGGATCGCCGATTTGTACCGCCGTAACCGGGGAGCCTTCGTGCAGTTCTTCCGATGAGAAGGTTGCCCCATGAATGCCGTCCTTACCGATCCGTCCGCCGGTCATGACGATGTGATCACCGACCTGGGCTTTTTTTTCATGTCCGGGCCGGCCATGCAGTAAGCGCGGCATGAACGATGCGGTTCCGCAGTAAACCAGAGGTTTTCCGGCAAATCGCTCATCAAACACGATCGATCCATTGATGGTTGGAATGCCGCTCTTGTTGCCGCCGTGCTCAACTCCTTCGACGACCCCCTCGAAAATCCGTCGCGGGTGGAGCAGCCGCGGTGGCAGGTCCCTGGTCAGAAAAGGTGATGCGAAGCAGAATACGTCGGTATTGAAAATCAGCCGGGCTCCCATGCCGGTACCCATGCCGTCACGGTTGACCCCGACAATCCCCGTCAGCGCTCCGCCGTAGGGATCCAGGGCACTTGGCGAATTGTGCGTTTCCACCTTGAAAACCAGGCTCCAGTCGGCATTAAACGCGATAACCCCGGCATTATCTTTGAATACCGACAGGCAGAAATCCCTGTCACCCAGATTCTCCCGAACTTTGGCCGTAGCGGCGACAATATAACTCTTGAACAGTGAATCGATGACCTCGCGCCTGCCCTGCTCGTCCTCATATTCAATCCGGGCTGAAAAGATCTTATGCTTGCAGTGTTCGCTCCAGGTCTGAGCCAGGGCTTCCAGTTCGACGTCGGTCAACTCCCGGCCAAGTCCGACCGCGCGGCGCTCGTCAAGGCGGCCCGGTGCAGCCATGTGCTGCTGAATGCGGCGCATTTCTTCAAGGTTCAAAGCCAGCATGCCTTGTCGACTGATCTGCAGCAGCTCTTCATCACTGAGGTCAAGGTCGATGGTTCGGGTCAGGGGACCGGAGTGATCGGTTGTCTGAACGCGAGGCACAGTCACCGGTACTCCGACTGCGCCATCAAATTCCTCGGCAGTGAGAATATCCCAGCGCTGAATCAGCTTGTTGGCGAGAAAATCACCGGCGATTTTTTCCGCCAAGGCTTTGTCTTGCAACCCTTTAAACAGGTACTGGGTCGAGGTGTAGACCCCTTCTTCCGGCCGAAACGGCCGACCGGTCAGATACTGCACCGCCTCTTTGGCGGTGCGGCCCGGATTGTCGGTCACTCCGGGACGGAAACCGACCTCGATCAGGACATCGAAATCCTTGGCCAGCGGACGATTGATGACATAATCCTGAATGACGGGATCGGAAAAAGGACCCGCGGCGGCCTGGTCCAGTTCCTGGTCACTCAATGCGGCGTCGACGGTATAGACATCCAGGGTACGGACCGACTGAAGCTCGATACCCAGATGTTCACGCAATTCATGTTGTACGCGCTCTCCACGGGCATCTTTGACCCCTTCCTTCAATCCGACAACGATTCTCCAGGGCATAGTGACTCCACTTAAACGGTTAAATGACATGAGCAGGTTTGGTGGTGAAACAGCCGCTGACCGCGTGCTGACGACCGACAAAAACACTGACGTCGTGGCCACACTGTTTTAAGGTCTGCTGAAATGACTCCTCGGCCAGCTCGGGGCAGTTATTTTCTTCGCTCAAATGGGCCAAAAACAGGGCTTCAAGTCCTGGCCAGGTAATCTCTTCCAACAGCCTGAGCGAATCACGATTGGACAGATGACCGTGACGGCTGCGGATACGTTCCTTCAATGACCAGGGATAAGGTCCGTCCTGAAGCATCTGGTCATCATGGTTCGCTTCAAGCACAACAACCCGACAGGCTTTCAACTGTTCGGCGACCAGCCGTGTCGGCACACCCAGGTCGGTGGCAAAGCCGATTTTCCCCTCGCTCGAGGCAATGGTGAAACCAACGGGATTAATGGCATCATGGGTTGTTGAAAAAGGCGAAATCTCCAGGTCACGGAACCGGAAGGTCTCACCGGCAGTGAAATACTGCAGTTGGTCAATTTTGCCGAGGTTCGGCAGCACGGAATGGGTCAGCGGGTCGATATGCACGGCCAGGTCAAAACGTCTGGCCAGTGGGCCGATCCCTCCGACGTGGTCATGATGTTCATGGGTGACGAGAATGGCATCAAGATCGTGCCCGGAAAGTCCCAGGGTCGCCAGTCGGCGTTCAGTTTCCTTACCGGACAACCCGGCATCAATCAGCAGTCGGCAATCATCAGCCTCAATGAGAGCACAGTTCCCCCGACTGCCGCTGGCCAGCAAACACACCCGCACGTTGTTGTCCTTTCATTCCCCGGAAAGCGTTGCCCTTATACCGAATATTGCTCTCGGCTGCAAGCAGAAAACCGCGACAAGTCCGGGTAATCGGTGCAAAGGGATTTGCAAACCCGGGGTTTTTATGTACTCTTGTCAGGGGAGAACTTGTTGTTTTCAACACGCGTTTTCATCCACTCATCATGCCCCTCATGACACCTGTGAAAAAGGAGGACATTCATGTCAGTCAAGGTTGCCATTAACGGTTTTGGTCGTATCGGTCGCAATTTGATGCGCATCGCCAGTCAATCGGACGCTCTGGACATTGTCGCCATTAACGATCTGACCGACGCCGAGACCTTAGCTCACCTGTTCAAATACGATTCCGTGCACGGAACTTTTGCCGGGGAAGTAACGACTCAGGATAACGTTCTGATGATCAACGGCAAGCAGATCAAAATTCTTTCACAGCGTGATCCGGCTCAGTTGCCGTGGCGGGAACTGGGGGTCGGGCTGGTCATCGAGTCAACCGGACTGTTCAGCGAACGGGCCAAGGCCGCTCAGCATCTCGCTGCTGGAGCAAAAAAAGTTCTGATCAGCGCCCCGGGCAAGGATGCCGACCTGACCGTCTGCATGGGGATCAACGAGAGCGACTACGATCCGGCCGGACACGAAATCATTTCCAACGCCTCATGCACCACCAACTGCCTGGCCCCGGTCGCAAAGGTTCTGCTAGAAAGCTTCGGCATCGTCCGCGGCATGATGACGACCATTCACTCTTATACCAATGATCAAAAAATTCTCGACCTGCCACACAAAGATCTGCGCCGCGCCCGGGCCGCCGGGATGTCGATGATTCCGACCACCACCGGAGCGGCCAAGGCGACTGCCCTGGTGCTGCCGCAGCTCAAGGGTAAACTTGACGGCATGGCGATTCGCGTTCCGACACCCAACGTCTCGCTGATCGATCTGGTAGTGGAAACCGAACAGGCGACTTCAATTGAGGAAATCAACGCAGCCATGCGCACAGCTGCTGAAGGTCCGTTAAAAGGCATCCTTGATTATTGTGATCTGCCGTTGGTGTCACGTGATTTTAACGGCTCATCCGCATCTTCGACCTTTGACGCCCTGTCCACCAATGTGATTGCCGGTAACCTGGTCAAAGTGCTGGCCTGGTACGATAATGAATGGGGCTATTCCAACCGCGTCTTTGATGTTGTCAACTATATAATCAAGCGCAGCTAGCGCTGGTGAAATGGAGTTTCTGCCTTGAACAAGAAATCACTACAGGACATTGATGTTAAAGGAAAAAAAGTCTTCTGTCGGGTCGATTTTAATGTTCCTCTCAACGCCGATGGAGAGATTACCGATGATACCCGTATTCGGGCGGCACTGCCGACCATCCGTTACCTGATCGACCAGGGTGCGCGGATTATTCTCGCTTCCCATCTGGGGCGACCCAAAGGCAAGCCTGATCCTGCCTACAGTCTTTGCCCGGTCGCCACCCACCTCGGGAAACTGCTTGGCCGACAGGTCATCATGGCTCCCGACTGCATCGGAGACAACATTCAGCTCCTGGCGGATCAGCTAAAGAATAGCGCGGTTCTGTTACTGGAGAATGTCCGTTTTCACAGCGGTGAAACCGATAATGATCCGGAATTTTCCCGGCAATTGGCAGCCCTGGCCGAGATCTATGTCAATGATGCTTTCGGCACTGCGCATCGCGCCCATGCTTCAACCGAAGGGGTCGCCAGAATCCTGCGCCCGGCGGTTGCCGGTTTCCTCATGGAGAAGGAACTGCGCTATCTCGGCGGCGCCCTGTCCAATCCCGAGCGCCCTTTTGTGGCAATTCTCGGCGGCGCCAAAGTCAGCGACAA
>JAFGEL010000065.1 GCA_016931615.1 Desulfuromonadales bacterium
AAAACCGTTTGGCCTGAATTCATTGATACCTCCCGCGATAACGGAAGGTATCTCCCCATATTGGTGGGACGAATTCAAATCGAAAACGAAACAGTTATGTCAAAGAACAAATCTTGTTAACGACTTACGTCATTATCCGATTTTTTAACCGGACAGTAGTGGTTTAGCATAAAAAAAGCCGCGCAAATGGCGGCACTCAGCTGTTGACTTCAGGCCGCTTCCCTACGCCGGTATCAACCGGATCAGGTTCAAAGGGTCGTTCTGCTGTTCACAGAACTCTCAGTAACAATGACGCCCCTAGCGAAACTACAATACCTGATAAAATTAACAGTCTGAGATTGCTTAAGTCAACATGTAAGCGGAAACCCTGCAGCAATTGATTGATTTGTTATGTTTTGATCGCGTAGGATAGCAGCTTTGTTAACTGGCCGGAAAGGATACCCATGTCGATTTCAGACCGCTATCGTCAGCTTATCGATCAAATCGAAAATGATGTTGATCGTCTTTATGAAAACCTGCCGGATACGACCGCGAAAGCTCTGCGCCTGGTCGACATGGCTGTCGAAGAGATGCAGGATATGGCAGAATCTGTCGGTGAAATTCCGCAAATACAGCTTGAACACAAGCTTTCACCGGTGCTGTTGAAAGCTCATGAAAAGCTCGATCGGGCCAGGGTGATGCTTGAAGAGGCGGGTCATAAGAACGCCGGAGGGAATATCTGGGAACTGGAACAGATGATTTATCGCCTGCTGAACGATTTGTAGCGGTTGTCATTTATTCGACTATTCTTCAAGCTTCTAAAAGAAAGGGCGTCTGTGGTGGATAAATTGAAAGAGCGGGAAATCAAACTGGAAATACAGATGGATGATCAGGTTGCGAGTGGACAGTATATCAATATGGTGGTTGTCAATCACAATGACAGTGAATTTGTCATCGACTGTATTTATGTTCAGCCTCAGGCGCCCAAAGCCAGAGTCCAGTCAAGATTGATCACCTCTCCACGACATGCCAAACGACTTCTCGCGGCACTGCAGAGTAATATCGAGCGTTATGAAAAGCACTTTGGAGCAATAGCTATGGTCGCAGATGAGAGCAAGTCATTTGTTGATACCCCGATACATTAAGTCGGCGCTGAGATTCGCTCCGAGCTTATTCATTGCCGCCATGGTGCTGCCGGCAGCACCGCCGGCGGTCGACGCGCAAACTCAAAGTTTAGCTGTTGACTCCTTTGATCAGGGCCTTTCAGGCTGGGATGTCCAGACATTTGAAGGAGCAACGACCTATCGCATCGTCGTTGATGAAGATGGAAATCGGGTGCTTTTTGCCGACAGTCATGCCGGCGCTTCAGGCTTGATAAAGCGGATATCAATTGATCCGCACGGGTTTCCCCTGTTGCGCTGGCGTTGGAAAATAAATGGCATTGTCACGCATGGCGATGCGCGGACTAAAGAAGGCGATGATTACGCAGCGCGAATTTATGTCGTCTTCCCTCATTGGATCAAACCGCTTACCCGGACCATCAATTATATTTGGGCCAATCAATTGCCCACCGGTGAAGCGGTGCCCAACCCGTATTTTTCCCGGGCGATGATGCTGGCCGTCGAATCGGGGAATGCAAAAGCCGGTCAGTGGATCAATGAGGAACGCAATATCGTCGATGACTTTCGTCGGCTGTTTGGTGAAGACCCCCCACAGGTTGGAGGGGTCGCCATTATGACGGATACAGACAATACCGGCAGCAGCGCTCAAGCCTGGTACGATGATCTGGCGTTTTTCTCGCCGCAGTGACCTCCTTGGCCCGACTTTTACCTGGCGGCCAATTTATCAGCAGCGCGTTTCAGCATTTCGGCCGTGGTGGACCAGTCGACACATTTGTCGGTGACCGAAACGCCGTATTTGAGCTGGCTGAGATCCTCAGGAATCGGCTGATTCCCGGCATTGAGGTTGCTTTCAATCATGACTCCGGTAATTGAACCCGGGTTTTCCCTCAACTGATCGATGACATTGTCCAGAACCTCTCTCTGGAGGTTGTGATCTTTGCGTGAGTTTGCGTGACTGCAGTCGACCATGATCGCTGATGGCAAACTGCGTTCTTTGAGCTGTTCTGCCGTGCGGCGAATATCTTCCGGATAATAGTTGGGAGCGTCGTTTCCACCACGCAGGACGATGTGGACATCCGGATTGCCGGTCGTCTTGATAATCGATGTGCGTCCCTCATAGTTAATTCCGAGGAAACTGTGTGGACGGCAGGCTGCGGCCATGGCATCCAGGGCAATCTGCAGACCGCCGTCAGTACCATTTTTGAAGCCGACAGGAAAAGACAGTCCACTCGACATTTCTCTGTGGGTCTGCGATTCCGTCGTTCTGGCCCCGATTGCTCCCCAACTGATCGTGTCCGCAAGGTATTGGGGAGTAATCGGATCGAGCATTTCACTGGCGATCGGTAGCTGCAGGTCGGTAATTGAGCAGAATAAGTGCCGGGCAATTCCCAGTCCTTTGGATATGCGGTGGGTTTTATCCAGATCCGGATCATTAATGATCCCTTTCCAGCCGACGGTTGTGCGCGGTTTCTCAAAATAAACCCGCATGATGACAAATATCTGCTCGTGAATTTCCCGGGCCAGTTGGGACAGGCGCTGGGCATATTCAAGCGCGGCCTTCTCATCATGGATTGAGCAGGGGCCGACGATCGCCATCAAGCGCGGGTCTTTTCCCTGAAGAATGTTCTTGATGGTGTTGCGGCTGTTGTTGACGAATGTCGCTCCCTGCTCTGAAAGGGGGAATACCTGTTTCAAGTGAAATGGTGAAATAATCGGTTCGACGTGCGTCACTTTTAAGTTGTTGGTTTCAACCATGCTGTTTTTTCTCCTGCATATCGTCGACAGACAACGATAAGGGCATTGTGTCAGTTAAATTTATGGCGGCAATTTAACGGTTTTTGCCGGTGAAGTCAAAGCGTGCTATGGTTGCGCGTTTGATTTGACAGGGTTATAACTTTCATTATAAAAACGCTCAATTAAAGAGTTATTTATATTCTCATTGAAAGGTTTTCCAGCTATGAGTGTGTTGATTCTTGCCGTTGCCAGAATTCTGGACCTGGCATTCAATATCTATATTTTCATCGTTATCGCCAGGGCTCTGATCTCATGGGTGAACCCCGATCCCTATAATCCGATCGTACGTTTTCTTCATAATGCGACAGATCCGGCTCTTTATCGCTTAAGACGTCTGATACCGTTTCTGCAGGCAGGAGCTTTTGACTTTTCTCCGATAGCTCTGCTCATCCTGTTGTCGGTTGTCCAGCAGGTTGTGGTGTCTTTTCTTTATCAACTCGCTCATTAAGGCCGTCAGGACAAAACGCTATGCGGATCACACCGATAGAAATTCAGCAACATCAGTTCAAGACCCGACTCATGGGCTACGACACCTCGGCTGTTGATCATTTTCTTGAAATGCTGGCTGACGAACTGGAAAGGCTTCACAAACAGAACAATGAGTTGAAAGAATCCCTCGCGCGAACCCGATCGTCTCTGGATCAGATGCGGGAGCGGGAAAAGGCTCTTCAGCAGACGCTGATGACGGCCCAGCAGGTGACTGAGGAGTTGAAGGAAAATGCCCGCAAGGAGGCTGAGCTGGTTGTTGCTGACGCCCATCTTGAAGGAGAACGGGTCATTCGGGATGCCCATGAAAGAAGGCTTCAGTTGATCAGTCAGATTCAAGAAATGAAGCGTCAGAAACTGTCGTTTGAGGGTGGCTTACGGGCTCTCATCGACAATCATCTCAAGTTGCTCGATATGGATAGTCTGTTGCTTGAAGAAGATTCTTCTGCTGCCCAGTTACCAGAACCTTTGATCAGTGATGATGATATTGATGAGCAGGTGGATTTTCCCTGATGCTTTCCTGTCTGGACGATTCCCCGCAAGGCGTCATCATCAGGCTTAAAGTCCAACCGCGTGCGAGTAAAAACCAGGTTGTCGGTCTCCATGGAGATGATCTGAAAATCAAGCTGACTGCTCCGCCGGTTGATGGTGCAGCCAATCAGTATTGTTGCGCCTTCCTGGCTAAACTGTTCGGGGTCGCCAAATCTCATGTCAACATTGTCAGTGGAGAACATGCGCGGAGTAAAAAAGTCCGCATTGACCATATGGATTCTTCATGCGCCGAGAAAATCCTCAGGACAGTTCTGCACAGTTAAATACGCCCTTGACAGGAAATCGGCAAGCCATTTATGATCCTAGGTTGTTTGATCAATAAATTCTGGAGGTGATGCATTATGCCGTTGTACGAATACCAATGTGAAGACTGTGGCCGGCGTTTTGAAGTGAGACAGAAATTTTCCGATGCGCCGGTCAGTGAGTGTGTCCAATGTGGTGGCCGTGCCAGAAAAATGGTTTCTCGTGGAGCCTTTACCCTTAAGGGTGGGGGCTGGTATGATCAGGGCTACTCACAAGCCGCAAGCTGTTCAGCCGCGTCATCCGGCAGTGAAGCCTGTGCCTCCTGCCCTGCTGCGAAGGCAGCGAACGGCTGACCTCAATTTAAAACTGTGTCTTCGATCCCCGACAGGAACTCTGTCGGGGATTTTTTTTGTTTTTTTCCGCTGACCCTTTGCTTTACAAAGGCCTGTTGCTCTCGTATAGTCAGACCTTGGCAAGCGGCCAACGTAGGCGATAAACAACCACCTAAAACTGTTGCAACATATAGAGGAGGATTCAAGTGGCAGAGCTTATTGACGGGAAAGCCATCGCTGCGGAGTTGCGTCAGGAAATCGCAGCGGATACCCAATCTCTGGTCAGTAAAGGGGTCACTCCCGGATTGGCTGTAGTCCTTGTCGGCGAGGATCCGGCCAGTCGGGTTTATGTCTCGATGAAGGAAAAAGCTTGTGCCGCCGCGGGGATTTTTTCCGACGAACACAAACTTGCGGCAGACACCAGTGAGCAGGATCTTCTGGCACTGATAGCCCAATTGAATGCTGATGAGCGTATTGACGGGATCCTTGTGCAACTGCCCCTGCCGGACCACATTGATGAGTCAAAAGTATTAGAGGCTATTTCACCGGACAAAGATGTTGACGGTTTTCATCCCTATAATGTCGGTCGACTGGTCACCGGGAATCCTCTTTTCCAACCCTGTACACCTTTCGGCGTGATGAAAATGCTGGAACGTACCGGGGTCGAATTGAAAGGCAAAGAGGTTGTGGTCGTTGGCCGCTCGAACATTGTCGGCAAGCCCGTTGCCCTCATGTGCTTAGCCGAGCACGCGACAGTGACGATCTGCCATTCACGAACCCGGGAACTGGACAAAAAAGTCGCAGCAGCCGATGTTGTTATTGCTGCCGTCGGACGACCGGAAATGATCAAGGGTGATTGGATCAAGCCGGGTGCAGTGGTTATCGATGTGGGGGTGAACCGTGTCGGGGATAAAAAACTGGTCGGCGATGTCGAGTTTGATGCGGCCTGTCGAAATGCCGCAGCGATCACTCCAGTTCCGGGAGGGGTCGGACCGATGACCATCACCATGCTGCTTTATAATACGCTGGTCAGTGCCAAGCGCAGGTCCGAGCGATAGTCATTCTCGATGATTATCAGTTCCCCAAAAAAGAGAGCCTCTCTTGAGGCCCTGATGAAAGACTATCAGGCGGTATTTCTGGTTGGTTGCGGTTCCTGTGCGACGGTCTGCAAGGTCGGTGGGGAAGAAGAGGTTTTTGCCACTCAGGAGTGGCTTGAAGAATGTGGTCATGAAGTGACCGGCAGTATGATTCTTGATGAGGCCTGTCATATCATGCGTGCCGCACGTGAAATCAGGCGCTTTCGTGATCAGATTGCCGATGCCGATGTGTTGCTGGTGTTGTCATGCGGTGCGGGCGCCCAATCGATTTCTGATTGTACGGATAAACCGGTTTTGACCGGGGTTGACCCGCTATTTCTCGGCAATGTACGGCGCTTTGGTCAATACGAGGAAAAATGTTCGCTGTGCGGCGACTGCATTCTCAATGAGACGGCCGGTATCTGCCCGGTAACCACCTGTGCCAAGGGTTTGCTGAATGGTCCCTGTGGGGGGATGGAAGATGGCTATTGTGAGGTCGATCGACAACAGCAATGTGCCTGGGTAAGAATTTACCAGCGCCTTGAAAAACAGCAGCGGGGAGTTTTCAGCCGGGTTGTAGAGCCAAAGGACTGGAGCCGTAAGTTTAAACCGGGGAAACATTTTATCGACAGATGTTCAGGTAAAAATTCAGACTTATGAGCGGTCTAGCTGAAAAACTCAAGGCCGGTCGGTTTGTCATAACTGCAGAGGTCGCTCCCCCCAAGGGAGGAGATGTTGCACCGGCGCTCAAAACGGCTGAAAAACTTAAACATGTTGACGCCATTAATGTCACGGACAATCAGGGGGCGTGCATGCGTATGTCTCCTGTTGCTGTAGCGCGCTGTCTTGTGGAAGAGGGTTTTGAGCCGATTCTGCAACTGACCTGCCGTGATCGCAACCGTATGGCGTTACAGTCGGAGCTGCTCGGGGCCGCCGCTTTGGGAATTAAAAATCTCCTGGTATTGACTGGAGATCATCCGCGTTTTGGTGACCACAAAGCTTCCCGGCCGGTATTTGACCTGGATTCGATCCAATTGTTGCAGGGCATAAGGAAACTTGAGAGCGGTTTCGACATGGCCGGCAATGCCCTGATTTCGTCTCCCGGTTTTTTTGTCGGAACTGCAGCTGCTCCGGCTGCCGAGCCACAGGATCTCGTCCTGCAGAAAATTCGCAAGAAAATAGCTGCCGGGACTGACTTTTTTCAAACCCAGGCGGTTTTCAGTCGCACCCAGGTCGCTGCATTCAGTACTGCCGTCAGAGCCGAAAAGATTCCGGTGGTCCTTGGTGTCGTGCTGTTGAAGAGTCTGCGCATGGCCGAGTTTCTCAATGATCAAATTCCTGGTGTACAGGTGCCTCAGGATTTGCTAAAACGCCTAGATGACGCAGACGATTCCCTTGCCGAGGGGGTGAAGATTGCGCGTGAAATGGTCACTTGGGCTCGGGATCTGTGTCAGGGTGTTCATTTGATGACGTTTGGCCGGGAAGATCTGATTCCGCAGATTATGACCGAATAGTTGCTCTTTTCAGGAGGTCCGAGATGAGAAAAACCCCTTTAAACCAGTTGCACAGGGATTTAGGTGCGCGCATGGTTGAGTTTGGCGGCTGGGATATGCCGGTTCAATATTCTGGAGTCATCAATGAGCATCTGGCTGTTCGCAACGCTGCCGGCCTGTTTGATGTGTCGCACATGGGAGAGATTGAAGTTTCAGGGCCCCAGGCTTTTGAATTTTTGCAGTACGCCACAACGAATGACGTTTCCAAGCTCATTGATGGCCAGGTTCAATACACCGCCCTCTGTTATGAAAGTGGCGGCGTTGTCGATGATCTGACCCTCTATCGTTTTTCTGCAGACCGCTATCTGCTCTGCGTCAATGCAGCCAATACCGATAAGGATTTTGCCTGGCTGCAGGGCCTCCATCGGGACAGCTCATTTGCCGATCTGACTCTGGTGAATCGCAGTGACGATTACGCCCAGTTAGCCCTGCAAGGGCCCCAGGCTGCAGCTATCCTGAATAAATTGACGGATGTCGATCTGAGTGCGTTGAAGTATTATCATTTTGCCATTGGTCCGGTGGCGGGAATCGAGATGATTATCTCGCGTACCGGCTATACGGGCGAAGATGGTTTTGAGCTTTATTGCTCTGCGGCAGATGGCCCAGCCCTGTGGCAGCAGTTGCTCGCGGCCGGGGCTCCTCTGGGGCTGATTCCTATAGGGCTGGGGGCGCGAGATACCTTGCGGCTTGAAAAGGGGTATGCTCTCTACGGGCACGAAATCACGGCTGATATCATGCCGCTTGAAGCCCGTCTGGCCTGGATAACCAAATTGAATAAAGGGCCATTTGTCGGTCGTGAAGCGATGCTCAACGCCAAACAAGCCGGTCTCCCGCGTCAGCTGGTTGCGGTCAAATTAGCGGCGGCCGGCGTGCCCCGAGAAGGGTATCCGGTTTTTTGTGACGGTAAAGAAGTGGGTTATGTTGCCAGTGGTACGATGTCTCCGAGCCTGAAACAGGGCATTGCCTTGGCTTTGATCGACTCTGCGGTCGCTGCAAGTGATGCCCAATTGGAAATAGCGATTCGTCAACGGCATGTTCCGGCTGATAGGGCCGCATTGCCTTTTGTCTAAATCTGACTTGTGTCAAACCCTGACTATTGAGGAGGAATAACGATGGATTTTCCTGAAGAATTAAAATACACCGAAGAGCATGAGTGGGTGCTTGTTGAAGATGATGTGGCAACCATCGGTATTACCGATTTTGCCCAGGAGCAATTGGGGGACGTGGTTTTTGTCGAGCTCCCTGAAGTCGGCGACCGTTTTGATGTCGGTAAGTCTTTTGGTGTTGTCGAATCGGTCAAAGCGGTTTCCGATGTCTATGCGCCGGTCAGCGGTGAAGTTGTCGAAATTAACGAAGAACTGCCGGATGAACCGGAGATTCTGAACAACTCACCCTATGAAGACGGTTGGATGGTGAAAATCAGACTCGCCGATGCGGCTGAGCTGGACGATTTGATGGATGCGGCAGCTTACCAGGAGTTTGTCGAGAAAGATTGACGTATTATCAGTCAGTTAACGATATATTGCTACATTTGACATGAAGGAAGAGACTATGCGCTATCTGCCTCATACTGACGTAGAAGTGCAGCAGATGCTCGAGCGTATCGGCGTATCGAGTATGGAAGATTTGTTTTCCGGTGTCCCGGAGAACTGTCGGCTGCAAAAGCCACTGGACTTGCCTGCGGCACTCTCCGAAGCGGAAGTGATGGCCCAGTTGAGATCTCTGGCCGAGAAAAATAGTGGGATTTCTGACTGGGATGCCTTTCTGGGAGGAGGGGCTTATAACCATTTTATTCCTGCAGTGGTTGATCAGCTGGTCAGCCGCAGTGAATTCTATACGGCCTATACTCCTTATCAGCCGGAGATCAGCCAGGGAACCTTGCAGGCGATATTTGAGTTTCAGACCATGATCTGTCAGTTGACTGCTATGGATGTCGCCAACGCTTCCATGTACGACGGTGCCTCTGCCTGTGCGGAGGCTGTTCTGCTGACGATCAGGGCCGCTAAGAAACGCCGCAAGGTTCTGCTTTCAGAAGCGCTTCATCCGCAATACCGTGAAACTGTTGCGACCTATTGTCGTTATCTCGACGTTGACCTGGTGACGGTTCCTTTTGAGAACGGGGTCACGGACCTGTCTGCTCTGCAGTCTGGACTGGATGATCAGGTGGCTTCTGTGGTTGTTGGCTATCCCAATTATTTCGGTCAGGTCGAAGATCTTGCCGCAATCTCTGAAATGACTCAGAACGCCGGAGCCAGAGTTATCGCTGCGGTTGCAGAACCCCTGTCCCTGGCGTTGTTTAAAGCTCCCGGCGAACTGGGGGCGGATGTGGTTGTCGGTGAAGGTCAGAGCTTCGGCATACCGGTGTCCTATGGTGGGCCAGGTCTGGGTTTTTTCGCCGTCAAGAAAAAGGACATGCGAGTTCTGCCGGGGCGTCTCGTCGGTGAAACGGTTGATCAGGACGGTAAGCGGGGATTCGTTTTGACCCTGGCGACTCGTGAGCAGCATATTCGCCGTGAAAAAGCGACTTCTAATATCTGCTCGAACCAGGGAATGTGCACACTGATGGTCGGGATCTACCTGGCTTTGCACGGTAAACAGGGGTTGCGGCAACTGGCTGAGATGAATTATGCCAAGGCGGCTTACGCCAGGGATCAGATCGCTGGTCTTGAAGGTTACGAGATCGCCTTTTCCGGTGAGGTTTTCAACGAGTTCGTCGTCAATTGTCCGGAGCCTGTCGCTGACATCAAGGCCCGTTTGGAGCAGCAGGGAATTCTTGCGGGAATTGCTTTAGGGCGTGATTACCCAACCCTGAAGCAGGGCTTGCTGGTCTGCGTCACGGAGCAGAACAGTCGCGAACAGATTGATCGCCTGGTTTCCGCATTGGCTGGAGGTGAGCTATGATCAGCACAGAAGGTCGTGGTTTGGTGCTTGATGAAAAACTGCTGTTTGAACAGTCGCAGCCCGGACGCATCGGGTATAGTCTGCCGAACCTCGATGTGCCGGCCGCAACTCCCGCAAAGCAGTTGCTGCGGAACGAGATAAGCGGCTTTCCCGAGCTTTCAGAAGTGGATGTCGTCAGGCATTATACCCGCCTGTCAACCTGGAACTACGGCGTTGACAGCGGTTTTTATCCTTTGGGCAGTTGTACGATGAAATACAACCCCAAGGTCAATGAGGCTGCGGCTCGCTTGCCGGGTTTCATGGATATCCATCCACAAACACCCGAAGCCCTTAATCAGGGGGCTTTGGAGCTGATGTACAACCTGCAGCGCGATCTTGGTGAGGTTTCCGGTTTCCCGGCGATCACTTTGCAGCCGGCTGCTGGAGCCCAGGGAGAGTTTGTCGGCATGCTGACGATCCGGGCTTGGCACGAAGCCAACGGCCAGAAGCGCCATAAGGTGATCATTCCCGATACGGCCCATGGGACCAATCCGGCTTCGGCGGCTCTCTGCGGTTATGAGGTGATTACCGTGGCTTCGGATGGAATTCTCAGTAAAGAGGCTGTGGCGGAGCTCATGGATGAGGATGTCGCAGCGCTGATGGTCACCAATCCGAACACTCTGGGTCTGTTTGAAGCTGATATCCGGGCCATCTGCGACCTGGTTCATGAGCGCGGGGGGCTGGTCTACAGTGACGGGGCGAACCTGAATGCTCTGATGGGGATCAGCCGTCCCGGCGATATCGGTATTGATGTCATGCATTTCAACCTGCATAAAACCTTTTCTACCCCTCACGGCGGGGGTGGTCCCGGGGCCGGCCCGGTCGGAGTGGTGAAAAGGCTGGAGCCTTTTCTCCCCAAACCCGTGGTTATCAAAGACGGTGATTCCTTTCGCTTGGACTACGACCGACCAGATTCAATCGGGCGGGTGAAGTCATTCTACGGTCATTTTGGGGTTCTGGTTCGCGCCTACAGTTACATCCTGTCCATGGGTGGGGCCGGGTTGAAGCGGGCTACCGAAATGGCGGTGCTGAATGCCAATTATATTCGTGCTCGACTGGAAGGTGAGTATGATCTGCCGAATCAGCAGCGTTCATTGCACGAAGTGGTGTTTTCTGAGGCAGCTCTGGCGAACGGTTGCCATACGCTGGATGTTGCAAAACGCCTGATCGACTATGGCTATCATCCGCCGACGATCTATTTTCCCCTGGTGGTTCATGGTGCGCTGATGATCGAACCGACGGAGACAGAGAGCAAGCAGACCATTGATGAATTCTGTGATGCCCTGCTGGCGATTGCTGAAGAAGCAAAAACGCAACCGGAAAAACTCAAGATGGCACCTGTGCGGGCTAAAGTGAAAAGGCTTGATGAAGCGACTGCCGCGCGCAAACCGAAACTGCGTTGGGAAGAAGACTGAAGATTGGCTGATGAATTTAAAAGACGCCCGTTTCAAGCGGGCGTCTTTTGTGTCAGCGCCCGTAGATATACTTGCCGACAATGGTATAACGAAAGTGAGCTCTGATATTCAGCTGCTCATGAGGATAGTGTTTGGTCAGCGGCCCGAAAGGGGCAGCGCGGTAGACGGCTTGGATCGCTTCAAAATCGAGGATGTCGGAACCACTGCTCTGACGCAGATCAACATCGAGCAATTCCCCTTGTTTGTTCACCACAATCAACAGTTCTAAAGTTCCCTCAATACCCGCCTGAGCAGCTTCGGGGGGATAATTCCAGACCCGTTCAATCTGATCATGAAAGCGGCGGAAAAAAGATACCAGCAGGTCATGCTGGAGATTGAGCCAGATTGTGTCGCCGATTTCTACGTCATCCCGTTGCTTGACACGTTCGCGATCTGAGGTCTCACCCCTGGCGATCTGATCAAGTGTACTCAGGTCTGGACGCAATTGCTCGGGGGTCAACAACGGCAGAGGAGGTGATGCTTCAGGTGTTAACTGAACCGCCGGGGCTGATGGTGACGGCATCGGGGATTTTTTATTCTCATCTGGTACCAGAGACCTGTCCTGCGGTATTTTGCTCGCAGATTTCGTGGCGGGCGCGGGTTGCCGCGGTGTTGTCGGCGGAATCGGCTGAGGCCGTTGCTGCGCAGAAGGTTTGGCGACGGATTGATCCCGAACATCCTCTCCTCTGGGTGCTTCTTCCTTGATAACCCGTTGATCACGTTCCGCTTTGCGGAATGATTCGACCGGTTCCTGCGGCACAGGCAACTGTGGCTGTTGATCAATTTCGAATTCCGCCGGTTTCTCAACCTGTGGCTGTTCCTGGGGCCTGGGACGGTCGATCAGGCGTACGATGGTCGGCTGTTGAGCGATCTTGATGGGCGGTTTTGAAGAAAAGATTGCCAGTGCGACCACTATCAGGATATGCAGGCTCAGAGAACCCAGCAGGCAGTAAATCAGGAGTCTGGAAGGGTGATTGTTTGATCGCTGTAATTTTGAAGCCGGAAGGATGTCCATGATGTCTGGATTATAGCTTCACAGAGAAAAAAGGCCTAGCCCGATTCAACGAAAATGAAAAAGCATTGACCCTGTGATTTGCCATTAGGTATAACCGGAGCTTGAAAGATAAGCGCTTTTAAAATAGTCAATTTTTATTCGTGAAAATATCCTTCAGGAGGTTGAAATGCATCTTGTAGACCAGATCAAGGCTAAAGCCCGTAAAAATTTACAGACTGTTGTTTTACCTGAAGGTTATGATGACCGGATGGTGGAAGCCGCAGCCCGGATTGTTGAGGACAAACTGGCAAAAGTCGTGCTACTGGGTCAGTCTGAAAGACTTTCTGCCAAAGCCTCGGAACTGGGAGTTTCCCTGGCTGGGGTGACGCTTATTGACCCCGGAACTTCCGACCTCCTGGACGATTATGCCGATGAGCTGGTGGAACTGCGCAAGAAAAAAGGCTTAAGCCGTGATCAAGCCATCGCACTTTTGACAGCAGAAGACAACCTCTACTTTGCCGCGATGATGGTTCATAAAGGCGATGCCGGTGGGGCGGTTGCCGGGGCATTCAATACCACCGGTGACGTGTTGCGCGCAGCGTTCCAGGTTATTGGTACGGCCCCCGGGATGAAAACCGTTTCTTCGGTTTTTTTGATGGTGACCAAAACTCCTGAGTTCGGTGAAAACGGCGTGCTCTGTTTTGCGGATTGTGCCGTCAATCCCAACCCCGACGCTCAGGCCCTGGCTGAAATTGCCGTCAGTACGGCAGCCAGTTGCAAAAGCTTTCTCGGGGTTGATGCCCGTGTGGCGATGCTCAGTTTTTCAACCAAGGGCAGTGCCAGTCATGATGATTGTGACAAAGTTCTCAAGGCGTTGGACATCGCCAGACAGCTGGCTCCTGAGCTGGCTATTGATGGTGAACTTCAGGCCGATGCGGCTTTAGTCCCAAAAGTTGGCGACAAGAAAGCGCCCGGCTCAGGGGTTGCCGGAAAAGCGAATACCCTGGTGTTTCCCGATCTTGATGCCGGCAACATCGGCTATAAGCTGGTTGAACGCCTGGCCGGGGCCGAAGCGGTTGGGCCGATTATTCAAGGTCTGGCCAAACCGGTGAATGATCTTTCGCGCGGTTGTTCCGTGGACGATATTGTCAATGTTTCCGCGATTACGGCGGTTCAGGCTCAGGGTTAATGCCGTTGCCTCAATACCGGGCCTGATTGTGTTATCACCATGATTCAACTCTATAACGTGACGAAAAAATACAGCAGCGACTCCGTTGCTGTAAAGGACCTGACTCTGCAGATCGATAAGGGCGATTTCGTTTACATTACCGGAGCGTCGGGAGCGGGAAAAACGACTTTTCTGCGAATGCTTTACGCTGCCGAAAAGCCGACCCGTGGGCAGATCCTTGTTGACCGGAAGAATATTACCCGTATTCGGGGCAATCAGATTCCTTATCTGAGGCGTAAAATCGGCGTTGTTTTTCAGGATTTTAAACTTCTGCAGAGCCGGACCGTCTACGAAAATGTCGCTTTTGCCCTTGAAGCTCAAGGAAAAAAACGTTACGAGGTGAGTAAAAAGGTTTACCAGGCTTTAAAAGAAGTCGGTCTGGAGCATCGTCTGCAGCGCAAGCCTCTGGAACTCTCTGGTGGCGAGCAGCAAAGGATTGCCATTGCCCGGGCCCTGGTGGTGGACCCCCTGATTCTGCTGGCTGATGAACCGAGCGGCAATCTGGATCTGGGGGTGACCCTGGAAATCATGGAACTGTTCAAGCGTGCGAATGCCCGTGGGACGACGGTTCTTCTGGCGACCCATGATCACAGTTTAAACCAGCGCTTTCCGCGCCGTATTATTACTCTGGATAAAGGCAAACTGGTCGGTGACCAACGGCCGTTACCTGGTTAGTGCTCTTTAGCCGACAGCTCGTAAGGTTCTGGAGGTTCCAGCGGTGCTGGAAAACATTCGTTACTTCATTCTTCGTGCCCTGCGCAATATGCGTCAGTGGCCGTTTCTTTGTTCGGCGGCCATCCTGACAATGGCCGTCGCTCTGGCGACAGTTGCGACTTTTTTTCTTGTTGTCATTAACGTTGAACAGCTGGCGCAACGCTGGACGGAAGAGATCCAGGTGATCGCTTATCTGCGCAAACCGGTGCCCCAGCGGGACCTTGCCGGGATAATCGAAACATTGAAAAACTATCCTGAAATTGCCGAGGTTCATTACGTTTCACAGCAGGACGCCATGGCCCGTTTTCGTACCCGGCTGGCGGATGACGCCAGTCTCCTCGACAGCATGGATGCCGATGTCCTTCCGGCTTCCTTTGAACTGGGGATACGGCCCAGTTTCAGGAATCAGGAGGGGATTGACCGGATCATTGAACGCCTCGAAAATACCCTTGAACTGGACGATTTGCGTTACGGGCAAAAATGGCTTGAACGCTTTAACAGTTTTGTCAACATGCTGAGGTTTGTGGGGCTGGTTCTGGGGAGTTTTCTGTTGCTGGCAGCGCTATTTATCGTTTCAAATACGATAAAGCTCACACTCTATGCCCGGCGGGATGAATTGGAAATAATGGCCCTGGTGGGCGCTACAATGCGCTTTATCAAGGTTCCATTCCTGCTGGAGGGGGCTATTCAAGGGTTTCTGGGTGGTTTGATTTCGCTGCTCTTTCTCATGCTTTCTTTTAATCTTCTGATATCCCGCAGTCTCACCTCTTTCTGGTTGACCCCTGGAGATTTTCAGCTCCTGTTCCTGACGCTGAATCAGCAACTGGGATTGGTTTTTTCAGGCGTAGTGCTCGGTGTTCTCGGTAGCTTGTCCTCCTTAAGGCGGTTTGTCCGTATCTGAATCATGCAGAAAATAACTGTCATGCTGACTGTTTGTCTGGTTTTGTTCATGCCGCTGTGGGGTTTTGCGGATATTGAAGAGAATCAGGCTGAGTTGGAAAAAATCAGGATCAGGATAGAAAAGGCCGAAACTGAACTTAAACAGAAACGCCAATCAGAATTGGCCATCAGTCGTGAACTGGTTCTGTTAAAAAAGACCCTGCAGAATATCGATGCGAAAATCAGTGACCTGACAGCGCAGCAGGAGCAGGTCCAGAACGATATATCCCGACAGAATCAGTTGATCAACGACAACCAACAGCGAATGCGGGCGACAACCGGACGGTTGAAAAAAAGGTTGGTCGCCCTTTACAAAGAAGGAGAAATGGGCGCGCTGAAAATTCTTTTTTCTGCCGACTCGCCTACTGAGATGGTTCAGCAGTATCATTACCTGACCAAAGTTCTTGAGCACGATAATGTTCTGTTGAGTGAGTACCGTGACCTTTTTCATATCCAGAAACAGCAGCTTGCCGACTTGGAAAAACTGCAGGATAAAAAACTGAAACTTCTTGAAAATGAGCAGCATCAGCGTCAGATCGCTGCAGATGGTCGGCGTTTGCAGACCAGGCTGCTCAGACAGGCGCGCAATGAAAAAGAAACACTGAGCCGGGAACTGACGCAACTCAAGGAAAATGCCGCCCGGCTGAAACAACTCATTATCCGTCTTCAGGAACAACCAAAGAACAGTTCGGTCCCCGCTGCTGATTATTTTGCTGTCGGTCGGGGGAAATTGAGATGGCCCGTTGAAGGTCGGGTTGTCATCGGCTTCGGCACCCAGAAAGATGATAAGCTGGGCACCTATTATGAAAGCAACGGTATCGAAATTGCGGTGCAACCAGGAAAACCCATCAGTGCCGTCGCTTCAGGGAAAATAGTCTTCGCCGATTATTTTAAGGGTTATGGAAACCTGTATATCCTCAGCCATCCGGGAGGCTATCATTCCCTGTACGCTCATACAGATCGTATGCAAAAAAAATTGGGGGAAGAGGTTTCGGCGGGGGACCTGCTTGGTTATAGTGGTCTGGGGGGCCGCGAGAGTATCTATTTTGAGATTCGTTCACAGGGATCTCCCGTCAATCCACTGTCCTGGTTGATGAAACGTTAATCGTGAGGCTTTTATGGATGCTGTTAAAAGATTGAAAGTTTATTTCCTGGCGATGCTGATCGTAATGAATGCGGGCTACGCTTTTTGCCGGCAATCATCGGTCAATCAGGCGGATGACTATAAAAACCTGGAAATCTTTACCGACGTGTTATCGCTGATTCGCAACAGTTATGTCGAGGATGTTCAGACTCAGGACCTGATTTACGGAGCGATCAACGGAATGTTGCAGACCCTTGATCCGCACAGCAGTTTTTTAACCCCGGAAATGTACGAAGACATGCAGGCCGACACCCATGGCGAATTCGGTGGCCTGGGCATTGAAATCACCATTAAAGACCATTCGCTGATCGTGGTTTCGCCGATAGAAGACACACCCGCTTATCGCGCCGGTATTAAGGCGGGGGATCGGATCGTCAAAATCAACGACCAGTTGACTCAGGATATTGAAATTATGCAGGCCGTGCGCTTGATGCGTGGGCCCCAGGGGGATCCAGTCACCCTGACTATTGAGCGGGCGGGTGAAAAGAACCTGCTGGTCTTCACAATTGTCCGCGCCATTATTCAGATTGAAAGCGTCAAAAGTCGCTTGCTCGAAGGGCATTATGGTTACGTCAGGCTTTCCCAGTTTCAGGATCGCTCCGCCCAGGATTTGAAGAATCATTTGCAGCGCCTGGGCTCGGGAGAGCGAGATAGCTTTTCCGGATTGATTCTCGATCTGAGAAATAATCCGGGAGGACTGCTCGACCAGGCGGTCGCGGTGGCCGACCTTTTTCTTGAAGAGGGCCTGATCGTTTACACCGAGGGGAGGGATGAGGAGGCTCAATTAAAGTTTGCGGCCAAGAAAGCCGAAACAGAGCCGGGATATCCCCTGATCGTCCTGATTAACGGTGGCAGTGCGAGTGCGGCAGAAATTGTTGCCGGTGCATTGCAGGACCATGGGCGAGCGATTGTTCTGGGTGAGCAGAGCTTCGGTAAGGGATCGGTTCAGACGATTATTCCACTGGGCGATGATTCGGGATTGCGGCTGACAACCGCTCGCTACTTTACTCCCTCAGGGCGATCGATTCAGGCCAGAGGCATCACTCCTGATATTGTCGTGGCCCCCCTGATTCCGCAACTGTCGGAGACCTCTGCACCATTGAGGGAAAAGGATTTGGAAAATCACTTTGAAGCCGAAACCGATACCTCGGGAGAATCGTCGACAAGTTTCGGTGAAACAGAGGACAGTGCCGAGGATAATCAATTAAATCGCGCCCTTGAGCTTTTAAAGGGTTATGAAATACTGCAGCACAGCACGAATAAAGCTGCCTGAAAATTAATGATCATCGGGTCGTCCCGAGGTTGAAAGATAAACCCACTATGGCGTCTGCTAAAAAAACAACCGCTAAAAAAAGTCGCTCGAAAAAACCGCAACCCCCCCAAATGACTCAGGGCATGCGTTTGCTCTTGGCCAGTGTGTTCCTGCTGGGTTTCGTGTTCTTGTGTCTGCTGACGCTCGTCAGTTTGAGAGACCGACTGCTGCCGGGTGAGGTTTTTGTTTACGAGGAGCCGGAGCACGAAATTCTTGAAAAAGCCTATCAATACGGTGACATCTACAAGTTGGTCGAGCACCAGTTGATGAACGGACCGCAATCGATGGGCTGGCAGAAACTTCCTGCTTCAGGAACAACCCAGGTGCGAAAAGTTTTTGGTGAGTTTCCGTCACCTTTGTTCCTCGCCGAACTGAGCGCCCACATCGATCAGACGATGAGTCCGGCAGAGTTGAAAGTCCAGCGGGACAAGGGACTTATTCAACTTTACTGGCAGGATCAGCTGCAACTGGAATTGCGTTACAGCATACCCGAACCGATGCAGGTCGAGAGAGGCCGCATCGCGATTATCATGGATGACATGGGTGGCTCCCTGGCAACTTTTCGCAAGCTTCTCGATCTTGATCTGCCTGTCACTCCGGCAATTCTGCCCGGTACTCCTCAGGCGACGGCGGCGACATCACTTCTTCAATCAGCTGATCGTGAATACATGATTCATATCCCGATGCAGCCGCGCAGCTATCCGAAAACCGATCCCGGGGCCAATGCCCTGTTGTTGGGGCAGTCTGACGATGAAATTCGTCGTCTTGTCCGCTCTTACATGAAAACGGTTCCCGGGGCTGTTGGCGGCAATAATCATATGGGCTCACGTTACACTGAAGAAGCCGATTTGATGAGGATTGTACTGGATGAGCTGAAGCAGCATGGCCAGTTTTTCATTGACAGTCGGACCATCGGCAGCTCGGTTGCTTTTTCCGAAGCTCGTAGAATGGGTTTAAGGACCGCGTCCAGAAATATTTTTCTCGATAACCGGGATGATGTCGGCTACATACGTGAACAGATTCGTAAAATGGTTCGATTGGCGGGTTCGAATCGTGAAATTATTGCGATCTGCCATCCCCACAAGGAAACCCTTGAAGCCCTGCGGCTTGAAATGGACTGGTTGAAAAAACAACCGGTTGATTTCGTCCCGGCTTCAAGCCTGGTTCATGTCTACTGAAACGGCCGTCATCCTTCATGTTGACGGGATATGTCATCAATCTCGATGCGGTTGAGGGTCGTCAGCCAGGAGAGATAGGGCTGGTGTTCTAGGATGTGAAAGGGATTTGCTCCACAACGCTGCAGCAGCAATGTCTGAGTTCCGGTGTTCTGCTCAGGGTAAGCCTGGCTGAACAGGTCACCGCTCGTGTCCTGCTTATGCTGCTGATGGAAGCTGCTTTCCAGCACCTCAACACTGCGCCCGGAAATCTTTTCTCCCTGATGATCTAGACGGTAAAGCTCAAGCCGTGTTTGTTCCCGGTCAAGTCTGGTTTTCTGCAGCAGAAGATATCCTCTCCTCGTCGGATCATAGAGAAAATCACCTAAAAGGCTCTGCTGGTTTGTGCCTGTCAATTCCCTGAAGTAATGTTGCAGCAGCAGTTTGAACAGACAGCGCTCTTCAATGAAACCACAGTAGCTGCTGTCGATACTTTCCAGGTAATACAGGTCTGGCCAGATAGCGTCTGTAGGTTCGATGGCTGTTCCACAGTAAAGACAGCCGCTTGGTATTCTTTGACGGCGCTGACGAAATTGAGCAGCATGAAGTTCCTGCTGCTCAAACAGATAATTGGCGATTTCTATGAGTCGCGTCGGGCCGTTTTCGAGATAGTCGAGATAAACCTGGCGGGCAAGATGAGACAATTGCAGGTGAACCTCGGTCTGACGTGCATGGGTAATGACCGGATAGATTTTGCCACTGGGGTTGGTGCTCAGGGTCTCAACTTTTGGACTTTTGGCAATAAATCCTTCATAACAGCGATATCCCCGGTTGATGGCATAGGCCTTCAAAAGCTGGTAGGAGTTGCGGAACGGGCCGTCAAAGCGAATACGTGTGTCGATCAGGCATGGGAGAATTTTCAGCGTGGTTTTCGGACGCTGACTTTGAGAGAGAAAATCGGCCAGATGACGACAGTTTTCCAGCGAGGGCGCGTCTTTTATCGGGACAATAATACGATCTGCCGCATAAAGGGCACTGCGGGTATAGATGTCGAGAACGGGACTGGTGTCAATGATCAGAATTCCCTGCAATGCCGATTCAGCCACTTTCAGGGCCAGCTGATCAACGGATTGGATATGCTGAATAAAGTCGTAAAGCCGGCTGTTGGAAGGGATATAGTTGACCCCGTATTGACCGGTTGAAATCAGGTTTTCCGGTTGCAGCCCGGTAAACAGTTGACCGACATGGTGCTCAGAAGGAGTTTTTTTCAGGCGGAACATCTGATCAACAGTAAAATGGTTATCAAAGCTGAACAGGGTGACCGGCAGGTCTTCGACCAGGGCTTTCAGGTAGATTGCCAGATTTGTCGCCAGGGTGGTTTTGCCGACACCGCCTTTTTCACTGGCAATGGTGATAACGTACGGACGAGCCATAGAATCCTCATTTGTGGTTAATGCGGTTTTATAGGGCATTACGGTAAAGCTGTCAATGTCGGGCAAAGCTCGCTACAATAGTGTTTTTTATGCTGAGAAAGGCAGGTTGAAGTCTATCAATGGAGAGTGCTGCTGCTATACCCGTCTCGACCCTTATTTCTCATGTTCAGGAACTGGTGGAAGATAATTTTGTCGAAGTGCTCGTGCTGGGCGAATTGAGTAATGTTTCGCGTCCGGCATCCGGCCATTATTACTTCACTTTAAAGGATTCTCTGGCGCAAATTCGTTGCGCTATGTTTCGCAGTCATGCTCGAAATCTGCGATTTTCACCAACCACCGGCATGGCCGTAGTTTGCCGGGGAGGGCTGTCTGTCTATCCCCAGCGTGGAGATCTGCAACTGGTTGTCCGAGAGCTTGAACCGGAGGGGATCGGCAGCCTGCAATTGGCTTTTGAGCAACTGAAACAAAAGCTCCAGTCTGAAGGTTTGTTTGACCAGGAGCGGAAGCAACCCCTGCCGACTTATCCCACAACGGTCGGCGTTGTTACCTCGGCTACAGGTGCGGCAATCCGCGATATCATCAACGTCCTCAGCCGTCGCGCCGCCGGGGTAAACGTCCTGCTGCGTGCGACGAGCGTTCAGGGGGATGGGGCCGCCGCGGAAATTGCTCAAGCCATCAAGGAAATGAACCAGGACGGGAGTTCAGATGTCCTGATTGTCGGGCGGGGCGGGGGATCACGCGAGGATCTCTGGGCGTTTAATGAAGAAATTGTTGCCCGTGCGGTGTTTGCTTCGCGTATTCCGGTGATATCCGCCGTAGGACATGAGACAGATTTTTCAATCGCCGATTTTGTTGCTGACCTGAGGGCTCCGACACCGAGCGCTGCAGCCGAACTGGTGGTGAAAAACCGCCTTGATCTGGAGCGTCACCTTGATCAGCTGATCCTGCGCCTGGGCGATAGAATGACGGCTCAATTAGCGTTGTTGCGCAGTCGCCTGCAGGGCCTGGAAAAAAGGTTGAGAGCGCCGGGAGATCTGATCAGGATTCTGACTCTGCGCTTTGGTCAGCTTGAGATGCGGCTGAAACAGGCTATCTGCGGAACGCTGGAGCACAGGCGTCAGCATGTCAATATGCTTGGCCGCCAGCTTGATGGTCTTTCTCCTGCCGGGGTGCTGGCCCGTGGCTATGCTATCGTCCGCAGGCGTGATTCGGGCGCCGTTATCCATGCCTCTGAGGAGGTTGAAGAGGGTAGTGCTGTGACGATTCATTTGGCGCGAGGAGAACTTGTGGCGACTGTCACAGAGAGGGTCAACGAGCAAGAGTAGCTTGCGGTTGTCTCCTTGACTCCAATAAGGCCATAAAAGACTTTCCGGGAGCCTGAAAGCGGCATTCCCGAACACAACTTGAGTGAAATGGACAATCAGAAAATAAATTGGATAAGTACTTGACGTAGGCTATGCAGGCTCTCGATAATTGAACTCTTGCATTAAAGGTAACAAGCCAATGGCGACGATGAAAAATTTTGAAACAGCTCTGAAAAAACTTGAAGAAACGGTAGAACAGCTGGAATCTGGGGATTTGCCCCTGGAACAGGCTCTCAAGGTGTTTTCCACCGGCGTCAAACAGGCTGAAATCTGTCGTGAATCCCTTAAGGATGCCGAGTTGAAAGTTCAACAGTTACTGCGACAGGATGACGGCAGTTTTCAGCGGGACACTTTTGATGACATCTGAACATTGGGAATTGCAGACCTATCTGAACGAGCGTATCAAGTTGATTGACAGGGCATTGGACCACTATCTTCCTGCCGCTGATACCCTGCCGTCGCGTCTGCATGCCGCCATGCGTTATTCGATTTTTGCCGGGGGGAAGCGGATCCGTCCGATTTTGCTGCTGGCGGCCTGTGAGGCCGTTGGTGGAGACCTTCACCGAGCGTTGCCGGCGGCCTGTGCCGTGGAAATGATTCACGGATATTCCCTCATTCACGATGACCTGCCGGCGATGGACGATGATGATTTGCGTCGCGGCAAGCCGACCAACCATAAAATCTATGGCGAGGCGACCGCTATTCTGGCGGGCGATGGCCTGCTGACCGAAGCCTTTATTCTCCTGTCTAACCCGGAAATGTGGGTCGATACAGATCCGGAGCAGAGTCGTAAAATCATTCATATCCTGGCCAAAAGTGCCGGCTCGCGGGGCATGGTCGGTGGCCAGGTCGTGGATATGGAATGCGAAGAAAAACTTGTTGATCTGCCGACCCTGGAATATATCCATACGCATAAAACCGGAGCCCTGATTCTGGCGTCCATAGAAATGGGCGCGGTTATCGGTGGCGCCACGGCAGACCAGCAACGCGCGTTGTGCCGTTTCGGCGAAGCGGCCGGACTGGCTTTTCAGGTTGCCGATGATATTCTTGACATAGTTGCGGATGAGACGGAACTGGGAAAGGATGTCGGTAGTGACAGTCAACGGGGGAAGGCAACATACCCTTCTCTGCTCGGCCTGCAGGGCGCACGGCAGCAGGCTGCCGAGTTGCAGCAGCTGGCCATCTCAGCCCTGGATGTTTTTGACGAGTCCGCACAGCCCTTACGAGAAATAGCGAATTATATTGTTGAACGGTCATTTTAACGTTCCGTCGGGATGGGCTTTCCCGGCAGCTGGTAAATAAATCTGTCTAGAGGATCAAAATGGCATCATTGCTTTCACAAATCCACTCGCCGGCCGAGTTGAAAAGGCTGTCTAAACATCAGTTGCCGGCGCTTGCTGCGGAATTACGTGAACAGATCGTATCAACGGTTGCTGAGAATGGCGGTCACCTGGGCAGTTCTTTGGGTGTTGTTGAGCTGACCATTGCCCTGCATCGGGTTTTTGACTCGCCTAACGACCAGATTATCTGGGATGTCGGCCACCAGGCTTATGCTCATAAGCTGCTCACCGGTCGTCAGGACCAGTTCGGGACGCTGCGCCGGCTGAACGGGATGAGCGGGTTTCCTAAACGCTCAGAGAGTGAGCATGACGTATTTGGCGTCGGGCACTCGAGTACCTCGGTTTCGGCGGCTCTGGGGATGGCTGCGGCGGGGGACATCCTCTCTGAGGATAATAAGGTTGTGGCTGTTATCGGTGATGGCTCATTGACTGCGGGCATGGCTTTTGAGGGTCTTAATCATGCCGGTCATCTCAAACAGAAGCTGGTTGTTATTCTCAATGATAACGAAATGTCGATTTCTCCCAACGTCGGGGCGCTTTCCTCATTTCTCAGCCGTAAAATGACCTCCGATACCTTTATCCGCTTCAAGAAGGAAACAGAACACCTGCTGAGCTATGTACCCGGCATCGGCAAAGATCTCGTTAACCTGGCCAAGCGAGCCGAAGAGTCATTGAAGAGTTTTATGACTCCCGGGATGTTGTTTGAAGGGTTCGGTTTCGACTATTTCGGCCCTCTGGATGGACATAACCTCGAAGAGTTGACGGAGACACTGCACAATGTCGCTCAGATCAAAGGGCCGGTTTTGCTTCATGTTTTGACCAAAAAAGGCAAAGGCTATCCTCCTGCCGAGCAGAACCCACCTAAATTCCACGGTGTCGGTCCCTTTGATGCTGAGACCGGGACAGTCAAAGGTGGCGGATCTGTGACCTATACCAGTGTTTTCAGCGATACTCTGGTCAAACTGGCTGAGCAGGATTCGCGGGTCGTCGCGATTACCGCCGCGATGACTGAGGGGACCGGCCTGAAAAAATTCGCCGAGGTTTTTCCCGAGCGTTTTTATGATGTCGGCATTGCCGAACAGCATGCCGTCACTTTCGCTGCTGGGCTTTCCTGCCGCGGCATGCGACCGGTTGTGGCCATTTATTCGACATTTATGCAGCGAGCCTACGATCAGGTCGTTCATGATGTGTGTCTGCAGAATTTACCGGTGACTTTTGCGATGGATCGCGGTGGCCTGGTCGGTGCAGACGGGCCGACCCATCATGGTGTTTTTGACCTTTCCTTTTTGCGCCATGTGCCGAACATGGTTTTCGCCGTACCCAGAAATGAGGTTGAGTTGCAGCGCATTATGCAGACGGCCAGTCAGTTTGATGGCCCCTTTGCTTATCGCTACCCTCGAGGGTCAGGTGAAGGAATGGTTCTTTGCGAGAAGATTGAACCTTTGGATATCGGCAGGGGGGAACTCTTGCAGGAAGGTTCCGATGGCCTCATTATTGCTCTGGGACCCCTGGTCAACGAGGCGCTCAGTGCTGCAGAGTTGATGAAAAAACGGGGGGTGTCGATTGCTGTTGTGGATGCTCGCTTTGTCAAGCCCCTGGACTCAGAGCTCATGCTTTCTCTGGCTGAAAAGGTGTCTTTTGTGATCACTGCGGAGGAAAATGCTCTTCAGGGAGGTTTCGGAGCCGCAGTTCTGGAACTTTTCAGTGATCATGGTGTTGTGCTACCGGTAAGTCGCGTGGGGATCCCCGATTATTTTATTGAACAGGGCTCTCAGGCGGAGTTGCGGGATCGTCTGGGATTGACCGCCGCCGGCTTGTGCGAAAAAATTGCCCAGATGCAGGCGCTGGTTGGTCATGAGCAAAAGGTTTCGGCCAGCTGATTGAGGTGTTGTTGATTATAATTCAGGTCAGGGTGGAAAAATGGAGACTTTAAGGATTTGTATCGGAACCAATGATGGCGAACATATTGCCGGTACACATATGGGGGATACCGAAACTTTTGCAATTTATGATCTCGATAAGAAAGAAAGTATTCTGGTGGATCAGAGGCAGAATCACGTCAAGGATCTGGATCATGCGCAGTCAGATAAGATGCAGCAGATCCTCAACATTGTGAAAGATGTCGATGTCCTGATTGCTCAACAGAAAAGCCCGAATTTTGTCAAAATTGCCGAAAAGACCAGATATCAACCTGTGGTCATCAAAAGCGCGACGATTCAATCGGTCCTGAGTGTTATCCAGGCGCACTTTGATCATATTCACGCTCTTGTGGAACAACGTCAAAAGGGCGAGTTTGCTGAAAACATTCCGGTTCTGGAATAAATCACTTTTTTTCAAGCGGTTGTTTCAAAGAGGTCTCGATCATGACCTCTGAATGCATGGTCTGGTGAACCGGACAGCGGTCAGCGATCCTGGTTAAACGCTCCTTCTGACTGTCAGTCAACGCGCCATGCAATTCCAGTTCTCGTTCAAAGCGATCAATTTTTCCCGTCCCGGTTTCACAAATCTGACAATCAGTGGCGTGAATTTTACTGTGGTTCAGGCGTACGACTGCTGATGTGAGCGGCCATTTTTTCTTCCGTGCGTACATCTGTAAGGTCATTCCGGTGCAGGCACCGATGGCGGCCATGAGATAATCGTAAGGGGTTGGACCGCGTTCCGTGCCGCCGTAACTGATCGGTTCGTCGGCGGTAAGGGCAAATCCCTTGGCCTGTATTTCGGTATAAAAGCCGCCGGAATCTGTTCTGACCGTCACGTGGTTGTCCACGTGCTGGTTGGATTGCGGAAGCTTTGTTCCCATATCGACATAGCGTGACGCCCAGTCGGCAATCATATTGCCGACATAGATGGCGTCCTCTTGATTGGTGAGCAGATGATCGGTCTTATCCAGGCTGATAAAAGATTTAGGATGCTTTGCCGCCTGGTAGATCAGGCGGGCATTTTCAATGTTGACGGTATTATCGCTTGGAGAATGCATCACCAGCAGTGCTGCTGCGAGATTCTTGATGCGCTCCTGTGACTGATGAGTCGCCAGGTCTGAGATGAATTCCTTCCCGATGGTGAATTCTCTGCCGGCAATGGAAACCCGACTTTCACCATGTTTGTCGATCGTGTTCAGAGATGGGCCGATCAGATGGGTGATGTGTTGCGGATCATAGGGCGCAGCAATGGTGACCACAGCTTTAATCCCATCAGCTCGTGCGGCCATCTGTAAAACCGCAGCTCCCCCGAAAGAGTGTCCAATCAGAATTTCAGGCATCTCATAACGTGTTTCAAGCCATTGCGCCGCGCAGAGTAGATCATCTACATTGCTGCTGAGACTCGATGTCGAAAAATCCCCCTCGCTTTGTCCAATCCCGGTAAAGTCGAAACGCAGGACAGCAATTTTTCGTAGCGTCAGTGCTCGACAGATATGGCCCATTGACTTCAGGTTTTTTCCACAGGTGAAACAGTGAGCAAAAAGTGCCCAGGCAACCGGTTTTTCATCCTCGGGAAGATCGATCCGTCCTGATAGCGTGAGATTTTTTCGATTTTTGAAGCGAATTGACTGGCTTTTCATTGTCTGCTCCTTTAATTGTCTATACTTATAACAGAAATATATTTATACGTCGGCATGGTCTTCAATCTGTGACATTGCTGTTAATTCTGTTGAGCGATTGCCGATAATAAATAAGGAGCAATAACTATGGCACGTAAAGTTTTTATCGCGGCGACCGGCATGAATAGCGGAAAGACCACCACCAGTCTTTCTCTCATGTATATGGCGAAAAAGAAATATGCGCGGGTTGGTTTTGTCAAACCGATCGGTCCTAAGCCGGTTGAATTTAATGGGCGCTACGCTGATAAGGATGCCGTGCTGATCGCGCGCTATTTTAATCTGACCGATGACCTGCCATTGATGTCTCCATTTGTTCTGCAACAGGGAGATACACGAAGAATTATGGATGGGCAGCTGAACAGAGAGGCCATCTCCCGGCAAATGCTGGATGCCATTGCAGAGCTGGATGCCAAAAATGATTTTCTGATTATTGAAGGGGCCGGGCATACCGGGGTGGGAACTCTTTTCGGTTGCAATAACGCCAGAATAGCGAGAGAAACAGGGGCCACTGTGTTGATGGTCACCGGAGGTGGCCTGGGCAATGTGGTTGACGCGTCACAGATGAATCTGGCCCTGTTTCAGAAAGAGCAGGCCAGGGTTAAAGCGATTCTGGTCAATAAAATCATACCGGAAAAACGCGAGCAGACTTTGAAATATCTTGATATGGCTTTTGCCGACGAGGATATTAAGGTTATCGGTGGTTTCAATTACCAACCGATTCTGGCCAACCCCACAATGCGCCGTATTGCCGGTGTTCTTGATATCAAACTGCATGCGACAGAAGAAGAGGGTCAACGGATTGTTCACAATGTTCAGATCGGTGCAGCATCGGCACAAAGGGTTGTCGAATTATTGAAAGAATCAACCCTCGTTATCGTCAACAGCAGTCGCGATGAATTGCTGGTCACGATTTCGAATCTGTATCAACTTGATGAATACCGTGACAAAATTGCCGGTATCATCATCCCAGGTGTCGGTTCGATCAGTCATATTACACAAAAAATTATTGACAGCAGCGGCATACCATACATGCGTGCCGGCAGGACCTCCTCAACCGTGTTTGAATTGATTCGTGATGATGTTTCAAAATTGACGGCAGAGGATACTCATAAAATTCGTTTGATTACCGAACTGGCTGAGAAAAGATTTGACTTTGAAGCTATTGACGCTCTTTTGAATTAGGCTGACGGAGGTTATATGTTGATTCGTGTACGTTTTAAAGATGGCCGTATCGATCTGATCCCATCGCGAAAGCTTGATGAACTTATTGTCATGAGTGAAATAGATCAGTTTGAACGTGCTTCAGGATGGGTGATGGTCGGCAGGGATCCGATCCGCAGCACACTGCGTGGTGGCTATGCCGGGCCGGAGCGCCGAAAAAATAAACCATCACAGGTGGAGTAGCATGCCGACTTTTAAAAGTGTTAGCTGAGCTCAATGAACCTGTTGATATGACAGGGCTTTTAACTCTTTACTCTTTCCTTGTTGTCATCTCAATGATATAATGTAAAAAAATGTCGAGGAGGTCACAGATATGAAAGAAGTGCCTGTCGTTTATCAGGATGGCATGATGGATATGGTTGAGCCTCAGGTTTTGCAGAGCCTGATTGAGAATGATGGCATCATCAAGTTTCAGCGCAACGATGGTTGGGTTTATCCCGGTATCGATCCGGTAAGGCGCATGGCCAGCGCCGGTTATCGTGGTCCGGAACGGCGTTTAATGTAGTCCTTTTACGGCGTTTTGAAATCAAAAGCCCGGTCTGTATTCTTGTACAGGCCGGGCTTTGCTGTTTAGGGATGGATCAGGGATGGAGATTTGTCAGTTTCTGACGATATTGATCAAGGACCCTGAAGACTTTGAGTCTTTGCTCCTGGCCGATTCTCAGCAGAAGTTTTTGCCCGGAGGATAGATTCTCCAGAATAGGATCTGCGTAAGTGTAGAGGACAGAAGGCTGGGCCAGAAGGATCGGATCGGCAGGATTAGGGGTATTCAGCAGGTGATCAATAACAAAAACCAACCGGTCGTTGAAGTAGGCATTTTTATATCCGAGTTGCTCATAGGCCGACTGGAACAGGGGATAAAAATGAATATATATTTTAATCGCCAGGTCCTGGTCGATGGCCTCCAGAAGCTCGACATAAGGGCTGTAGCGTTTATAATTTCTCGCACTCATCTGTGGAGCGTTTTCTGTCCCTGAAACAATAAACTTCCCTCCGGGAGCTTTGATTGGAAGGTGCGCTCTGGGCAATTTTTTCTCCGGCAGATTGTCGATTGTGACGACAACTTTCTGAATAAAATTTTCCATGAACAACAGTTGAAACAAGGCATTTCCGCCGGCAAGGTTTTCAAGCGCCTGCTGAATGCTTTGATCGCTCTCCTGAACAATGGGAAGCGCCTCGGGGAGAGACGGCGACTCTTTTTCAGTTTGTTGAGGTTCGACGACCTGTTGCTCATCCGCCAGGGGCTGCGCCGGCGTTGCCGGTTCCGTTTGCGGTACCGGGTAGTGAACAATAGCTTTTTTGATCGGCTCGGGGGGTAATGACGGTGATACGGTTGTCACTGTCTCTTCCTGCCCCGGCCCGTATTGCAGATAGATGGCAACACCCAGGGCAATGATCAAAATCAATAAAATACAGATCAGCAGATTGGTTTTTTTCATTGATCTTGCTCCTCGATAGGTTTTTGCCATTATGATCTTTTTAATCCAGCTTTTCCAGATGTTAATGATGAACGGGGGCTTTTCAGTGGAGATGAAGTGTGCATGCTCTTGAACTTGAAATAGCCAGGCAATGTAAAGCCCTGGGTGAGGCCTGTCGGCTGTTTCATGGCCGCGGCCACCGCTTTCCAGGGTATGAGGATCTGTTGATCGACTGGTTTGAGCCGGTTGTCCTGATCACTCTTTACCAAGACAGAAGCTCAAGCTGGCTGAAACAGCTGGTGGTTTATTTGACAGGTCAGATCTCCGGAGTGAAGGCTGTCATCCTGCAACAACGTTTTCTGCCCCATAGCCCCAGTATTATTCTGGACGGTTGTTTGCCGGAAAAGGTTCACGCCCATGAAATGGGGCTTAAATATCGACTGGTATTAAACAACTCTCAAAATATAGGGTTTTTCCCTGATGCCGCGGTTGTGCGGTCATTGCTCCGCGAGTGCTGTGAAGGTAAAAAAGTGCTCAACCTGTTTGCCTACAGCTGCAGTTTTTCTGTCGCCGCTCTGGCCGGAGGAGCTCGTCAGGTCGTCAATGTGGATATGAGTAAAAATGCCCTGGCACTGGGGAAATTGAACCATGAAATAAACGGGATTGATTCCAGGGCCGTAAGTTTTCTCGGGCTAGAGATTTTTCGCAGCTTCAGCAGATTGAAAAAACTCTCCCCCTTTGATCTGATTGTCTGTGACCCTCCGGCTGAACAGGGGAAAAGTTTCCTTGCCTCGAGGGATTGGCCAAAGCTGGTAAAAAAATTACCTTTATTGCTCAAGACGGGTGGGGAAATTATCACTTGCACCAGCAGTCCGCATGTTTCACCACGGTATATTCAAGGTTTGTTTCAAGTCCATTGTCCCCAGGCCGAACTGCTGGAGCGATTAAGGTCAGGTGAGCGTTTCCCTGAGGTTGACGATGACAAAGGACTCAACGTGCTCCGTTACAGAATGCGCCACAGGGAAGACTAGAATTGTCCGAACATTTTGCGGGCGGCATCTGCGGTCATCCGTTCAAGGGCTGGCGGGCTTTCTGCTGCCATGCCTGGTGCGACCAGGTAATGGTGCCACAGCGAGTCATCGGCAGGATTTCGATAGAGTGCCCCTTTGTCGCTGTCGGATTCAATGACTTTTTCCAGACGGTTGTTCAACAACCACTCAATCCTGACCCATCCTGAATCCTTTTCCACTCTGCTCCCCAGGTCGATCCAGAATCCCTGAATGCCTTCAGTTTCCGTGGTCAGTTCGAAATCATCTGATTGAATACTCATGCGCCAAGTCTCCGTAAACAGAATAAAATTCTTGCAGTTGTTTTTTTTGGGGTGCGAAACAGCTTTACTGGTTTTCGGCCGGATACTAGCTTATAATCATTCGGGAGTAAATCATTTGACAGTTGCTTCTTTTTTTTCAGAAGTTATACTCAAAAATCATCTAGCCTGAGTTTGAAGGAGGTCAATCATGCCGGTTGTGACTGTGCGAACAGTTGAAGGAATCAGCGTCGAAAAAAAAGAAGAGTTAATGGATCGTATTACCATCGCCATGAAAGATGTTCTCGGTAAGAATCCGGAAGCGACTCACGTTATTATCGAGGAGGTGCCAGCAGAAAACTGGGGTATCAGGGGGAAGACCGTCGCGGCGATTCGGTCGGGAAAGTGATTTTTCTAAACGTTTGTGTTAAAAAGGCCGTCCGTTCGGGCGGCCTTTTTTGTCCAGATCAGCTGCAGGAGATGGTGTCTCCGAAGATTGCTCCGACGATGCGGATTGCCTCCGGGGATGTGACCTGGTAGTAGACCTCAACCCCTTCACGGCGACCTGTAATGATATCTTTGTTTTTCAGTAGAGCCAGATGCTGAGAGACGGTAGCCTGGGGCAGCGCTAGACATTCCCAAATTTTTTTCACGTTGCAGGATTGTGACATGAGTCCGGCAACAATTTTAAGACGAATCGGATGGCCGAGCACCTTTAGAATTTCGGACTCGCGATCGTAATCCTGCTCCGTATCAAATGGCAGTTTCTCAGTTGCATCAGTCATGTTAGAATCTCCTGTGATATTTTGAATATATGGATATTAGTTGTAACGACTATTTTCGTCAAGAAATAGATTTCGGCTGTTTATCTATTCTGTTCTGCGGACAGTATTTTGTTTTGTCTGCCGGTCTTGGACCTTATGCTGACACGAAAAGTTGCTCTTTCTGTGCTGCTGATTCTAAGCTGCGAACTCTGTGCGGTCGCTGTCTTTGCCGATACCCAGTCCCGCACGTTGAATGATCAGCATCACCCGGTCGAAGCCCTGCTCAACGAACGTCTTGTTTATGATATTTCTTTTCTTTGGTTCGATCATCTGGCCGAAGGCTTTATCGAATGTACTCCGGGTCCCGACGATGGAACTTTTCTGGTCACTATGGAGGCTAAAACTCTGGGTGTGGCAGCATTTTTTACTCGAAACCGGGTTGAAAAATTTCAGACCCTGATGCGTATCGGCGATCAGGGTCTGCTCCAGCCATTGTGGCACAGTTCCCACACGTTGCGAGACAGGGCTGAATCACGTAGCGAAAAAATCACTCAATACACGTTTGACTATAAATCACGGCAGGTTCGCTTTCAGAAAATAAAAAATGGCCAGGCTTATGCCGACCAGTGGTTTGATATGGTTGATGAACAGATTTTTGACATCCTGTCTGCGCTTTATAACCTGCGGCTGGGGTTTTTCGGTCCTGTCGGTCAACAGCGTATTCTGATCCCGACCTTTCATCGCAAGGGGCGACAGGAGATTATCGTCGCTCCGTTGTTGAACATCAGTAAAAAAGATGAACGTTTTTTTGCCCCGGATCCGATCCGTACACGAATTCTGGTCGATCCATCTGTTTTTGGTACCAAGGGCCGGGATATCTTTGCCGGCTTTGATTCATCGCTGAGACCGCAAAGAGGTATTATTAAAAATGTGATCGGACTGGGAGATGTCAAGGGGGTTTTGCGCTCTCCAGCTCACCATCAAGGAGGTTAGCCATGTCGGAGCATGATAGAATTTTCGTCATTGGACATCGTAATCCCGATACGGATTCAATCTGCAGCGCAATTGCCTATGCCGAGCTCAGACGTCAACAGGGGTTGGCCGGTGTTCAGCCGGCCCGCGCCGGAAACATCAATCACCAGACCCAGTTCATTCTGGATCATCTCAATGTCGCTATCCCCCAGCTTCTCTCCGATGTGCATCCACGTATCAGGGATGTGGTGACCGAGAAGGTCATATCGATTCATGAGTCAGCCCCCATGTCAAAAGCGATTGAGTTGTATCACAGGCATCACATCAGGATGCTGCCCGTTGTCGACGACGACCAGCGTCCGAAAGGGCTGCTGATGCTCAAGCAGGCAACGGAGTTCTTCCTGGTACCTGCCGAGCCGCAAAAGCTGCGGCGCGTTCGGGCTACCCTTAATTCGATTCAAGACTGTCTGGGAGCACAAGCTTATTCTCTGATAGATGCGGACCGGCTCGATGATTTAAACCTTTATGTGGGGGCCCGCCGGGAAGCGAGCTTCAAGCGTTGGGTTGACGAAATCATTCCTGAACGGACAATTCTGATCACTGGTGACCGGCCCGGCATCCAGACTCTTGCCGTTGACGCAGGTGTTCGTTTGCTGATTATTTCCGGCGGCTCCAAAGTAGAACCGGAACTGCTTGAACGTGCTGAGGAAAAAGGTGTTTCAATTCTTGTCAGTCAATATGATACGGCCAACTGCGTCTGGTTGACGCGGATGGCGATGCCGGTCGGTTCGTTGATTGATGATAATTATATGGTCATTAAACCGAACGAGTTGTTGGAGGATTTACGCTTCAAGCTCGCTCACGGCAAGCAGGCAGGAGCAATTGTCTGTTCACCTGACGGGCGGGTTGAAGGCATTGCGACGAAAAGTCATTTGATCAAAACGTCGCCACTTAAGCTGATTCTGGTTGATCATAATGAGCTCTCACAGGCCGTTCCGGGAGCTGATAAAGTTGAAATTATCGAAGTGATCGACCATCATCGGCTGGGCAATTTCCATACTGACCTGCCGATCAGGTTCATCAATCAACCCCTGGGCAGTACCTGCTCGCTCGTGGCGACTCTTTACCAACAGGCCGGAATTGAACCGGATAAGAAGGTTGCCGGCTTGCTGCTGGCGGGGCTGTTGTCGGACACGGTAATTCTGAAGTCACCGACCGCAACTGATATTGATCGCCAACTGATTCCCTGGCTGGAAAAGCTTTCCGGCCTCGATCACCAGGAGTTCGGTTCCCAGCTGTTCGCGGCCGGAAGTCCAATGGCCAGTGGTACTCCGGCGCGTAAGCTGATCTTTACCGATTTCAAAGAGTACCAGGTCAATGATCATGTGCTCGGTCTCGGGCAGGTTGAAGTGGTCAACTTTCATACCTTTTATCAGCGTCAGGACGAGTTGACGCAAGAGTTGAAAAAAATCCGCGATGAAAAAAATTACGAACTTGCAGCCCTGTTGGTCACGGACATTGTCATGGAGACCAGTCTGCTGGTCACTGCCGGACCGAATGAACTGCCGTTTATTATCGGTTATCCTCAGGAGGGTGAAAATCTCTACCGTTTAAAGGGCGTTTTGTCGCGTAAAAAGCAGTTGGTTCCTCATCTGCTGAAAGTTTTCAAAGGGGCGTGACGTTGAAGAAGACGCTCCAGCTCTTCGGCGCTGGTAGTCGCGGGTAAACAACTTTTGGCTGTGCATAACCAGGCGGTGGTGCGGTTGTTCAGGCACGTCTTGTCAGCACACCAGGGAACAAGCCTGCCGATTTCATTGGTTTCGTCGACGATCAGAGTCAGCAGTTGCGGCCGGAACTGACTGACCACCGAATGCCACTTAGCATCCAATTGTTTACTGTTGCGGACAATGACCAGGGTCAATTGCTCTGATAATGAAAGGTCAAGAGCCTGAAGCAGAAAGGCAAAAGCGGTCGGATAGCTGTCGGCCTGGCTGAGATGGAGCTCAAGAAGCTTGTTTCCCTGGGTTTCCAGCGTCTTCTGCCCTGTCAGCCTGGCGAGGCGCAGCAGATTGAAAGCGGTGACCGAAGCTGCGGCCGGGACCGCACCATCCTGCCGGTTGCGGCCTCTTCCCATGCCCGGGGTGAAGGCCCGCTCCGCATCAAAGTACTCCCCATTGTTGCCGCGAAATTTTTCATCGCAGATTTTATTGAGTTTCAGGGCTGTTTCAAGATAACGCCGGTCAGGTTCAGCTAAAAAAAGCTCGGTCAGGCCACGAATAAAATAAGCATAATCTTCGTGAAAGCCTTCAACCGCGGTTTCGCCATCACGATAGCGTCGCTTGAGTGTTCCGTTGGTGAAAAGGGTGTTGTTGATAAAATCGACGGCTGCGCGGGCTGCGCTCAGGTAATCGTCACGCTCAAAGAGCAACCCGGCCCGAGCGAGTGAGGCGATCATTAAACCGTTCCAGCCGCTCAATATTTTATCGTCAAGGTGGGGATGTGGTCGTCGCTCGCGATTGTTCAGCAGCTTGGTCCTGATCTGATTCAATTGTGCAGACAGTTCGTCTTCACTCAGCCGATTCTGTTCGGCCAGTTGTTTCAGGGACCGGGTGCGATAAAGGATATTACGTCCTTCGAAGTTGCCTTCAGCGGTTATATTGTAGACGGTTGAAAATAAATTTTTCTCTTTCGCCGACAGAACTGAACCAAGCTCATTCAGGGACCAGAGATAGTAAGTTCCTTCGGCTCCCTCCGAGTCGGCATCCTCGCCACAGTAAAAGCCGCCCTGAGGATGTTGAAGTTCGCGAAGTACGTAATCGAGAACATCTTCGGCGGCCCGTTTGAAATGTTTTTGACCGGTGACCTGCCAGGCGTCCAGGTAGGCGTCACTGATCAGGGCCTGATCGTAGAGCATCTTTTCGAAGTGTGGAACCAACCAGCGCTCGTCAACCGAATAACGATGAAGTCCACCTCCCAGCTGATCGGTTATCCCCCCCTGTGCTATGCTGTTCAGGGTTTCAACTGCCATCCACTGAGACTCGGCATTGTCGAAGCGTTGGGCCAGCCGCAGCAGTAGTGCAGGGTTATGGGGTTGCGGGAACTTAGGCGGTGATCCGAAGCCTGCGTGCTTGGTGTCAAAAAGACTGCGATAGCTGTGTAGTACATTGCCAAGGATTCTTTGCGACAATTCCCGTTCGCTTCGGGTATTTTCAAACTCTTCCAGGGCTTGCGAAAGTTGCTTGCCCGCGTTGATCAGATCTTCCCGTTGAGACGCCCAGAGTTCAGCAACTTTATCAATAATGTCAGTAAAACCTGGAGAACGTCCCTGCGCCAGTTTTGGAACGTAGGTCATGGCGTAAAAGGGGAGTCCCGTCGGAGTTAAAAATAGATTCAGGGGCCAGCCTCCATGACCATTCATCATATGACAGGCATGCATGAAACTGGCGTCGATATCGGGACGCTCTTCTCTGTCAACCTTGATGGAAATACAGTGCTGATTGAGTTTGGTGGCGATCTGCTCATCTTCAAAGGATTCATGAGCCATGACATGGCACCAGTGGCAGGTCGAGTAACCGATAGAAACGAATATCGGTTTGTTCTCTTCCTCAGCTTTTTTCAGGGCCTCCTCACACCAGGGATACCAGTCAACCGGATTCTCGACATGCTGCAACAGGTAGGGACTCTTTTCGTCTTTGAGATGATTCAATTTATTGGGAGCAGTCGTCATCATACCATCCTCACTAAGTCTGTTATTTTATTATCAGCGAGTGAATATGGCTAAGACAAGTGTTGAAGGCAAAAAATAGCCCCGCGTCAGGAGGGAGAACACGAGGCAAAAATCTTTCTTGAGAGAGAGTTTACTTACCTTTAAGGCAATTATACTCAGATAAAAATTAAAGTCAATTAAATAATAAAAAAAAATAAATATAGATAAATGAGATTGGTCGAGCTGGTTTGAAGCTCGACCAATCAGAGAGATGCAAGTGCTCAAGTGGTCATCGATGCTGCTGAAAAGTTATTTAATATGGCATTCCTTGCATTTGGTGGGACCCTTTTGAGATTCTTTGTGGCAGTCTTTGCAAAGCTGGTGAAAAGCATCTTTTGCTTGCGGTGCTTGCGGATCGACGCCATGACAACTCTTACACTGGGCAAAATCACCCGTGTGGTGGCAGGTTGCGCAATCGGTGTAAGACTGATGTGCAGCATGTTGGAACGTCACGGTTCCCATTTTGGGTGTGTACTTGACTTCTGGTGGCCCCTGGCTTTCAGCAACAACAAATGTCGCCACTGATAGTGCAAGAATCACACTTGAACAAAGAATCCAGAACTTAGACATGTTTGACCTCCTTTTAATGATTGTCGAGTGGTATCTGGTGCGTGACTGAACTATTTCATATTTTTTGGGGTGTTTCATCAGACATCGCATTGAATGTCGTAAGATGTCGACAAAGAATTACCTGATTTCAGTCAGTTGGGAAAATTATCGGAAAGACCAGAGCCAAGCATGGCGAACGGGTATTCCTATGTTTACAGCATGACCGGCACTCTGTTAGAATCCTGCAATCCTCTTTTTTAAGGCGTTTCATGGACTCAATACCATCTCAATCTGTTGCGATCGATGGTCACAGTGTTCGCAGGATCAGAGAAGAAAAGCGCTTGACCCAGCTCTACGTAGCCAAAGTGGTCGGGGTCACAACAGATACGGTTTCGCGCTGGGAGAATAATCGCTATCCGACAATTCGTCGTGACAACGCGATAAATCTGGCCGAGGCTCTTGAGGTGGAGCTCGATGATATTCTCAAGCACGATCTCGAAACCGACGCTTCTTTGGCTGAGTTACCGCGTGAAAGTAGAAATGTCTATAAAAGTGTCATCACCGGGGTCGCCCTGCTGGTTATATTAATAGCAGCGATACTTTTGTGGGTGCGACAGCAACCCGGGGCCTCTCCACTGATTCAAGCGCGAAGGATTGTTCCGAATTTCGGGGCGGATGGCAGCCGAATTTTAATTCAGGTTCAGATTTCGAGTGGAAAGCCGCTGAAAGGGATGATCCTGAAGGAGAAATTTCCGCCGGGCTGGCAGCTGATTGACTCGGTTCCCGTTGCCTCGAGCGTGGAGGCTGAAGCGGGTGGCGCACGGTGGATTTTCAGAAACCCCGCCCAGGAGATGAAAGTCTATTATCTGCTCCGGATAGACCAGCGCGATGGGGTGGATGATGAGGCCCAGATCAGCGGTGAAGTCATCGCCAATCCGGATGGTTCGCATACCGTGGTGGCCCTTGAACAGGATGGCCGGATCAAGATCAAACCACGCCACTGGGCTGACCGCAACGGTGATATGGTTATTGATGACCTGGAAATTCTGGCCGTATCTGAGTTAACGGAAACCACCGGGGACCTTGATCTTGAATGGGACTTGATTGAAGAAATCTGGGAAGAGGGGAGTTATTCCTGGGATCCCGAAAAAAAAGTCTTCACCCCGGTCCCGCAGCCAAACGATTAAATTTTCTACGCGAATAAAAAGACTTTGACAACCTTTGGCGTGGTTTTTAGAATATCGGTTCCGCTGGGTGTCTTGAGGTGGGGCGAGGCTGAATGAGAATCTTTTTCTTTATATTTTAAAGGCTTGTGCATTTATTATGGAATCAGTCGTTGCTCTGTTGAAAGATGATATGCTCGCTGTTGAGAAGCAGTTTGAAAAACACCTGGCTTCCGATGTGCAGTTGATCAGCCAGGTAGGTCAATATGTTCTTTCCAGCGGCGGTAAGCGTATCCGTCCCATGCTGCTCATCCTGGCGTCCCGCCTGGGTCATTATCGCGGCGATAAGCATATCGAACTGGCCAGCGTGGTTGAATTTATTCATACTGCCACCCTGCTGCATGATGATGTTGTTGATAGTGCCAGTCTGCGTCGGGGCAACCGTTCAGCTAATTCTGTCTGGGGAAATCAGGCCTCCGTGCTGGTGGGGGATTTTCTTTTTGCCAAATCCTTTTCGGTGATGGTCGGTTCTGAAAGTCTTAAAATCCTGCAGATTCTTTCGGATACCACAACCCAGCTGGCGGAAGGTGAAATCCTCCAACTGATTAATACCTGTGACCTTGATGTCAATGAGCAACGTTATCTGCAGGTCGTCCGTGATAAAACCGCCATTCTGATCGCTGCCGCCTGTCAGGTCGGAGGGGTTCTTGCCGGCGTTGACGAACAGAAAGAAGCTGCTCTGCGCGAATTCGGTCTGGAAATCGGCACGGCATTTCAGTTGATGGATGATGCTCTCGATTACGTGGCCGATCAGGAAGATTTCGGTAAGGAAAAAGGGCACGACCTGTATGAAGGCAAGATGACTCTGCCGCTTATTCACGTCTATGCTTCAGCGGATGATGGAGAGCGGCGTGAAATTGCCAGAATCGTTGAAGCGGAAGAGCTGAGTAAGCAGGACCTTGCCTATGTTTGTCAGCTGATTGAAGTGCGCGGCGGGATCGAATACACGCGGAAAAAAGCCCAGGAGAGAATTGACAAAGCCAAACGACAGCTCGAGATCTTCCCTGATTCACAGATTCGACAGGCACTCTTTACCCTTGCCGACTTTGTTGTGGCCCGCAATAAGTAACTCACTTCTGCAGCCAGCCTCTGCCGCTAGGACTCAGTCGCGTTTTCGTCTATACTCCCAATCATGTTACGTTTGAATCTGCATAGAAAAGTCCTTGGGGCCTTCCTTCTCTTATCCCTGGTTCCCCTGGGATTTCTGCTGTTCAATTCACAACACAGTTTACGCCTGGTTGAAGGGATTCTGCGTCAAAGAACGACTGAAGCGTTGGATTCCCAGGCGGCCAGAGCCCTTGAACAAAGGGCGCAAATGGTGGCGCTTCAGGTTTCCTCTTTTCTCCATGAGGTTGAAGGTGATCTTCTTGATTTAGCCCTGTTGCCCCAAGCAGAAGAGGTGTATCTCGATTTCTGCTGGAGCCATCAGCGTGACCTCTGGTTTCGTCGCGGAACCAACCAATCTCCGATCGAAGTTCGTGAAAAGATGCTTCTCTACAGCGAACTGACGTATATCGATTCTTCAGGAATGGAAAAACTACGTGTCGTAGATGGCCGTCCCAGTCACCAGTACCGTAATGTCGCTGACCCCCGACAGACAACTTACAAGCATGAAACCTATTTTCAGCAGACGGCCAAACTCATCAAGGGTCAGATCTGGGTTTCACGCCTGAATGGCTGGTATGTCAGCCGCGATGAGCAGTTGAGAGGCGCGGAAACGCCCCTTGAAGCCGTTCAGGGGACACCCTACCGCGGTGTGATCCGTTTCGCCACGCCGATATATCGCGATGAGCAATTTCAAGGGATTGTGATGCTGTCCCTCGATCACCGCCATCTGATGGAATTTACCCAGCACATCAACCCGATTGGCGACGAAGACGTGGTTTTTCCATCTTATGCCAGTGGTAACTATGCCTTCATGTTTGATGATGACGGGTGGACGATTGCTCATCCGAAATACTGGGATATACGTGGTTATGACTCCACGGGAAAACTGGTCCCGGCTTATACCGAACAAACTCCAGAGGAGGACATTCGGGCAGGTAGAATTCCTTTTAATTTGCTGGCTGCCGGATTTATTCACCCCAACTATCCCAAAGCGGCCGAGGCCGTCAGGCTGGGCAAGTCGGGCGTTCTGGACACGACAAATATCGGCGGTTCTAATAAAATCATGGCCTTCGCCCCGATTCGTTACGCCCAGGGGGTGTATGAACAATTCGGGGTTTTCGGTGGTATCACTATCGGGGCGGAAATCGATCAGTTTCACCAGCCTGCTGTTGCGGCTGCCGAGTTGATCGAGCATGAAATCAATAATTACCTGATGCAGTCCTGGCTGGTGATCTCGTTGACGATCTTTTTTGTTGTCGCTTCAGCGTATATGTTGTCGAACAGTATTGTTCGTCCGCTGCTGTCATTGACGGAGGGGACGCGAAGAATGATTCACGGACACATGACTCCCCAGGTCAAGGTGCGCACAAACGATGAAGTCGGAGCCCTGGCGGAATCCTTCAACAATATGGTTGATGAGCTCAATCAGCGACGTCAGAGATTGCTGCAAACTCTTCAGGCCTTGCGTCTGTCGCGTAAAGAAATTATCCGTGAGCGTAATTTCAAGGATACGGTCTTTGAAAATATAGAAACGGGGCTCATGACCTTTGATGCCGAACGTAAAGTCACATCGGTCAATGGACCAGCCTGCCAGATCCTGCACGTCAGCAGGCCGGGCAAGAATTGTGACTGGCAGACTTTGCTGGCCGACTGGCCTGAGCTGCTTGATGTGCTGAGAGACTGGTTTTCCGCCAGTGAAGCCGGGGAGGAGAGGACGTTCCGCCTCTATGTGCCCCTGGAAAGGCAGGGGCAGCATCTGACCTATCGCATTGCCATGTTCCCCCTGAGTTTCCGTCAGCAGGACGGTTGGCTGGTGACTATCGAAGATTTAACCGAACGGGTCAATATGCGTCAGCAGATGGCGCGCATGGACCGTCTGGCGTCACTGGGGCGGATGTCGGCGGGGATTGCCCATGAAGTACGTAATCCGCTGACAGGTGTCAGCCTGCTGCTTGATGAACTGCATGATCGTCTGCTGGGGCAGGAAACGGACCAGCAGCTGATTCGGCGCGCGCTTGGGGAGATTGAACGGCTCGAAGCTCTCGTCAACGAAATGCTGCATTTTTCGACCATGCCGGAACCACAGCTCGCTATGGGACAGATTGCCGAGGTCATTCAGGACTCGCTCTTTCTTCTGCGTAAGCAGTGCCAGAGGCAGAAGGTCGTTCTGGTCGAAAAGATAGCGCCGGATCTTCCTGATATTATGATGGATGCGGACCGCATTAAGCAGGTGCTTCTTAATCTTTTCAACAATGCCCTGGAAGCGATGCCCCAGGGAGGGGAATTAACCATCCATGTCCGGTCGTTAAAAGATTCTATCCAGATAGAAATCAAAGATACCGGCGTGGGGATTGCTGAAGAACGACTGCCGTTGATTTTTGAGCCGTTTTTTACCAGCAAAGGTCAGGGGACCGGTCTCGGCCTGGCCATAAGTTACAATATTATCTCTGATCATGGCGGTGAGCTGAGTATCAACAGTAAACTCGGTTCTGGAACCATTGCTGTGATCAGCCTTCCCATCAAATCTTATGGCGAAAATAAGCCATGAGCTAAGGATCTCCCAGGTATCTTCGCAGCCATTTTTTTCGAAATGGCTAAAAATCACCATTTTTCTTGAGAATTTTAAAAATTTCTGATTTTATCTGTGCATATCTGACGTGGCTGGAGTTGACGCATGGAAAAAATCCTGATTGTAGATGATGAAGCTTTTATTCGTGAAAATCTTGAGCGAATTATTGCCGAAGATGGCTACCGACCGCTATCGACTGACGATCCGGAGCACGCTATTCGGATTGTCGCGGAGGAAGACATCAGCCTGGTGCTGCTTGATCTGAATCTCGGCAGCAGTAGCGGTCTCGATGTGTTACGCTCAATGCGTGAGGTTGATCCTGATATTCTGGTCATCATCATTACCGGTTACGGAACGGTAGAAAGTGCTGTTGAAGCATTAAAAATCGGGGCTTACGATTACATCAAAAAGCCTTTCAAGGCTGACGCCATTCACCTGATTGTTAAACTGGCCCTTGAAGCGCAAAATTTAAGACGCAAAGTTCGGCGCCTGTCAAAAGACAGCGACGGCATCAATATGGTTGGCAACAGCCCGGCGCTGTTACAGATTTTTCGCCAGATCCGTGAAGTGGCGAAACATGAATCGGCAACTGTTCTGATCACCGGTGACAGTGGTACAGGAAAAGAACTTGTGGCCCAGGCTATCCATAATTTGTCTCCCCGAAATGAGAAGCCCTTTGTTGAAATCAACTGTGGTTCGTTGCCTTACAATCTCCTTGAATCTGAGTTGTTCGGCCATGAACGGGGCGCTTTTACCGATGCAAAAAACCGCAAGATCGGGTTGTTTGAAGAAGCTGACCACGGGACAATTTTTCTCGATGAAATCGGTGAAATGGACTTGAGCCTGCAGGTCAAGCTGCTGCGCGTTCTGGAGGATCGCAAAATCCGCCGGCTCGGCGGCAATCGTAATATTGACATCAATGTTCGTATCGTCGCAGCGACCAATGCTGAACTGAAGGAAGCGATTGAGCATAAGGAATTTCGTGAAGATCTCTATTACCGTCTAAACGTTTTTCCCATTCATATCCCCCCGCTCAGAGAACGGCGGGAGGATATCCCCATTCTGCTTGAGTATTTCCTGCAACGTTTCAGCAAGGAATTCAACCGCTCGATGAAGGGTTTCAGCCGTGACGCACTCGATCTGATGATGCGCTATCATTGGCCGGGAAATGTGCGTGAGTTGCGTAACGTCGTTGAGCGGATCTGTATTATGCACAACGTTGAAAAAATCCAACCGGCTCAGCTCCCCAGAGAGATCTGGGGGGAGGCACCCCAGAGTGAAATGCCGTTTAACTGTGAAATTCCCCCCGAAGGGATTGTCCTGGATGATGTTGTCTGCCAGGTCGAAAAAGAACTGGTTGAAAAAGCGTTTAAGATAACCGGCGGTAATGTTGCGAAGACAGCACGTCTCCTCAATGTGCCCCGTGGAACTCTGCGGTATAAATTGGAAAAGTATCAGTTGGGTCCGGATCTTTAGCCATGCGGCAGCAAAGTGTCAGCATGGCTTATTTCCGCCACAATGCGCCATTTTTGAATATTTTTACTCAAGCAATGAATGGTTATGCTCTTCCAGGAAACAGCTCAATGCCCGATGTGAAGGGGAAAACACCAGTTTATCAGGCCTGTCGGATTAAAGTCTGAAATTGGTACAGGGTTTGCTTTAGGTTGAACAGAATATACACAGCTCTCTCTCGTCCAACTTGATATTTGGACTTTAGCCCCGTTCCCGCCTCCTCCGGAACGGGGCATTTTTTTTATCTCTTTAGATGCCTGTGCCGAGATCCTTGATTTCCCGATCAAACACTTCCCAGACCTTTGTGCTCAGTTCCGCCATAAATGTCGGATCGGCGAGGTTGGGCAGTTTGATGTGGGGATTGGGGTCTTTGCCGGCTTCTGCGGGCAGGCAGAACTCTTCCTTGGTGTAACCCTGGCGGAATTCCATCGTCATGCCTCGTATGAAGGAGCGCCGCACGGCGTCCTTGATCTTTAAGGGGTCCACGTCAAGATTGAAGTCGCTCTTGAGGCAGTCGACAACCATCTGGGTGCCGATGCCTTGGGTGATGTCAAAGAATTTGCACAGGCCGATCAGGTCAAAACCGACAATATGCAGTTTGTCCTGAGTAATCGCCTGAACCCAGGAATCGATATCGGACTTGCCTTCGCGGATCAGGGTGCCGTAGGAGCCCATCGACATGTGGCCGCCGGCAATCGCCCAGCAGTAGCCGGGGTTGGTTTCCGGTTGGTAGGCAGGAAGTTCAAGGCCTTTGACATGGTAGGCGTATTCGGTGTCTCCGGTCTGGTGGGAGAGGCGCATGGAGCCCTGTCCGATCTCGGGATACTGGCCTTCTCCGGCGCCGATGATCAGGTCACGGATCTTGGCATAATCCCCGAAGGTCGCGCCATTGAGCAGCGGCTGTTCGGGGTGGCGTTCGTTGTAGGACAGCACATAGGCAACCGTGACGCCGAGGGAGATGGCGTCCATGCCGTAGTTGTCGCACAGCTGGATCAGTCGGCCGCCTTGACCGGCGTCGTGAATGCCGATATTGGTGCTGAGCAGGTTGAGGGGTTCATAGTCAAACTTGGCGATGAATTCCCCCTTGCTGCCGTCGGGGTTCTTTTCTGAAATATAGTTGTGACAGGTAATTCCGCAGCGGTAGCAGGCGGCGGATTCGATGTCATAGTCTTTCTCGACATTTTCCCGCAAGAGTTTTTCCGGCAGGTCATTGCCCTGGGGGCGGTAGTTGTTGACCGGTACGGCATGAAAAGGCTGCATGACATCGTAAGCAGCCCAGGTGCCGCCACCACCACCGCGTTTGATCGGCTGCAGGCGGGCGGAACCGCCGCCTTTGACGACATTGATATTGACTTTTTTGACCGCGTCGGTCAGAGGTTTATTCTTGTCGTCACTCTGGGCGACCAGGGCGAGGACATTTTTATATCCCATGATGCTGCCCATACCGCCACGGCCGGCGAAACGCAGTTTGTCTTCTCCCGATTTGAGCTGATTCTCCGTTGATAAGGCGACGGCACCCATGTAGTTATTTTCCCAGTTTTCTCCGGCCTGGCCGATGGCGGCGAAGTGAGCGTCAGCATACTCTTTCTGCAGAACCATGATTTTGGCGTGGGTGCCCAGTCCAAGTAAATGATCAGCGGGTTTGAGCTCGATCTGCGGGCCGTTGGGGGTTTCTTTGATCAGCAGATAGACTGGTGCGCTGGAACGCTTTTCGAGGATCAGTTCGTCGAGTCCGGTCCATTTGAATTTGGCCCCGAACTTGCCGCTGCCGGTCGACCACATGGCGGCAGGCTTGCCGGCCAGGGAGCCTTTGATCGGGCTGTAACTGGAGAAGTAGGTGCGCAGGCCGGTCATGGCGCTGCTGCCGGTGAGCAGCCCGGTATTGATAATCAGGGGATTGTCTTCACAGTAGGCGCTGGTGATGGTGCGTTGGGCGAGCTGTTGAAAGGAGCGGCCGAAGCCGCCCAGAACGTCTTCTAGGTTCTGGCAGGGGACCTCTTCGAAGCGCTGCTCGCCGGTTTCCAGATTCAAGGTACAGCGGCGATAGAAAATCAGTTCGGGATGAGCAACCGGGTCGGTGGTTTCAAAACGCATGAATGGTCTCCTTGGAATAACACAGTCTCCAAGCTACCCACCCTCAAGCAGGGGGAGCAGCATCAAGCTGTCACCGTCATTTAATTTGTCATCAGCGCCGGCATGGGTACCGTTAATCAGAATAATACCGAGCAGCTGTTCGGGGATTTTCAGATCATTGATAATCATCTGAACATTGCTTCCCGATGGGTAATGGCAGTCTTTTTCCTTAAAGCGTTCACGACGCAACACGCCGTGCAGGCTTACTGTGATCCGCATCGTTTCAGTTGAGGTAGTCAACGATCTTGTCTGCCATGCCGATATAACTGGCCGGGGTCATGTCCAGCAGGCGTTGTTTGTCCTCATCATCCAGGTCCAGCCCTGAAATAAAATTGTGAATTGTCTGAGCGTCGATGACCTGACCGCGGGTCAGTTCCTTGAGTTTTTCGTAAGGCTTGTCTATGCCTGCTTTACGCATGACGGTCTGGATCGGTTCGGCGAGAACCTCCCAGGCATTGTTCAGATCCAGGGCTAATTTGTCATTGTTCAGCTGAAGCTTGCTGATCCCTTTGAGGGTCGCTTTGTAGGCGATCATACTGTAGCCGAAGCCGACCCCCATGTTGCGTAGCACGGTTGAATCAGTCAGATCGCGTTGCAAACGGGATATCGGCAGTTTGGTCGCAAGGTGATGAAAAATTGCATTGGCCAGGCCGCAGTTGCCCTCGGAATTTTCAAAGTCGATCGGATTAACCTTGTGTGGCATGGTCGAAGACCCAACCTCTCCGGCAATGGTTTTCTGCCCGAAGTAGCCCATGGAAATATAAGTCCAGATATCGCGGTTGAAATCGATCAGGATGGTATTCCAGCGGGTCAGGGCATCAAATAACTCGGCCATATAGTCGTGCGGTTCAATTTGAGTGGTAAACAGGTTCTGTGTCAGGTTCAGTTCATTTTCGATGACTTTGCGGCTCAAATTTATCCAGTCGACTTCGGGGTAGGCAGACAGATGAGCGTTAAAATGCCCGACGGCACCGTTCAGTTTTCCCAACAATTCGACGGCAGTAATTTTTGTCAACTGTTTCTGCAGGCGCTGGGCAAAGACCGCCAGCTCTTTGCCGATGGTCGTCGGTGAAGCAGTCTGGCCGTGGGTCCGGGCCAGCATGGGAATCTCCTTGAGCTGTTTAGCCTGTGCGGAAATCTGATGAATGATCTGCTGTTGTTGCGGCACCAATACCTTCAGACCATCTTTGAGCATCAATGCATGCGACAGGTTATTGATATCTTCTGATGTGCAGGCAAAATGAATAAATTCTGAAATATCGACAAGGGATGTTTCGGTAATCTTGTCCTTGAGGTAATACTCAACCGCTTTGACATCGTGATTGGTCACCGCTTCAATTTTTTTGATCTGCTCAGCTTCTGCGGGGGTGAAATCACTGATAATGCTTATCAGGGACTCTTCCTCTTCAGGTGAGAGCGGACGACATTCTTTAATTGCCGGCTCTTTACTGAGCGCGATCAGCCACATGATCTCTACTTTGACTCGATTTTTGAGCAGGGCATATTCCGAAAAACATTCGCACAGCTCAGCGACTTTGGATGCGTAGCGACCATCTATCGGACTGATTGCAGTGATCATTAAAACACTCCTTGTGATGAAAAATTATCCCCGAACTATAACTTTGGGGGCTTGTGCCTGCAAGTTTTTTGGGCCAAACCAAAGGTAAAATTTATCGGGGCCATCAGCTGTGAATTTATGTAGAATGAAGTAAACGCTTCGGGTCTTTTTAAGGGGAGTCAATTGATGACGACAGATAAAAAAAAGATATCTCTCGTGCTGGGAAGCGGTGGGGCAAGAGGGCTCGCTCATATCGGCGTGATCCAGGTGCTGGAAGAAAAGGGTTATGATATCTGTTCTATCTCGGGATCGTCCATGGGTGCTTTGATTGGTGGAATTTACGCGGCCGGTGAATTGGACACTTATGCCAAATGGGTCTGCGCTCTGGATCGTCTTGATGTCTTGCGGCTGTTGGATTTTTCTTTCAGTTGGTCTTCGTTGTTCAAAGGAGAAAAAATCATCAACGCCCTCAAGGAATTGATCGGGGACCGTTATATCGAAGATCTGCCGATCTCTTTTACCGCAGTTGCCACAGATCTGGATGAAAGCAAGGAGGTGTGGTTATCAAAAGGCCCTCTTTTTGATGCCATTCGCGCATCTATAGCTTTTCCGACGATTTTTTCCCCTTTTGAATATCAGGGTAAAACCCTGGTGGATGGGGGGCTGTTAAATCCGATCCCGATCGCCCCGACATTGCGTGATATGACCGATATGACCATCGCCGTCAGCCTCAGCGGTAAACCGAGAAAGGTGCCTGAGGTCCCCCCCTGTCCCCCCGATCCCCCTGAAAAGCGTCAGAAATATCATCAGAAAGTTCTCGATTTTATCGATAGCCTGCAGCGCCGCGGAAACGCAAGAGATGTCGAAGACGAGGGTTTTTTCGATATTATTTCGAAAAGCCTGGACGCTATGCAGTCGACCATCGCGGGCTTCAAGCTGGCGTCTTATACCCCTGACCTGACCATCGAAATACCTAAGAACGTATCATCTATTTATGAATTTGAACGGGCCAAAGAATTGATAGAGATCGGCCGCTGCCGCGCTGAAGAAGTGCTGAAAGAACAGTTATAATCCGTCACTCTTTGGCGTCTTTTTTATCGGAACTGTTCTGGGCAATGTCTGCAAAGGCCAACAGTTGCTGGTTGACCAGATCATTGACCGATCCTTGCGGCCAGGAACCGTTTTCCAGTTTTTCTCCCGCCGGAGTCCCGGTGAGAATTTCAATTCCCTCGTCGATGGTTTTGACGCTCCAGATCTGGAATTCCTTACGTTCTACAGCGGCAACGATCTCCTTTTTGAGCATCAGGTTTTTGCGATTGGATTCAGGAATGATCACGCCCTGTTCCCCGTTTAACCCGGTGAGCTTACAGACGGCGTAGAATCCTTCGATTTTTTCATTGACACCCCCGATAGCCTGAATCTGGCCATGCTGATTGACCGAACCGGTCACGGCTATCCCCTGTTTGATCGGCAGCCCTGAAAGACTGGACAGCAGCCCGTAAAGTTCGGTACTTGATGCGCTGTCGCCTTCAACCCCGGAGTAGGATTGTTCAAAGCAGATCGATGCCGACAGGGAAAGCTGTTTATCGCGTGCGTAACGCTCTCCAAAGAAGCCGTTCAGAATAAGCACGCCCTTGTCATGGAGAGGGCCGGACAGCTTGACTTCCCGTTCGATATTAATCACTCCGCCTTTGCCGAGGAACGTTCTCACAGTCAGCCGGGTCGGCATGCCGAAGCTGTAATCTCCCAATTGCAAGACGGAGAGACCGTTAATCTGGCCGACAGTCTTTCCCTGTGTGTCGATCAGCAGAGTGTTTTCAGCAATCATCTCACGAATACGTTCTTCAAGTTTGTTGGACCGGTAAATGCGTGATTCCAGAGCCTGTTCAACATGCCGACTACTGACAATGGTACTTTGGTCACGTTCGGCATAATAAGCCGACTCACGGATCAGATCGGTAATGTCAAAAAAGCTCGATGAAAGATGCCGCTGGTCTTCGATCAGGCGCGCGGAGTACTCGACTGTTCTGGCAACGCCGCTTCGGTCAAAGTGAAGCAGCTTCTCCTCGCGACATTTTGAACCGATAAACAGGGCATAGAGGTGAATGTTATCCCGAGTGTTTTTCATCATCTGATCGAAATCAACTTTAACTTTGAAGTATTTGCGAAAATCGGGGTCAAGTTGATACAGCAGGTAATACAGCGTCGGTGTGCCGATAAGGACAATCTTACAATTCAGGGGGATCGGTTGCGGTTTAAGGCTGGCGGTAGCGATCAGGCGGTATTGCTCGGTCATATCCTCCAGCCTGATTTCGCGATTACGAATAGCGCGCTTCAAAGCTTCATAGGTAAACAGGTTTAACAGGACTTCACGACAATCAAGGATCAGGTAGCCGCCATTAGCTCGGTGCAAGGCTCCAGGTTTTATCATCTGGAAGTTGGTCATGGCGCTGCCCATGTGGATGATGTGTTCTATGCGCCCGAAGACATTGAAATAGGTCGGGTTGGCTTCGTGAACGACGGGCGCCCCCTCAAGGTCAGCATGATCGATCAGCAGGTTGACCCGGTAGCGGTCAAAAGAGGGTTCCTGCTGTGCATTACCCAACCCGGCCAGTGTCAATTGTTGGGCCTTCGGCAGCTGGATCTCCTCCATCTGGCTGATGATATCTTTTTTACAGCGTTCAAAGTGTTTGATGAGGGCTGGATATTGGGCGTATTTGTTCTCCAATTCGGCAAACAGGTGACCGATCGTGTATTGCAGGATACTTCTGCCGATTTCGCGGATTTTTTCCCGTTCCTCTTCATCGAGTTGACGAACCTTGCTCAGCACGTCATCAATCCGCTCCTGCAGTTCCTCGCCTTTTTTTTCAAAATGTTCTTTTTCCTCATCGGTCAGTTTTTCAAACTGTTGTTGTGATAAGGGCTCGTTGTTCTTCAACGGCACCAGGATAAACCCGCTGGCCAGTTGTTGCAGGGCAAAATGGTTGATTCTGGCTTCCTGTTCGAGTTGCTGAAAAAGAATTTTTTTTCTGTCCTGATAAATGGTTGCAATTTTTTTCTTCTGTTCTTCGTAGTCTTTATTTTTAAAACTTTTTGGGACATCAGCAGACAGGCGCTCAACCAGGTGATCAACATCTTTTTTAAGCTCATGTCCTGTGCCCGCTGGAAGGTTGATCGCGCGCGGCCCATTCGCTTCCTCAAATCCATGGACATAACACCAGTCATCCGGACGTGGTTTTTTCCGGGCCCGGGCATCAAGGATTTTTTTGATCGTTGATGACCGACCGCTGCCGGGTTGCCCGAAAATGAACAGGTTAAAGCCGCTGTCTTTTATTCCCAGGCCGAAATTGATGGCAGTGATGGCCCGCTCCTGGCCAATGGTTTCCAAAAGAGGGGGCAGGTCTTCGGTTGTTTTAAAGTCAAACCACTGGGGATCACATCTCCAGATCAGATCCTCTGGTCGCAGCAGGTTGGTATTCAAGGTTGGCCTCCCTCAGCAAAAGTATGGGAGTAAGATGCTGTGGTGCTCTTATTTCAGATTATCATTTTCCGGGAACATCGCAATCTTTGGACGGGGTCGGGCAGGGGAATTTCGAAGTGCTTTTAGCGCAGGCGGTTCTTACTCTAGAGAGAAAAGATTACGCCGTGTCTGTTACCGGTGTCGGGGCACAGGTCGATCGCCCGTGCCCCTGTTGAAGAGCCGAGGGTCAGACCGATAACTGGTTCGCCAGCCGTGGAAACATCGGGTTGATGGGCCTGATGCCGGCACTTGTCACCGTAGCCAGATCGGTGAGGATGATACTGGAGCCCTGGATGCCAACCATTTTTCCGGTATTGTTCAGCATCAGATTCTCAACGGCAGCCTGGCCGAAGCGGGCACCGAGAAGCCGGTCAAAAACCGTGGGTGAACCACCCCGCTGGTAATGCCCCAGGACAATAACGCGGGTCTCAAAACCGATCCGGTCTTTGATCTGATTGGCAATATTCTCAGCCTTGCCGGCTCCTTCAGCGACCATGATGATCGAATTGGTGCGCCCCTCCTGATAACGTCTGCGCAGATCAGAACAGATCTGATCAAGATCATAGGGCTCTTCGGGGATAAGGCTGTATTCAGCGCCGGCGGCAATCGTCGCAACGACAGTCAGATAGCCGCAATTGCGGCCCATAACTTCAACAACGAAGGCGCGATCATGAGAGGATGCGGTGTCCTTGAGATTGTCGACGGCGCGGATAATGTTATTCAGGGCGGTATCAACCCCCAATGAAACGTCCGTGTAGGGAATATCGTTGTCAATAGAACCGGGGATGCCGATAACCGGAACCCCGTGCTGATGAATGGCGTAGGCGCCCTTTAAAGAACCATCGCCGCCGATGACGACCAGACCTTCAATGCCCAACCCCTTGAGGTTGTCGCTGGCCAGACGTAAACCTTCGTTGGTGCGCATTTCCTTGCAGCGGGCACTCTGTAGAAACGTCCCCCCGCGCTGCAGCACATTACTCACGGAACGAGTTGACATGGTTTCGTAATGGCGGTCAATCAGGCCTTGAAAGCCTTTCTGAATGCCGATTACTTCCAATCCTGAAGCCATCCCGGCGCGGACGACGGCCCTTACAGTGGCATTCATTCCTGAGCAATCCCCGCCACTTGTGAGTACGGCAATACGTTTCATGGTCTCTCCTTGAAGCTCCCGTCGAATAAGATTGATCCTGTAAATCAGCAATATATAGGACAAAGTTTAAAAGTAAAGGACTCATCCGGCGGGTTTGATTCTTGTTGCAGCAAATAAGCCGGCCAAATCTAGATTCTTTGAATCATCCTGAGCTATTATACCAGTTCAATAACATCTTTAGCCCTTTACGAGGTTCGTTATGATGCGCATATACATTATTTTTGTAAGCGTTTTTATTTTTACGGTGAGTTCGGTGTCAGGGCAGACGCTTGCGGAAAACGTCAAGGAACATCAACTCGCAAACGGCGCGAGCCTGCTCATGGTCGAGCGTCGTGATTCTCCGACGGTTGCGGCTTATATCAGTTTTCGGGTCGGGGCTGTCAATGAAACCAGCTCGGAACGCGGGACCGCCCATCTGCTTGAACATATGCTCTTCAAAGGCACCAAGACCCTGGGGACAACCGATTATGCCCAGGAAAAAAGGCTGATTGACCAGTGTGAAGCGCTCGGCCGGAAAATTGATGAGCTGAAAAACGATCCTCACGCGGATCCTCAGGAACTTCAGCGTCTGCATGCGCGTCTGGCCGAGATGCAGGAAAAACATCGCAGGTTCGTAGTGAAAGATGAATTTTCGCGTATTTACGCTGAAAACGGGGGTGTGGGTTACAATGCTTTTACCGGTAAGGATCAAACTACCTATCTGATTAATCTGCCGGCCAACAAGCTTGAACTCTGGGCGGCTATTGAATCGGACCGCCTCCAGAACGCCGTGTTCCGTGAATTTTACACGGAACGGGACGTGGTTCGTGAAGAGCGCAGGCGTTCATACGAAACAAATCCGGATGGACTGCTGTATGAGACCCTGCTTGCCACCGCTTATAAAGTCCATCCTTATCGCGATCCGATAATCGGCTGGGAATCGGACATCGAAAATTTGAGTCCCGATAAGATTCGCAGTTTTTTTTCAAAATATTATACTCCGGTCAACATGGTGATTACCCTGGTGGGTGATTTCGACAGCACAGAGGCTATCGCTTTGGTGGAAAAATATTTCGGCAGACTCGCTCCCGGGGTGCCGGTACCCCGGGTTGTCGATAAAGAACCGCCGCAGAGAAGCGAAAGGCGCGTGGCCATCGATTTTGATGCGGAACCGCGGCTGATGATCGCTTTTCACAAACCGACCATGCCTCATCACGACGATTATGTTTTTGATATCATCATGCAGGTTTTGACCGACGGCCGGACTTCAAGGCTGTACCGGTCCCTGGTGGTGGAACAGGAACTGGCTTCTGATGTCGGAGTTTTCGGAGCTCCTGGATCACGCTATGACAACCTGATGGTTCTCAGCCTGACCCCGAGACACACTTGCTCCTGTAGTGATGTCGAACAAGCCGTTTACAAGGAACTTGACCGGCTGAAGACGGAACCTCTCAGTAATTCAGAAATCGACAAGGCGCGCAAACAGATCACAACCTCTATGTTGCGTGGACTCAAAAATAACAGCGGCCTGGCCAGAACCCTTTCTTCCTATCATGTCCTTGGTGATTGGCGCTACCTGGTCGATTATGAAAAAAAATTAAAAACTGTCAGCGCTGAGGACATCATGGCTGTTGCAAAGCGTTATCTCCATGCCGATAACCGCACCGTTGTCTCTCTGAGTAAAGGAGAGCAGGGATGAAAAACCTTTTTGTCGGTCTGTTGTTGGTTGTCTTTGTCGGGGGATGCTCTGCGCCGTTTTCTCAACACCCACAGCGTCCGGATGAATTGAAGTTTTCTCCGCTGGAGTTCCATTTCCCAGAAGTTGCCAGATACAGGCTCAACAACGGAATGAAAGTCTACCTGAGGGAAAACCATGAGCTTCCCCTGGTTGATCTGACACTGATGGTTGCGGGCGGCAGCATCTATGACCCTCTTGATAAAAGCGGCCTCTCACAGCTTTTTGCCGCTGTTCTTGAAACCGGAGGGAGCCTCGGACTGACTCCTGAGGCGCTAGAAGCAGAACTGGAATCAAAAGCCATTGTACTGACTGTTTCGAGTTCATCTTACACGTATGAAATCAATCTTTCTCTTCACAAAAATGATCTTGAACGGGGCCTGACCATCCTGACTGATCTGCTGCAACGACCTAGCTTTGATGAACAGCGGCTCGAACTGGCGCGTAAACAGCTGCTTGAAGCGATCCATCGAAAGAATGATGATCCCGGGGAACTTGCCGGACGTCTGCTTGCCGAGGCCGTCAACCCCGGACATCCTTTCGGAGCTTATCCAACCCTGTCCGGCGTCAACAGCCTGACCCGTGAGGATCTGCTGAACCTGCACAAGCGCTATTTCTACCCGAATAATTTCTGGCTGGCGCTATCCGGAGATCTTGACGGCAACGAGATTATCCGCCTGCTGGAAGAGCGGTTTGCTGGATGGGATCAGTCGAAAACTTTCGCCCAGAGCTTTCCTCCCTTGCCTCAGGAACCGCTGGCGGGGGGGATTTATCTTGCCGAGAAGGATATTCCCCAGACCACAATTCTGATGGGACATGCCGGAATCAGCAAAGATAATCCGGATGCTTTTGCCTTGCGGGTGTCCAATTATATTCTCGGTGGTGGTGGTTTCAACTCGCGACTGATGCGGGAAATCAGGTCAAATCGTGGCCTGGCCTACTCCGTTTATTCTTACTTCCAGGTCGGACGCCACCTCCCGGGACTGTTCATTGCCGGCAGCGAAACCAAACGCGACTCGACCGTTGAAGTGGTAGAGTTGATGCGGCAGATCATGCGGCAATTGATTGACCAGCCGGTCAGTGAAGCTGAACTGGAGCTGGCAAAAAACAGTCTGATTAATTCGTTTGTTTTCGCCTTTGAAGATACCCATTCGGTCGTCAGTCGGACAGCCCGTCTCGATTTTTATGGCTATCCTGAAAATTATATGGAAACATATCGGCAGCAGATCTCGGCAGTGAGTGTCGCCGACATTCAGCGGGTTGCCCAGCGCTACTTGCATCCGGAGCGGTTACAGATTGTTTTAGTTGGTGACAGCAGGACTTATGCAACTGAGCTGCTAAACTTGTCTTTGACGATTCACGACGTCGATTTGGAAGAAAACCAATAGACCTTCAAGGGAGATCCATGTCAGCGGAAGGCAAATCCGAAGGTTCTGTCCCTACGCGTATAAGGCACGTGCTTTGGGAGCTCAACCCTAATGAGTTGTCTCCCTGGCGCAGGCTTTTACTTCGGCAGCTTCAGACCGCGGTCCTGGTCTTTCGCGATTTCAAAGTCAATCAGTGTCTGTTGCGAGCCGCGGCACTGACTTACTATACCATGCTTTCTCTGGTCCCTCTGCTGGCCCTGACATTTGCGCTGTTGAAAGCGTTCGGCGTACAGAACCTTCTTCAGCCGCTGATTATCGAAAAACTTAATGTCGGTGACGGGCAAATAGCCGAAGCGATTCTCAGTTACATTAACAATACCCAGGTCGCTCAGCTCGGCACCTTTGGTCTGGTTTTCCTCATTTTTGCCGTTGTCTCCCTGCTGACCAATGTCGAAAAGGCCTTTAATCATGTCTGGGGGGTTAAAGAAATCCGCCCGGTTTTGAGGCGTTTTTCAGATTATCTTTCCGTCATTCTTGTCGGTCCCGTGCTGATTATCTCTGCAATATCGATGACATCAACTCTGGCCAGCAACAACCTGGTTCAGAAGCTCATCGAAATGCAAATGGTCGGCAACGTTATTCTGCTGATGTTCAAGGTTGCGCCATTCTTTTTTATGTGGCTGGCTTTTACCGGGTTTTATATCTTTATGTCCAATATCAGGGTCGAATGGCGCGCAGCTTTTATCGGCGGTGTTGTCGGCGGAACGCTGTGGCAGGTGGCTCAGGTCGGCTATGTCTATTTTCAGGTGGGTGTAGGGCGCTACAATGCCATTTATGGAACGATGGCGGCGCTGCCGATTTTCATGGTCTGGCTCTACCTTTCGTGGGTCATCGTCCTTTTCGGTCTGGGTGTGACTTATGCCAATCAGAACCTGAGAACGGGTGGGCGTGATCTCAAGGGCTCTGAAGTCAGTCGAAACAGTTTTGAACAGGTTGCGCTGGCGTTGCTGGTGACTCTGGCCGATCTTTTTGAGCGCGGGGAGCCGGCGCAAAGCCATGAACAGCTGGCGAAGCTGTTGTTTGTTCCGCCGCGGCTGTGCCGCAATATCATTGAAACTCTGCAGGCCCTGGGTTTCGTCTCAGAACACTGTACTCAGGCAGGACGCTGCCGGTATCAGCTCGGTCGTTCCGCTGAAACACTTCTGCTGGCGGATATTTTTAAAGAGTTGCGTGATTATGGTCAGGAAGCCCTTTACCTCTATCCTCATCCCCAGACAGGCATCGCTTTGGAAACCTGTGCAAGGATCGAACAGCTGATCAATGAGGGAATGGCAGGAAGAACCTTAAGTGATCTGGTGGCCCAGTGTCATCAGCGCGAAGGTGAGGCACTGACGATCGTTTCTGACGATCAGAAGGCTGATCAGCCGGCGTAGGTTTTCAGAGTGATCCGGCCGTCGACCATTTCCGCGTAAGAAAACTGGCTGATCCAGTCTCCCAGAGCGATTATCTTGGTGTTGTGATGTTCGTTTTCAGTCGGATAGTGATAGTGTCCACAGACAACGATCTGACAGTTACTGAAGTCTTCCTTTTCGATAAGGTTTCTCAGGTAAGGCGTCGGGTCACTGTGGAGCTTATGAGGATCATTTTTGGAGCTTTTGTTGCTCAGCCACAGGGCGAACGCCCAAACCAGGTCGGGGTGGATTATCCGTGACAGCAGCTTGACCGGTGCGCTGCGCCAGAAGGCCCGTAATCGCCGATAGCCTGCTGAGGGGTTCAGCAGGTCTCCATGACAGATCAGGATGTTGTGGCCATCCCAGTCAATGATTTGCTGATCCGGCACCAGGGTGCACTGCAGGGTTTCGGTGAAATATGGGCCCATGTTGAAATCGTGATTGCCTTCGACAAAATAAAGTTTTGTTCCCGCATCCGTTAAGCGGCGAAGCGTTTCAAGAATGGGGATATAGACACTGAATATCAAATGCTTGTATCCCAGCCAGAACTCGAAAATGTCACCAAGCAGGAACAGGGCATCAAGATCTTTTTGCTGCTTGAGAAAGTCGATTAACAGCTGATAGTTTCGGTCTTGCGGGTTGCGTAGATGGGCGTCCGATAAAAATATGGCTCTCATGCTGGCGACTATAATGAGCCGGTTCACGAAAGTCAATTCATCCTGTTGATAAGGAGCTGAATATGGAATATCCAATGATTCACATCTGTTATAGGGTTATGGATCTCGAAGCGACGGAAAAATTTTATCGCGAAGCTTTCGGGTTTGAGATTTCACGAAAAAAAGATTACCCCGATGGACGCTTTACCTTGTGCTACATGACCTCGGCAGGGTTGCCCTTTGAACTGGAGTTGACCTACAACTACGATCAGGTTGAACCCTACGTGATCGGCAATGGCTATTCGCATCTGGCGGTGGGTGTGACGGACCTGGAAGCTTCACATCAGCGGCACAGTGAAATGGGGCTGGAGATCACCCCCTTGAAAGGATTGACGGCAGGCCAGCCGCGCTTCTATTTTGTCACCGACCCGGATGGCTATCGGGTCGAAGTTGTGCGTCGCCCATCATTGTAAGGGGGAAGTTTTTATGTCAGCTGAAAAACTATTGGATCAGGGCCTTCTGGCTCTCGAAGAGGGCGATGTGCGATCGGCTATCAAGTGTTTTCAGCAAGCTCTTGAACTGCAGGATTCCGTTGAAGGGCGTCTCCTGCTGGCAGAAGCACAGATCGAAAATGGCGCATTTGCTCAGGCGCACAAGAGTCTGGCTGCTGGGTTGCGGCTGGACCCGCAGTGCATTGAGCTGTTGTTTTCCCTGGGCGATCTGTATCTCGAAGAAAACCGGAATGCCGAGGCCATTGCAACGTATCAACAGCTTATTGATCTGGATCCGGATGAGACTGACGCCTGGGTGAGCAAGGCGATGGCATACGCCAATAACGATGATTTTGAAGCTGCCGAAGAGGCCTGCCGAAAAGCCCTGGACGTCGATCCCGACTCTGCTTTTGCCCTGAATGCCCTGGGTGACATTCATGTTGCCAAGGCTCGTCCTGAAGACGCGATTCAGTGTTTTCAGCGGGCATTGGAACTGGAGCCTGAAAATCCTCAACCCCATTTAAGTCTGGCCGAACTCTTTTATGATCTGAAAAAATTAGAGGAAGCAGAAGCTCATTGCCTGAAAGGTCTGGAACTTGACGCCAGTCTTCCCGGTGGTTATCTGACTCTCGGCAATATCTGTCTGGATCAGGACCGCAGTCAGGAAGCGGTTGAAAACTACCAGCAGTTCCTGCGGCTTGAAAAGAGCCCTGCTGCGCGGCAGATTTGCGATGAGGTCTCTGCTGTTATTGAAGGGCTGAAGTAGAACCTCTGCCGGATTGCCATGGAGAGGCTGTTCAGCTTTGCAAGTGAGAGAGATTTTTTAAGATTTATGCTGCCTAAGACGGCAGGGCAGCTTTTTGATTCCGGGTTTTTTTCATGGGGATAGCAGCTGACATCGTCATCATTGTCGTTGCAGCACTGATCGGCGGCCTGGTGGCCCAGCAATTCAGGCAGCCTCTGGTTCTCGGGTACATCCTGGCCGGGGTGGTGATCGGGCCGTTTTCCGGAGGCATGACGGTATCAGACCCTCACGAAGTTGAGAAGCTCGCTGAAATAGGGGTTGCCCTGTTGTTGTTTGCGCTGGGCCTTGAATTTTCCCTGCGTGAACTGAAGCCGGTTAAATATGTTGCTCTGATCGGCGGTCCGATACAGATCATCCTGACCATTCTCTACGGTTATGTTCTGGGACGCTGGATGGGCTGGGACAGCGGGCCGGCGCTGTGGCTGGGTGGGCTCGCTTCATTGTCGAGTACCATGGTGATCCTCAAGACCCTGATGGCCCAGGGGATGATGGGAACCCTCTCCAGCCGTGTGATGATCGGCATCCTGATTGTTCAGGACCTGGCCGTCGTGCCCCTGCTTATTCTGTTGCCTCAAATCACCAACCCCGCAGCGGGGCTGCCGGCCCTCGGCGTCGCGCTGCTCAAATCGGTCATTTTTCTGGCCATGATGCTGTTGCTGGGGACCCGTCTTTTACCCAGATTCCTGGCGATGATCTCGCGCTGGAACTCACGCGAGCTGTTTATCCTGACGATTACCGCAACCGGACTCGGTATCGGATATGCGACCTACCTGGCGGGACTTTCCTTCGCTTTCGGGGCCTTTGTTGCGGGTATGGTGTTGAGCGAATCCGACTACGGCCATCAGGCGTTGAGCGATATTATCCCGCTACGCGACCTCTTTGGTCTGTTGTTCTTTACCTCCGTGGGGATGCTGCTTGATCCCGCTTTCCTGTTGGCGCAGTGGCCGGGGGTGCTGCAGCTGGTGCTGCTGGTTGCGCTTGGAAAAGGCTTGATTGTGGCCGGTATTGCCCGTGGCTTCGGCTACGGCAACGTTATTCCCCTGGCTGTCGGTCTGGCGATGTTTCAGATCGGGGAATTTTCCTTCGTTCTGGGGCAGGTCGGTTTCAGCGGTGGTTTTTTGAACGCTGAGCAACATGCCTACATTCTGGCGGCGACGATTATCAGTATGTTGCTGACGCCCATGGCTTCGGGGTTGACCGCACCCCTGTATGGCTTGAAAAAACGTTTGAGCAAGAAAGAACTGCTGGAAACCATGAACCTCCCTGAAGATGGGCTCCATGATCACGTTGTCATTGCCGGGGGAGGGCAGGTCGGTCAGCATATCGCCACTATCCTCAGGCAACTGAACGTGCCTTTTGTTGTCATAGAACTTGCGCACCGGGCCGTGGATGAATGCAAGAGGAGGGGTCTCCCGGTTATCTACGGTGATGCCGGTCATCAGATCGTTCTCGAAGCTGCTCAGCTGTCCGATGCCAAGCAGGTACTGATTACCATCCCGCATATCACCACAACCGAGACCATTGTCCGCTATGTCCATCAGCATTTTCCCCGCTTGAAGATCGTCGTGCGCTCTGTGGGTATTGAGCAGTTGCGTTCGCTCTACGAAGATGGCGTTTATATGGTCATCCTGCCTGAGCTGGAGGCTGGCCTCGAGATTGCGCGGCAGGCGCTGTTGAATCTGAATCTGCCGGTTACGGAAATTCAGAAGTTTACCGACGCTGCCCGCCGGGATCATTACCATCATGCCTATGCGGATCAGGAACATCTCAAGCATATTCGTTCGCTGAAAAATGCCTCGGACCTGCTGCAGCTTAGATGGCAGGAATTGAATCAGGACAGCTTGCTGGTTGGACGTAGTTTACGTCAGCTGGATATGCGTCAGTTAACGGGAGCTTCTGTCGTTGGTGTTTTGCGCAATGGCCAGTTCATGGCCAATCCATCGGCCGACTTGGTTTTTCAGGCCGGGGATATGGTGGCCCTGATCGGTAGTGGCCAGGAATAACCGGGTTGAAAATCACCAATAAGAAAGGCCGCCTGAATAAGGCAGCCTTTCGATTGACTATGTCGTGGACTGAATGAATTATTTCTTTTTGCCGGCCGCAGCCCGCTTGGCAGCTTTGAGTGGGTTTACCCTGACATCGTCGGATTTGATGTCCACTTTCTTGTGAGTGGCAAAATTGCAGAGACCACTGGCCCACTTTGCGGCAGGGTTGGGAAACGAGGTACACACGTCGCCAATGCTTCCTTTGGCGATGCGATCGCAACCCTGACATTCTTCAACAATCACCTGGCAGCTGCCGCCTTCGGCGGAACAACCGGTTTTTTTCCAAAAAGTACACTCTGTACCGGGGAGAACTGTTTGACACTGCATGGTATTATTCCTCCTAGCTTAGCGCTTTGGTTCGTGTTCAGAACGCCTAGATATAGCTAATTCGAATGATCGAGTCAACGCTTTTTTGCTTGTCCCGGGAGCGCTTTTTTCTTCAGGCTTCATGCTGAAATTGCTGTTTGTTGAGTTGCAGCAGGAGGATGGCTGCTAAAATAATCATTCCGATGATTGAAAGGGGGATTGTGAAACTGCCGCTGCGGTCATAAATATACCCGGCGAACAAAGGTGCCACAGCACCGGGAATATTTGAGGAAAAAAGCCAGCCATAGATTGATCCGACCTTGTCAGCTCCCCAGATGCGGGCTACGGAACCCGCGTATATAACAAGCACACCGCCATAGTTGAAGCCGGATAAAATCGCAAAGATCTGTAATCCCGTTGCCGAAGTCAGAATGAAGGGCGACATAAACAGCAACACGGCCTGTGACAGCAGGTTGATTTGAATCATCGATTTGCTGTTAACGCGATCGAAAATGCTGCCCCAGGTGACTCGTCCGATCGCATTCGCGATGGCAAAAAAGGAAACGGCGCTGACACCACTCAACAGGCTCGCTGATTTAAACAGTTCCTTGATGTTGGCATTGACGGCAAAGCCGGCGGACAGGCCGGTAAACATGGCAAAATACAGAATAATGAAGCGCCTGTCGGTGATGACTTTGGTAAATTTGAGTTTAATCGTGCCGGTTGCGGAAAAATCAGGTGGATTTTTCATGAACAGTCCGGCAAAAATGATCAGCGCTAAAAATATGCCGCCCAGGTAGGCAAAGACCTGGAAAGGGGAATATCCGACTTTAAGCAGATACCCGGCAAGGCTGCTGACCAGGGCCGCGCCACCGCCGAAGCCGGCAACTGCAATCCCAGTGACCAGCCCTTTATTGTTGGGAAACCACTTTATGCAGGTCGAGATCGGAACGATATAGGCGATGCCGGCCCCGATACCGGCGATCACCCCGTTGCCGAGAATGGTCAGGGTGAAGTTCCCGGCGCCGCATGAGGAGAGGATCCATCCGCTTCCGAACAACAGGCCCCCGAGGATTGTCGCGGCCCGCGGGCCGATTTTTTCGACCAGGGTTCCGGAGAAGATCATGGTTGCCGGAAAGATAAAATAGAAAACCGAAAAGGGCACCTGAGCCTGTGCCTGGGTTATGCCGAGTAAGGACTTGAGGTGATGAACGTAAACCGACCAGGAGTAGGTTGCTCCCAGGCAGACCTGCATCAGTAGAGCGGAAAGAATAATCATGACGCGCATAGATGGATCCTTGTACATTGAAAGTGGCGAGTTGGTTAAGATGAAGTGTTTACCGATTTTTGGTCATATTGGCACTTGGTCTGACCAGATTATAGAGTTGTTCACAGTCTGTCAATTCCCGGCTATGTACGGTTGTAAAAAATCTGATCGGAGTGCTGTGGTATGTCTCTGAAAAAGCTCCAGGCTGACGAATGGGAGCGCATCTGTGAGCGTTGTGGTCGTTGCTGTTATGAAAAGTACGCTTACCGGGGGAAGATATTTTATTCCAAGACGCCGTGTCCCCATCTTGATACAAAAACTCAGCTGTGCAAAATCTATCATCAACGAGCCAAACTTCACCCGGAGTGTGTGCAGTTGACCCCGGAGCTGGTTCGTGCCGGAATATTGCCGGATGATTGTCCTTATGTAAGACTTATCAGCGGTGAAGATGATTAGATTTTCCGGACGAAATTTAACTCTGTGCTATCATTATGTATTGAAACTTTATAGACCTATTGAGAGGGAGAGTTATGACCCAAATAAAATTTGGTACTTCAGGCTGGCGCGGCATTGTTTGTGATGAATTTACTCTGGCGAATGTTCGTGTGGTCACTCAGGCAATTGCTGATTATCTGCACGATCAGAAGCTGGCTGAAAAGGGCGTCGTTGTAGGCTATGACGCCCGTTTTATGGGTAAGGACTTTGCCCGCGAGACGGTGCGTGTGCTTGCCGGTGCGGGGATCAAGGCTTTTCTCTGCAATCGCGATACACCGACACCGGTTATTTCTCATGAATTGATCCACCGTCAGGCTGCGGGGGCGATTAATTTCACCGCCAGCCACAATCCTTATGACTATAACGGGATTAAATTTTCCCCGGCATGGGGTGGACCGGCCCTGCCCGAAACAACCGGAGATATCGAAAAACGCGCCAATGCGATGCTGGGTGAAATCGTATTTAAAGATATGCCGCTGGACGAAGCGGAAAGCATGGGACTTTTTGAAGAAATTGACCCGCGCGAAGAGTATTTTTCGACCATGCGCGGCCTCATTGATTTCAAGGCAATCGCCCAATCGGGGATCAGGATTGCCGTCAATCCCCTGTTCGGCTCAGGGCGAGGTTATCTGGATCGCCTGCTGAGCGAGGCCGGTGTCGATATCGTAACGATGAACGACCACACGGATCCCTACTTTGGTGGGGAACCCCCGGAGCCTGCCGAGGCTCATATTCAGGATTTCATCAACCTGATCAAGTCGGACGCTGATATCCGTTTGGGCCTGGCGACGGATGGTGATGCCGACCGCTTCGGCATCGTTGATGGTGACGGGAGCTATATTGAGCCCAATTACATTCTCGCCCTGCTGTTCGATTACATGATCCGCAGCAAGGGTCTGAAGGGTAATGCGGCGCGGAGTGTTGCGACTTCCCACTTGATCGATGCCGTCGCTGAATACCATGGTGTCGAAGTTCTTGAGACCCCGGTCGGGTTCAAATTTATCGGTGAATATATCAGTGAAAACCGGATTCTGATTGGTGGTGAGGAGAGCGCAGGGCTGAGTATTCAGGGTCATGTTCCGGAGAAGGACGGCATTCTGGCCTGTCTGATGGTTGCAGAGATGGTCGCCGTTGAGAAAAAGTCGCTGCAGCAATTACTCGACGACCTTTATGCCCGGGTTGGTGAAATTCATACCAAGAGGATTAATATTCGACTGTCGCCAGAAGTCGAAACCAGGCTGCCTGCCAAGTTTGCCAATCCGCCAAAACAGATCGGCGGGCATGATGTCATCCAGGTTATTCGGGTTGACGGAAACAAATACCTGTTTGACGATGGCTCCTGGATGTTATTCCGCAAATCGGGAACCGAACCGGTCGTCAGGTTGTATTCCGAGGCTAAAACGGCTGGAAGGATGAGGGAGTTGCTGGATTTGGGGCAGCGCTTTATTTTGGAGTAGTCACTGGTGTCCAGGGAAGGCTTGACAGCCTTCCCTCGACCTCTCTTTCAGTGGGCCGCGAGTTCTTCCGCAATTTCATGGCTGAAGATATCAAGACCGCGACTCAATTCTAAAGCCAGGTTGCTGTAGCCCTGGCCAAGCGGATGCTGATAGCTGAAGTTCCCGCGATCAATTGTGCTTCCAGCCTTTCTGACCAGCCAGTTTATGTCGATATTTACCTGATCCCCGAATCTCCCGGAAAAATCATTGATCAGCAACTTCACCTGCAGTGCTTCAGCCGGCCTTTGTTCCCAGGGGCTGACGGTCACTGTTGCTTCGGGAAGCAGCTGATAAAGGTTTCTTCGCAGAACCCGCATCAGACTATCAGGCAGAGGGTCTGCCCAGCGTGCCGCTGAAGCTATTTTTATACTGTTGTCCCGGTTTCTGGTGACCATGTTTTTTTGTTTTAAATAATCTGGAAAATCAATAACTTTAATATCTATAGTTAAGTTGTCAGATGAAACTGATGGAGTGTCCGGGCTCAGGCCGGTAAGAAGAAAGTGATGCGTTGCAGCAGGCTCTCCGCCCAGTTGAATGCAGGATGTACAGATCAGCAACACTAACGGCAACAACAGGCGCATCATTATTCATCTCCCTTTATCCGGCCGCGGATCAGCATCTGCGGGTCACGCTCAATTTCAGCGGACAATAACCCCAGGCTGCGCGCGGTACGATTGACTTCCTGAAGGGTTGTACTGAGCTGTTCCAGCAGGTGTGAATCACTCGCTGACAAATTGTTGATTTGCGTGATCGCTGCCCCGGCTTTGAGCGCAGTGCCATTGAAGTTATGAAGCGTCTGGTTAACCTGCTCAGAGAGGGGATCGATCTTGGCATCAATGTGTCTGATCGTCTTCTGTACCTGGTTTAGGGTGTCTTCGAAATGCTCTGCCACGGGGTCGATTTTCCCCTCGAGGCGGCTTACTGCCTGATGGCTTGTTGACAGGGTTTCCCGCAACGTTGCAGCCAGGGGTAGCAGCTGCTGATTGAGGTTTTTGAGCAACTGGTTCAGTTGGGTCGTCGTATCGTCGAACTGCGCCAGGGCATTGTGCAAATCGGGAGAGGTGATGATTTTTTCAAACCCTTCGGCTGACCGGATCATTTTTTGGGCCAGTTCCTTTAACGGCAGATCCTCAAAGGTTTTCGTCAGCTCTTCAAGGCTGGAACTGATTGACGGCAGCTCAGGATAATCACTGGTGTTTTCGGTCAGGATCAGAGGCGCCTCCGGGATCATGTCAAAATTGACGTAAAGCTGCCCGGTGACCAGGCTGTCCAGTTGCAGTTGTGCCCGCAGGCCTTTATCAACCAGTGAGATCATCGGATCCTCACCCTGAACCGTGGTTTTCAAGGCATCAAGCAGGCCCTGTTTTGTCCCTTCCGCCTTGATGCGCGACGGCTCGATTTCGATAACGACAGGAATATTGAAGGCAAAGTCGCTCGGCCGGACACGGACGTTAATTTCTTTAACCTGGCCGATTTTAACCCCACGAAAGCGTACCGGCGAACCGACATTCAGACCCTTGACCGAACTGTCAAAATAGATCACGTAGCTGCGGGTTTCCGAGAGAAACCCTCCCGGGCCGAAAAACAGCAGGCCGGCAACGCTCAGAATAACCGCTCCAACAACAAAGCTGCCGATAACTCTCGGATCAACCCGTTTGCGTGTATGCATAAAAACCTCTTGTCCGTTTTTGACCTGTGAGTATTAGCATATCATTTCATTCTGGTTAAGAACTGAATGACCCGGGGATCCGATGAGGTTTCAAGCAGATCCTTGGGGGAACCGGATGCGATGATGGTTTTTTCAGTGGGATCGAGAAAGATCGAATTATCCCCGACGGCAAAAATACTGGCGAGTTCATGGCTGACGATGACGATGGTCGCCCCGAGGCTGTCTCTTAATTCGAGGATCAGGTCATCGAGGCGTCTTGAACTGATCGGATCGAGCCCGGCTGATGGTTCGTCAAAGAACAGGATGTCGGGATCCAGCGCCATAGCCCTGGCAAGACCGGCTCTTTTGCGCATGCCGCCACTGATCTCAGAAGGGTAGTAGTCGGCATAACGCGACAGCCCGACAAGCGATAGTTTATAAGCAATAACGTCCTGAATCTGTTTGGGAGTCAGCTGGGTATGCTCTTTCAGGAGCAGTTCGATATTTTCACCCAGGGTCATTGAACTCCATAACGCTCCTCCCTGAAAAAGCACTCCGCTGCGGCTGATGATCCGTTGCTGTTGCTCAGGGTCGGCCTGCCATAGATCGACACCATGGTAAAGGACCTCTCCTTGTGCCGGTTTCATGAGTCCGATGAGATGTCTGAGCAGGGTGCTTTTGCCGCATCCGCTGCCCCCCATGATGATAAAGATCTCTCCCTGGCTGACGGAAAAGTTGAGCTTTTCCTGAATGATCGACTCACCATAGGCCATGGTCAGCTGCCGGACCTCAAGATGCGGAGTCGCGGTACTCATCATATTCCCAGTACCTGGCAGAGAACCGTGATGATCGCATCGGCAACGATAATCAGGACGATCGAGGTGACCACCGCGCTGGTGGCGGCAAATCCGACGGCTGATGCACTGCGCCCGCACTGCAGGCCGCGAAAACATCCTGCCATGGCGATCAGAATACCGAAAACAGCGGCTTTGAACACCCCGATGAAAAAGTGGGACAGGCCGACAAATCCCTGAATCTGCTGAAAATACTGAAAAAATGATATGTCCAGCATGGTGGCGCTGACGATGGCACCGCCGATAATTCCCATGAAATCCGAATAGATACAAAGCAACGGCATGGTCAATAAGAGTGCAATCACGCGGGGCAGGACCAGAAATTCCACCGGCGAAACGGCAATCGTTTTGAGAGCATCTATCTCTTCGTTGACCTGCATTGTGCCGAGTAAGGCGGCATAGGCCGCCCCCGTTCGTCCGGCCATGATAATGGCTGTCATCATGGCTCCCATTTCCCGTGCCATACCCAATCCTACGAGGTTGGCGATGAAAATTTCGGCACCGAACAAACGCAATTGTACGGCTCCGACGAAGGCTAAAATCATACCGACCAGAACGCTGATCAGGGTGACAATGAAAAGCGCCGAAGGGCCTGCTGCTTCAATTTGAAAAAACAGATCCGACAGGCGAAACTGGGCCTTGCGACGGAAAAAATTTATAAAGGCGGAAAATACTTCACCGATAAAGCCCAGCATATCTGACCAGTTGCGGTGCATTTCTATGGTCACGTTGCCTATTTTGGTCAGAACCGGCTGGCCCAGGACTGCTCGCCGCTGACTGCGTCGTTCAGTGACTGTAAAGGCCAGTTTGAGCAAGGTCTGAATCCCGTCCGGTAATGATTCTCTGTTGACGTGAATATCATGTTCATCACAGAGTCTAAGCAGATCGGTCAGGAAAATCATCAGGCCGGTGTCCCATTTTTCGAGATGCCGGCAATCAAAGCTGAGAGTTGTTGGTTGAAGGGAGAGTAGGTTGTGAAAAAGCTGAGCGCTGTCGGGTATGCTGCTGGAAAACGACCAGCTTCCGAATAATTGAAGACAGGCCCCAGCATCACTGGCGACAAGATGATATTGATCAGAAACGGAAACCATCATGTGAAATCAATCACCCCTCAATGGACGAATCACATAAATATCACGTCAATCTTAATGAATCCAGAAGATGATACCTGATCATCGTTTAAAGGCGGATAATCGCTGTTAACGGCGCTTATTCTTCGGAGGGTTCTAGCTCAAGAACGGTGACCTGGTTGCGGCCATTCTGTTTCGATGTATAAAGACCGCGATCAGCTGTATCAATCAAGATGTCTTTCGTGGCGCGTGGTGTCGTATGTGTAAAAGTTGTGGCCCCCGAACTGATCGTGACGTAAATAAGCTGCCCGTCAACCAGGGTTGCAATACCTTCGACGCAGCGTCTCAGGCGGGCGGCAAACACTTTGACGCCGGCGGCATTGGTTTCCGGAAGGATGACGGCAAATTCCTCGCCGCCGTAACGTGCGACAATATCACTTGGGCGTACAGCGCTGCTGACGGCTCTGGAAATATTCATCAGCACCATGTCTCCGGCAGGGTGTCCGTGAGTATCATTAACCTGCTTGAAATGATCAATATCGAAAAGAATCAATGAGATCGATGACTGGTAGCGATTGGCTCTGGCCAGCTCTTTGGACAACGCTTCCTGAAAATAACGATGATTATAAAGCCCGGTGAGACCATCACGATAAACCAGTTCTTTCAGACGTGCATTGGCATCTTCCAATTCGTGAGCGATCCGCTCAGCTTTTTCTTTTGCTTCCTTCATCTCGAGCATCAGCTGCTCATTGCTGAGATGCAGTTTCGCCAGTTCGTTGTTGGCTTCCTGCAAAAGTACCGAGTAAGGTTTAATCTCTTCAGGGGCCATTTCAAACGTCGTCAGCATCGCTTGACTCTGTGTTGCTGCATCGTCCAGTAATCTTAACGCCTGAGCCTGGTCAAGCTGATAGCGCTCCGTCAGCTCCTGCTGGAGCAGTCGAGCTTTTTCCGCCTGTTCGCTGGAATGATAGATTGCTGCAATCTGGTGAGCAAAGTAGAGGACCGCCGCCGACTGGCGAGATTCTTCGTTCGCTTTGTCCGGCTGGTGATGAAAAAGAATCGGTTCTGTGATTGATTCCGGCAGTTTCCAATCGGCCAGTAATGCGTAACCGACCTGTTGATGGTGATAACCATATTTGGTTAATTCCAGTTCAGTCAGGCAGCGTCCGGATGCCAGGCTTTCGCTGACAAGGTTTTTGTATTCTTCCCCTTTGGTCTGAAGGATGACCAGCATGCCGATATTCTGTAAAAGGGAGGCGACAAAAAGGTCATCATCCTGAAGACCGATCTCTTTGGCGATCAACTCGGCAGCTACTGCTGCCGTGACTGAATGATGCCAGAAATATTTGTAATCGTACCCGCAGTGACCGTTGCTGTTGAAATTTTCGGCAATGACGAAGGAGAGCGCGATGTTCTTGATAATGTTGGTACCAAGAATCATCAAGGCACGATTGATACTGGCGATTTCACCGTTGCAGGTAAAAATTCCTGAATTGGCCACTTTCAGCATCTTTGCGGTTAAGGCGGGATCAGCGGAAATGATTTCCGCCAACTCGGTCAGTGCGGACTCATCTTTCTGTACGGCATCAAGAATTTTGACGGCGACTGCCGGAGGAGAAGGAAACTGAAGGTCTTCCCCGATCAGATTCAATATTTGATGATAATTTTCATTTGACTGCATGGCTGTTCCGTTTCACTGTATTCAAGGCGCAGGAGCGTTTTCCGTTGCCAGAATGGTGACCTGATTACGGCCGTTGTCTTTGGACATGTACAATCCCCGGTCGGCGGTTCTGAACAGGACTTCTTTGGTTACTTCAGGCTGTTCCGGGTCGAAGGTGGTTCCGCCGACGCTGATTGTGACTTTGATTTTTTCAGACTCATAATAGGTTATCAAGCCTTCCACGCAACGGCGCAGACGGGCCGCAAAAACTTTCACCCCGGAAATATTTGTTTCCGGAAGGATAACCGCGAATTCTTCACCACCGTACCTTGCCAGAATATCGCTCGGACGAATGGTCTGGTTAATCGCTTTGGCAATATTGATCAGAACCTGGTCGCCTGCTGGATGGCCGTAAGTGTCGTTGACCTTTTTAAAGTGGTCGATATCAAACAGAATCAGAGAAACCGGTGATTTGTAGCGCGCTGAGCGATCGAGTTCCTTTTTAAGTTGATCCTGGAAATAGCGGTGATTGTACAAACCGGTCAGGCCGTCGGTGTTGACCAGGTCATTCAACCGTAAATTGGCATCAATGAGCTCTTTCGCCAGGCGTTCAGATTTTTCCTTGGCTTCTTTCAGTTCAATGACCAGCTGCTCATAGGACAGATTCAGACGCCCCAATTCCTCATTGGCTTCCTGAAGCATTTGCGAATAGGGTTTCATATTCCCCGGATCAATTTCAAAGGCCTTGAGGATGCCGATGCTCTTTTCGACAACCAGATCCAGCAGTGTTCGAATCTGCTCCGGACTGAGAGAATAATGTTGAGCCAGGTCTTTCTGTAGCAGACGGACCTGTTCAGCACATTCGTTTGCCGTATAAATGCCGGCCATACGATCAGCAAAATGGAGTAAATAGGCCGTTGCTTGAAATTCTTCGGCGGCATCTTCTGGGTTATGATGGTAAGAGATCGGTTCGGTAATATGTCGCGGCAGCCCCCAATTTTCAACTGTGACGGAGCCGACTTGCTGATGGTCAAAACTGAAAAGATTTTTTTCAGACTGGGTCAGCTGGTTCTGTCTCAGGTGTCTGTCTTCGATAAGCTTCAAGTACTCGTTTCTCTTCTGCTGATAGATGACCAGCATGCCGATATTATGCAGCAAAGCCGTGACAAAAATGTCTTCATCCTTAATTCCAAGCTGCTGAATAAGAAGCTCGGCAGAAACAGCTGCGGTGACGGAATTTCTCCAGTAGCCATCAAAGTCAAAATCATCCCGGCCTTTGTCATGGAAGTCCGTTGCGATGACGAAAGACAGGGCAATGTTTTTGACGAGATTTGTTCCCAGCACAGAGAGAGCACGATCAATATTTGTGACTTTGCTGCTCAGGGCATAAAACCCTGAATTGGCGATCTGAAGCATTTTTCCCGTTAAAGCCGGGTCAGTAGCAATAATATCAGCCAGCTCTTTCATGCCGGTTTTGTCTTTTTGTACGGTATTAAGAATCTGCACTGCAACCGCAGGGGGGGAGGGGAGGCTGATGTTCGTGCCGATCAATTCTTTTAAGCCACTTTTCACCATAATAGCCGATCAAAATTATAAATAAAATTAGTGATAATAATTTAATTATCAATAATAGACTAATTTAAAAACAAATCAAGAAATAATTAATAAGTTGTCATGTTTGTGCGTCAATAAGTGAAACTCAGATGAGGGAAATATTTCGTTCGATCATTGATGGAAAATCTTGAGATGAAACGGCTGGGCTGAACAAAAAACCCTGTCCGTAATCACATCCCATCTCCTGCAATAGAACCAGTTGTTCCCGCTCTTCGATCCCCTCGGCAATGACTTGCATCTCCATGCTGTGAGCCATAGCGATAATGGCTTTGACGATGGACGCATCCTGGGAGCTGGTGAGAATGTCTTTGATAAAGAAACGGTCAATTTTCACAATGTCGATCGGAAAAGTTTTCAGATAAACCATGGATGAGTATCCGGTCCCGAAATCATCGATCGATATGGACATGTTCATCTCTTTGATCTGACGCAGAATATCGAGGGTTTCGTCGTTCTGTTGAGCCAGAACTGATTCAGTCAGTTCCAGTTCGAGAAAATCAGGGCTCAAGTTGAATTCCGCCAAAGTTCTGGTGATCTTTTCCGGGATATTTTGCTGAACAAAATGTTTGCTTGAAATGTTAATGGCGATCCTTTTGGGAGGAAGCTTAAGCTCTTTCCAGTCCAGCTGTTGTTTACAGCTTGTGCGGATGACCCAGTCGGTAAAGGGAATGATCAATCCCAATTCTTCGATAGCGGGAATAAATTCGCTCGGAGGGATTGTTCCCCGTTGCTGGTGCTGCCAGCGTGTCAGTGCCTCAGCTCCGATGATGGACCCGTCTTTAAGGTTGACTTGAGGTTGGTAATAAAGTTCAAACTCTTCGCCCTGTACAGCTTTACGGACATCATTTTCAAAATCGAGCCTTTGTCGAGCCTTGATGTTGAGGGTTTTTTTATAGAACTGAAAATTGTTTTTTCCGCTCTCTTTAGCATGATACATGGCCAGGTCGGCGTGTTTCATCAATTCTTCAACTTCGGTTCCATCCAGCGGGAAAACACTGATTCCGATGCTGGCTGAGATGAAAATCTCGGTTCCGTCCAGGTTGAAAGGTTCAGCCAGGATCTGATTGATTCTTTGTGCGACTCGGCCGGCGAATTCAGCATTTTTCAACCGCGGCAACATTACAGTGAATTCATCTCCGCCAAGGCGTGAAATATAGTGTTTCGCCTTTCTTTTGTTCAAGCGGCTGAAGGCATCACTGTCGCGAATGCACGAGCTGACCCGGTCGGCGACATGTTTGAGCAGATAATCACCGATATGATGACCAAGCGTGTCGTTGATGGTTTTGAAGCGATCCAGATCCATGAACAGGATCCCCAGCATCGATTCTTCCTTGGCCGCTTCAGCAATAGCGATCTCCAGCGTATCTTTGAACAGGGTGCGATTGGCCAGTCCGGTCAGATGATCGAAGAATGCGAGTTCCCGGATCTGTTTCTGCTTGTCTATAACATCGTAAAAAGCTTCACTGGCTCGCAGCATGTACTTGACGCGGTAGTTCAGTACGGCCCAGTTGATCGGTTTGGTAATGAAGTCGGTCGCTCCTGAATCGAATGCCTTGTGAATGGCCTCGATATCATCCAGCCCGGTGACCATCAGGATTGGAGCGTTTTCTCCACCCTTCAGTTTGCGGATGGCACGACAGGTGTCAAAGCCGTCCAGCTTCGGCATCATGACGTCAAGCAGTACGGCGTCCGGTACGATATTCTCAAATTCTTTCAAGGCGATCAGGCCATTTTCCGCCTCAGCTATGCGAAAGCCGATTTTTTCAAGGCTGGCACGCATCAAAAGTCTTGATGGCAGGTCATCATCGACAATGAGAATCAATGGCGCATTAGGATTTTTATCGGTCATATTCATATATTGATGTCCTGTTTCAGCTCATGGGCGACAAGTTCATAGACATGGCGGATACGGCTGACGATTTCCGTCGTTCCCATGAGAGAATTGTGTCGGGCTTTCTCTTCCAGGTCTTTGCATAATGCGGACAGCTGCATGGCCCCCAGGTTGGCACTGCTCGATTTGAGGTTATGGGCGATGTTGCGTAGGGTTACGGCGTCTTGTGTGTCCAAGGCTCGCTGGAGTTTGGTTAATTGTTCAGGGGTGTTTTCAAGATATAAGTTGACGATGCGCGCCAGAATATCCGGGTTGCCTTCGCTCTGCAAATTGCGGATCGCTTCCAGGGCCGTTCGGTTGATCATCCCTTTTGGGGTCTCCTCATCATGGTCCGTCTGGGTGGTTTTCGCTGGGTTGCCGCTGCCGGTTTGTCGCTGTTGTAAAGTTTTGGGGAGCCATTGTTCAAGAACACGGGCAATCCGTTCCTGCCCAAACGGCTTGCTGACATAATCATCCATTCCGGCGGCCAGGCAATCCTCCCGATCCCCTTTCATGGCGTTGGCCGTCATGGCAATAACCGGAACAGATCTCCGCGACAATGAACCGGGTCATGAAAAGATTTAAACCCGCTTAAACAGCTCCCCTTTTCTTCAACTCCCGATCGATCAGACGTTTTCTGGTCGGCAGCGTTTTAAACGTCAATTGAAGCTGCTTCAGCAGAGGAAGATTCAACTGCGGTAGCCATAAAGTCAGCCATATTTCAGGTGTGCGGGGGTTTTTAAGCACGGCCATTCTGATGTTGCTTCTTTGCTTCCAACGGTTGTGGCGGGCAATCATGGAGATGGTTTCCCCGTTAGCCGTCGAACCCCTGAGAAACTGAAAAACCGCTGCTTCCTTCAGATGTGGGCTGCTCAGACAGGCCTCACAAATCTGTGGATGTCCTTCTTTGAGAAGTTCTCCAACGATGGTGGCTGTACCGCGCCGGGCCAGGGTGATCTTATTACCCAGGGGGGTGGTCGCCAGGCGCTGAAGTATAGCGCGTTCAGCGGCAAGTTTCTGATCAGGAGTCGAACCGGGAAGGATACACAGGTCGAGAAGTTCAAACAGTCTCAGGTGAGGAAGCAGGCTGCGAATCAGCGGACCCGGTGTCGCCGGATTTTTAACGATAGCCAGCTGCAGGCGGTGGGTTAGAAGTGGTCTCTTGAGACGGTAAATGTGGCTCAGTAGCTCTTCCGACAAATCTCTGCGTTTCAGCAGTGTCAGCAGATGATCTTCGCCGAAAAAGGGGTTTTTGAGCACGACCTTAAGGACGCCCATATCCTGATCGAGCAGCAGCTGAAAAAGCTCTTCAACGCCTGCACTGAGAGCGCGTCGATATTTCTGTGTCGTTTGCTGGTCAAGGTTGTCGGCCGCAGAGTCCATGAGCTGATCAGGAACTGAGAATCTTATTTTTCAGTATCAGTAGTTTGAAGGCCATTTCTGCTTTACCGACAATATATTGAATTTCAGCGAAGTACTGTTCCAGTTTTTCCAGTGGTCCTTGAACATAAAGAATGCTGACCAGGCGATCCCGGACCCTCAGTGGGACGGTCAGGCAATTTTGTGGAGGAGAGGTTTTGAAAAAATCCAGAATTTTGCGGTTTTGATCAGACTCTCTCACTGGGCCGAGATAATAAGGCCCTTGGGATGCAACCAGTCTGAAGATCGAATCTTCCGCCAGCGGGACGGAGAGATGATCAAATTCCTGCCGGGGATGGGAGCCTGCCGCCAGCCACCCGGAGACCATGTCGCCGCGAACCATGAATAATCCACAATGAGGGAAATTCACTTCAAAATAACGGATAATTGCAGATGCGATGTCATCACGTTGCTGGGCTTCCGCGAGCAGGTGAAGGATATCGATTTCTGGTTCTTTGCCGGAAGAGGGTGCAGCGACATAGGTGTCTTCGATTTGTTCCTCCGGACCGAGTTCGACATCCCCGAGTAAGGGCCAGGCTGTTTCATCGTCAATCTTGGCCTGATCGGTATTTTCAGCTGTGGCGACAGCTGCAGGCTGTACGGTAGCCCCGGGTTCCTCCGCGGTTTTTTCGGGTGCTTTTTTTTGCGCGGCGAGATTACGTCGGTTCAGCTGTACGGCGAGGGTTTCGTACCGGGGTGACAGCAGCATGCCGTAATGTTTTTTCAGGGCCATCATCAGGCGGATTTCCGGGATGGCAAGGGGGACGATGATATGATTGAGCTGGAACGCGAGGTCATCGAGAATTTTCAGGTTGGCCACATCGTTGATGGCAACGTAGAGCTTCTTGCCTTCCTCATGGTAAGGAACGATCTGATGTTTGAGGGCCACTTTGTCGGGGATCAGATTGAGGACAGCACCGGGAACGTTCATCAGCAGCTCCGGCTTGATATAATGAAGACGCAGCTGCTGGCTGAGAATTCGGGCCATCTGGTCCTCTTCGATCAGGCCGAGTTCAATCAGGCTGGTACCCAGCTTACCACCATAAATGCACTGATATTCAATCGCCTCATCAAGCTGATGGGCATCGATGATTCCTTCGGCAAGAAGACATTCGCCCAGACGCCGTCGGGGAGCTCCGGATCTGTTCTGATGCTCTGGTAAATTCACATCACCCTCCTGTGAAAATGAATTTTAGCAAATATTTTTTATAAAAGGGAAAAACTTTCCGAACTCACCTCTGGACAGGCCTTTTTTGAGTCGGTAAAGTAACCTGCTTGGAACTTTTTATCGAACAGGACGAACTTATACACAGTTTTTAAGGATAATGACCAATCATGACTTTCTCTGAACAACCTCTGCTGATTTTTGACGGAGCCTGCGGAACCAATCTGCAGCTTGTCGATATCGGTGAAAAAGACTGGGATGGCTGCGAAGGCTGTAATGAAATTCTCAACCTGACGGCGCCCCGGTATATCGTTGATCTGCATCGTTCGATGCTTGAGGCCGGGGCAATGGTGCTTGAAACCGATACGTTCGGCGCTTCACGGATTGTCCTGGCTGAGTATGGTCTTGAGGACCGGGTCCAGGAAATCAACCGCCGGGCCGTTGCCAATGCCCGTCAAGCGATCGGGGATCTGCCCGATAAATATGTTGCCGGATCGGTGGGACCCGGAACCAAACTGCCTTCACTCGGGCATATCGAAGTGAGGGCGCTCGCGGCGGCAACTCGTGAACAGGTTGAAGCCCTCGTCGATGCCGGTGTTGATTGTCTGATGATCGAGACCTGTCAGGACCTGCTGCAAGTCAAGACCGCCCTGGTTGCCGCCTTTGACGTGCTGAACAGCGCGAAACTTGACTTGCCGGTCATGGTTTCCGTGACCATAGAGCAGCAGGGGACAATGCTGGTTGGATCGGATATCGCCGCGATTGTCGCAACCCTTGAACCTTACCCGCTGTTTTCCCTCGGGTTGAATTGCGCGACCGGGCCGCAGGACATGATGTCGCATGTGCAGTATCTCAGTCAGAACTGGCCACGGCGTATCTCCGTGATTCCGAACCAGGGCCTGCCCGAAGTTGTGGCTGGTCAAACGCATTATCCGTTGAGTCCCGAAGATTATGCCGAGCAGATGTACGGATTTGTCGTGAACCAGGGCGTCAGTATCGTCGGGGGGTGCTGCGGGACCAGTCCGAAGCATATCAGGGCTCTGGTGCAGCGTCTTGCAGGGGTTGAAGTGAAAAAGCGGGAGGTGTCGGCATGAAACCATCCGTCGCCAGTTTGTATCAGTCGGTCGAGCTCAACCAGGAAATTCCCCCGCTGCTGATCGGAGAACGCTGCAACCCCAACGGCTCCAGAGCTTTTCGTGAAGCCCTGTTGGCGGAGGACTGGGATGCCTGCCTGAAGATTGCTCTTGACCAGGAAGCACGCGGTGCCCAGGTTCTCGATTTATGTGTTGCCTATGCCGGGCGCGATGAAGTCACGGATATGGTGCAATTAACCAAGCTTTTCGCCGGATCCTGCAAGGCGCCGTTGGTTTTTGATTCGACCAGTCCTGAGACTCTGGAGCAAGTTCTGCCGCTTTATCCGGGCCGCGCCATCATCAATTCGATCAACCTGGAGGACGGCGGAGCGAACCTGGAACGGATCTGCAAACTGGCCAAGACCTACGGCGCTGCAGTGATCGCCCTGACCATCAATCTCGAGGGAATGGCTTTGACCTGCGACAAAAAGGTCGCCGTGGCCAAAGATATTTATGCTCTGGCTGTCGATACTTACGGTTTGCGGCCGCAGGACCTGCTGTTTGATTTGCTGACTTTTACCGTCGGATCAGGCGATGAAACCATGCGTGACGCCGCGGTAGAGACCCTGAACGCAATCAAGCGGGTCAAACAGGAATTGCCGGACGTTGGGTTTACGCTGGGGATCAGTAATATCAGTTTCGGTCTGCGCCCTGCCGCGCGCAAAGTTCTGAATTCGGTTTTTTTGCATCAGGCTGTCGAGGCCGGGTTAAACACGGCAATCGTCGATGCCGCCAAAGTGCTCCCCTACGCCAATATCAGCGAAGAGGATCGTGAGGTCTGTCAGGACCTGCTCCTGAATCGCAGCCCTGAAGCGCTGATGATTTTTATCGACCACTTCGAACAAGCAGCTGAGACCACAGATGAACAGGACGAAGCTGGAATTCTGGCTGAAGAAGCTCTGCGTCACAAGGTTTTGAAAGGTGACAAGGAAGGTCTGGATGATCTGCTGAGCGGCCTGCGCGGCCGCTGGCAGCCGCTGGATATCATCAACAACCTGTTGGTTCCCGCCATGCGCGAAGTCGGAGACCTGTTCGGGCGCGGTGAGCTGCTGCTGCCTTTCGTTCTGCAGTCTGCGGAAGTGATGAAACAGAGTGTGGCGTTGCTTGAGCCGTATATGGAAAAACTCTCCGATGAGGGGCGCACGTCAATTCTTCTGGCGACGGTTGCCGGCGATGTCCATGATATCGGCAAAAATCTTGTCGACATCATTCTCAGCAATAACGGCTACAAGGTTCATAATATCGGGATCAAGGTTCCGGCTGAAGAAATCATTGCTCAGGCCAGGGCCCTGAAGGTTGATGTTGTCGGCCTCTCGGGATTGCTGGTCAAATCGGCCCTGCTGATGAAGGAAAATCTGGCGCAATTTCAGGCGGCGGGTTTGACCCAACCGGTTCTTCTGGGGGGCGCAGCGCTGACGAAAAAATTTGTCGCTCAGGACTGTGTTCCCAATTATGCCCGTCCGGTGGTTTATTGTACCGATGCCTTTGCCGGTTTAAAGGCTATCCGCGAATTTGAAGCGGGAAACCTGCAGTCATCGACATGGGAAGAAAAGTCTGTCTCCCCTAATAAGCCGGGCCCGCAGCAGGACGTTCTTGATCGCTCCCATCCGGTTCCGAAGGTCCCTTTTGTCGGGCGACGACTGGTTGCTGATGTCGATGCGGAAAAGCTTTTTGCCTACCTCAATGAAGCGGCGTTGTTCCGCGGGCGCTGGGGCTACAGGCGTGGAAAGATGGCCAAAGAGGACTACGATCGTTTAAATCAGGAGACCGTTCTTCCCCTGTTTAAGCGACTCAAAGAGCAGGCTCTGAACGAAGGCTGGTTGAAGCCTCAAGTGGTTTACGGTTATTTTGATTGCCATAGCCGGGGTGAAGACCTGGTGGTTCATTCCGACAGCGAAGACAAAGTGTTCAGCTTCCCCCGCCAGTCCGCTTCTCCCGGGCTGTGTATTGCCGATTATTTCCGTTCCGCTGATGAAGGTGGTGATAAAGTCGGCTTTTTTGTCGTGACGATCGGCGATCAACTGGCGCGGATCACTCATGAGCTTTACGCCTCGGACAGTTATCATGATTACCTGATGCTCCATGGCCTGGGTGTTGAGCTGACCGATGCTCTGGCTGAATACTGGCATGAGCAGATGCGGATTGAAATGGGGATCCAGCAGGAACGGGGCGATATGGCGGCTTATGTGGCCCAGGGCTATCAGGGTTCGCGCTACGGCTTTGGTTATCCTGCGTGTCCTGACCTCGAAGCCCATGTGCCGATTTTTGCCCTCTTGCGTCCTGAGGATATTCAGGTAAGCTTGACGGAGTCCTACGAAATGGTCCCTGAAATGACGACCTCGGCCATTGTTGCTCATCATCCTCAGGCCAAATATTTTGCGGTCTGAACTTTCCTTTAAGGGGGGAATACTCGATGCGTTATATCTGTACCTGCTGCGGCTATGTCTATGATCCTGAAAAAGGGGATCCGTTGAATAATGTCTCCCCGGGAGTCGAATTTGAAGACCTTCCTCAAGGCTGGGTCTGCCCCCTCTGTTATGCCGAAACTGATCAGTTTGATCCTCTGGATTGACCAGGCTCACTGTTATGACCGCTTTTGATATTCAAGCTGTGACCACGACCCTGGATAAGATGAAGATGCTTTTCTGGCGTCTCGATCTGTCAAAGCGGTCATTTATGAATCTGAATGAATGTAGTGCCGGGGTCCTTGGTCTTGAAAACTACCGCTTTTTTAAAGATCGGGATTATCGCGAGAAAATACTTTTCCCGGATGACCGTATTCTGATGGATCGCACCATGGCCAGCATTAAAGAGCGCATGCCGGTCCGCACGGTTTTTCGCGTTCAGTCCGAGAATGCCATTTCATGGTTCAAGTTGACCGGTTGGCCAACTGCCGACTATCGTTACTACGAGGGGGCCGTTGAGGAAATTACTGAACATGTCGCCTGGCTGAAAAATATTTTCAATCAGCAGGATAAGCGTTTGTTAAGTATCGACGCTGACTACCCTGTTGCTCTCTTTAATGATCACACCCAGAAACTGTTGAAAGCCAATGATGCTTTTTGTCGGTTACTTGAAATCGACACCAAGCACGGTGCGCGTTATCGTCTGGCGGATTTCATTCTTGGCGATATCAAGTTGCCGCAGATTCTTGAGACCCTGTTTATGGAGCGGCGCCTCAGTCTCGAACTCGTTTTAGCAACGCAGAACCAGGGTAAAGCCAGAGCTTTTTGCCAGTTTGAATACTTTTCTCATGGCGGCGAAGGCTATATCCGCCTGGCGGTTATTGATCAAACCGTTCAAAAACCTGCGGTCGTTGAGAAAAAGCCGCTTCAGAAAGTGGAGGTGTCGGCCCTTTGTGACGATCTGTCTCAATGCCAGTCTGTTGAGGCCATGCTTGAGCGCATTTATCAGGAAAGAATTCTTTTTCCCGATATGGATGTCGTGATGTTTTCCGATATTTACGCGCGCAAGAATAAGGTTATCGTTTATTCGCGTGGCGAGATGGATGAGCCTTTGGAGCCGGGCAGCCAATTCCCTTATGCCGGAACGATTGCGGAAAACATTGAAAAGGAAAAACTGGAATACCTGATCGTCGATGATACTCAAAGCAGCATCAAAGCCATCGACTGGATGCTTTTTGTTCCCAAAGGACTCTATTCCTACGTGGCAAAAGCTCTTTATGTGCGTGGCGCGATGAGGACGGTGCTGATTTTGTGTTCCAGAAAAAAACACGCCTTCAGCGAAGATGATATTGCCGATGTGACGGCAATAGCCACGGCTTTTCATCAGCAGTTGAAAAAAATCAGGAGAATAAAAACTTAATCGGAACAACCGTTGATGATGTTTCAATAACCGGGTCGCAGATGCCAGTCTGCGGCCTTTTTTGTTTTTGAAATAGCGTTATATCTAAAATTCCAATTCATAAAGTAACTAAATAGGTTGTTAATGGTTATACCAATCTTAAGATGGCTATTTATCAGAAGTGATAATATTTGCGAATCTGTTCTTTCAAAACATGATTCTATTTTTAAGTTGCTTAAAAGTTTAGATTGGTTTATACAATCTTTATTATTGTTAGAAGGAAACCGAGCATGTCTGTTGTTGATACGGTGATGTTGAAAATTGAGGAGTTGAATCTTTCTGTTGGTGATAGGCTGCCCTCAGAACGGAGTTTGGCTGAGTATTGCGATATCAGCCGCTCCAGCGTCAGAAATGCTTTGAAAGAGCTGCAGTCCAAGCGTGTTCTCAACGTCAAGCAGGGGAGCGGATATTTTCTCTCTTCCGACTTTGCTTTGAAACAGGCTCTTGATAAGCAGGACACCGAATGGTCAATGACCAGAATTAGTCAGGTTTTTCAGGCGCGCATGCTGGTGGCTGCTCATGTGACGGCTATGGGATCTCAGCAGATGACGGCTGATGCGTTGCTTGACCTGGAAAACTGCCTGGTTGACCTTGGCAAGGCGGTGATCAATGTTGATATCTCGGCCATGGAGATCCTGCACAACCGCTTCATCAATATTATCTTTGAAAGCAGTTCCAACCCTGAGTTTATTCGCATGCTGAATGAAGTCCGAATACCGACGCATTACGTCAGTAAGGTTTTGCAATTGGCGGAAGGGGATGAAAGAAACGCTTACTTTTCGGAGCACGTTAATTTATTTCAGGCGATTAAAAAGCGTGATCATGAGCTGGCTAAACAGATTTGTGTGCGGATGAGTGAGTACTTATCTGCCTTGTTTGAACGTTATTCGCAAATGATCTTTCAGTGATTTCAACGCCATCTTGAGTTGTTGGCACAACCTCTGAGAGAGGATTCATCAACCCCAAATGAAGGAGGAAGGAATGGAAAGACGCAGTTTTCTTAAGGCAATGGGGGCAACAGCTGCCGGTGTTGGTGCCGCGGCGACTATCGGGGCTCCAAGTAAGGCTTTTGCCCGTGGTAAGGAAGACATTGGTGAGTGCAAAAGTTTGAAGATCACCGTTCTGACCGAAACCAGCTGGTTCGATAATGATCAGTTCAAAAAGGACATCGTTGATTATGGCGGTGCCAGCAGTAACCAGTACGATACCCCCTGGGATCCGAAGAATGCCGGTGGCTACTCCACCCTGCTCGAAATTGAGCAATTGGATGGAACCGTCAATAAGCTGCTGCTCGATACCGGCTGGAGCAACGAATGGATGGACTATGTCTATGATCGCCACGGCATTGACAAGATGATTGCCAGCAAAGAGATCGATACCATGGTCATCAGCCACTGGCATCTTGATCACTTCTGGGGTATCGAGTCCACGCTGAAGCACAACGACAAGATCAAAATCTATGGACCGGAAACCATGTTTCCGGAAGATGAAAAACTGCTCTATGGTGGCAGACTGGAGGCCAAAGGTCAGCTGATATGTAAGAATGATGTTCCATTTAAAGGGGAACTGGTGAAGACTAACCCGAAGGAGTATTACAAACTCTATCCAGGCGTTGCCGTCAAGGAATTTGATGTGCCGATTCTGCTGCGGGTCCGTGGTGAAAACATCATTTACGTCAATGTTAAGGATAAGGGGATCGTCACGGTTACCGGTTGCTGCCACCCCGGTCTGTTGACCCTTTACTCTACCGCCAGACGTGAGATCAAGGGTGGTGAAAATATTTATGGGTGTTACGGTGGCTTGCACATCTCCCTGTTCGAAAACTGGGATCCCAAGATGGACGATATCATCAAGGGCGCCAAGGCCTTCAACCCGAAGAAGATGGGTTGTAATCACTGCACCGGTTGGGTCTGGGCTGAAAACGCCGCCAAGGCAGGGCTGCCGATCGTCAAGGGAACGGATACCTTTAAGACCTACCCGAGACAATCTGCCGTGGCCAAGGATAACAACGTGTTCCTGACCAACGGAGACACGGTCGTCTTCTGATTTTATCTGCATGGGTGCAGCATCAGTAATGCTGCACCCTTATTTGTTTGATCTTGAGAGGTTACGAAATGACTACAACAAAAAATAATTACCTCTTCGGCCTGATTGCGTTTGTCGTCATGATCGTGGTTAATTTTGGCCTGTGGCGTTTGTTTTTTGCCCCGAGTAACGGCGTGTTCAAGCTGTTTACGCCCATGTATGGTTTGTCGTTGGCCGCTTTCTACTTTTATGCTGTGATCCTGGTGGCTGATGTGTTCGGGTGGAAGAATGACACGGGGAATGTGGCAAAGGGTATTGCGCCATTGATTACTTCCGGCGTGGTTTTTCTGGTGCTCTATTATGTGTTTTTCTGGAATATTCTCGGCACTTACGGAATTACTTATTTCAGTCCGCAGGCCCAGATCGCAACCGGCGGAACCGGCCTGGAAATCTGGAATGCCCGGGAAAACTCATCTCTGGCGATTCTGTTCGTTGTCACCGCATTGATCTGGGTGACCATGATCTGGAATGTCGGTTTCGGTGATTCTCCCTGGGATGGCCTGAAGAAATCCACCGTCGGTTTCAGTAAATTTTTTGCCACCGCGTTTATCAGTATTATTTTTTACGCGATCTTTTTCCATCCGAATATCACCGCGCTCTTCCTGCCCAAGCAGATCTTTGCCGGTGTATTGCCATGGTGGGAGGGGATGGCGATGACCGCCAGTTCTTTCTATCATCTCGGCTGGATGTTTGCCGGTCTGTTCGTCATCATGTTCCTCAATGACTGTGTTGACGGTTTTCCTTTCAATCTCTTCCGCAATGAAGAGCGAAGCGGTTCCTGGATCGGTGCGATTGTCGCTCTGGTAGTTTCCGTGGTCGGTGGCTATATTCTCATGTATATCGCCGAGGCGGTCATGTCCTATTACTGGTTTGAGCCGTTCACCGGCGGGAACTACACCGATGATCCACGTTTCCGTCATGTACATACCGCCGAAATAGCAGCGTTCTTCATGCTGGCTTTGATGATTGTCAAAGTGTTTTTCAATAACGTTTTCCAGCCTGCCAACCGCTGGTTGGCGGCGATTGTCAGGCTCGTAGTTGTCAGTGCCGTCGGGATGTTGATCTATTTCTTTTACTATTCCGAGACGTTGGGGCCGAAGTTTGTTGATCGTGTTCCGGGAATCGGTAATCTCGACGATACCTCGCTGTGCTGGACGATCATGTCGATGGCGATCATCCTGGCGTATGATAAATTTTTTAACGCTTTTCCGATTCGTAAGTAACCATGAAAAGGCGTGAATTTTTCAGAGAAGCCTTTGAAGAGTCGATTCGGGCCGCTCAGAAAAGTTTTTTGACCCTGCAGGAGACCTTTACCGAGGTGAATACCTCTGTTCAGGATGCCATGGATGGTTCAACGCCCGGAAAGGGAGATTTTTTTGACTCCTATGAAATGAGTTATTCCCTGACTCTGGCCTACCCGCGTGAATTTTTCGAGCAGATGGCCAGAGAACAGGGGATGCCCTATGAAGATGTTGAAACCATTACGTTGGCGGCTGAATTACACAGAAGGGGAGTGATATGAGAGGGCTTGATGCCTATCACGCGACAAGAAATCTGATTGAGAGTTCATTCAGCCATCTCACCTGGTATGAGGATGTATGTACCACTTGTGGTTTTAAAGGGATCAGCCAGATATGGAAAGTGGATCCGGCCTGGTATTTCTGGATGAATCAGGTTGCGGGGGCTTTTCTGCTGCGTCTGCATGCCGATGAAGCTGTCGGTGAAAATCAGTACGTCAGCTTGTCTCTGCATTATTTTCCTGCAGCGGATGAGACTCTTTACCAGGCTCTGAGTGCCGGGGAAAAGTGGCTCCTCAGCGATGAGCAGGTGTTTGATCGGCAGACCAATACCCCGAAGTTTGAGTCCTACGAGCAGTTTGTTTCATTATTTGTCGTTGCTGAAATCGGGTTGATTATTGATCCGGATAACCAGCTCAAGGTCCTGCTTTTCAGTGCGGAACTGCCCTCGGAGCATCCGGCCAGGGCTTTTCTTGACCTGTTGGTGACTGCGTTGAACTTTCAATCCAAGCTTCATCACCAGCGCGTTCTTTCTCTTCAGGATGGGGGGGTTAGAACCCTGATGCTTGATTACTCGACCCCGGTTTTTGAAAATTTTCTCAGTGAATTTCATCTGAATGCCGAACAGTTGGAGGATGTCTCTTCACAGGAAAACTTTGCCGAATGGAAGCAGGTTGCGCATCTGGACGCCGTATGCACTATGAGCGGGGCCTGCAGCTGTCATCACTAATTCTCAAGGGAGGAAACATGAAAAAAGTATTTATTCTGGTGCTTATCGTTTTGGCCTTTTGCGTTTCCGGTGTTTCCGCGATGGACGCGAAAGGGCTGATGGAGAGCTACGCGCTGCACAACCAGCATTGTCTGGCCTGTCACGATTCGGTTGCCGATCCGGAAAAACCCGGCTTTACCCAGGATACCTGGTTCCTGATTCTCAACATTATGCATGACAAGTACGGGATGGAGAGTCTGTCGGTGGAGGATAAAGGCAAGTTGACCGATTATCTCTACACGATTCGCAAGGGGATTGAGCGTGAAGCGGGTTAATTGAAGACCAGTTACGATCATTGATGTGTATTGAAATAGCCTGCCTCGTTGCAGGCTATTTTTTGACTTACAGAATGCCGTCAAGATAGTCGGCAATATTCGTTCGAATCGGCATGAAATAGAGGTTGCCGTTACAGCTTGTGGCAAAATCGAGCGCTTGTTCGGCAAAGCGGCGGTTCCATTCCAGGGTTGGAACAAAATCCGGAGGAAAGACGGCATTGTTTTTATTTTCCCAATAATTGCGACTGTTCTCTGTCAGGACGGGGGAAACTCCCCAGTAGATGGTGAAATCCTGAAGAAACCCCTGGTAAATGTCCATCAGCCTCAAGTCGAAAAAGGGCTGAGTGAAAAATGCTTCAGCCCCGGCATCGCGCTTGGCCAGAACATAGTCGATCTCTTCCTTGATGCCGCTGCGATACGGATCCATACCGGCAAAAATTTTTAAGTGCGGCAGTTCCCGTTTAAGCCGTCGGATCATTTCGAGACAACTGGTCCGATAACATTTATGACTCATATCCTGTGGGGGATCACCGGTAATTACCAGGACCGCTTCCACTTCCTTGCGGGAAATTTCTGCGATGATATGGAGAGGCGCGTCCGGGTTGAAGTCGATTGCCCGCAGGTGGGGGATGGTTTTGGGAAAATATTCCCCGGCGATACGGCATCCATCCCAACTGTGCAGATCAAACCGCAGAATATCAGGTATGTTGATTCTTTGAACCGCTGGAAAACGTTGACGCACCAGTTCGAGTTCTCTGCGCAGGGAGGTTTCGCTTCTTGGAACAAGTTCTATTGATATCTCAGTCATTTATAACTCATAAATAAGAATCAGGATAAGATTTTTCAGAGATGATCTGACCGCTGAAAATATAAATTTCTGCGTCAGGAGCCTGCCAGGCATCGGTCGGCAGCCCGGCCTTCAGACAGGTTTGTTGTAAAAAGGTCAACTTGTCCCAACCCTGTTCCGTCGCCACCTGTGGCAGCAGCACCCCGCGACGGAAGCCTTTCTCGATATAGATTCCATGACGGCCGATTTCGATCTGGTCTGTGTCGAGGATTTTTTCAAGCGGGGAGAGTACGGTTATCTCAAGGCTGAAATCTTTCAGATCTTCAGCTGTCATCGGTGCGAAGCGCGGATCCTGAGTGGCCGACGCGACAGCTATCTGAGCGACTTCGCGGTACAAAGGCTGCTGAGATTGAAAATTGCCGATACAACCGCGCAGACGACCATGCTGTTTGATGGTTACAAAGCAGCCGGAGCGTTCATTCAAGGCTTTTTCTTCCCGCGGAGCTGGTGCATAATCGCCATTATTGACGCCATGAACGATTGCGTCACGGGCTATTTCAAGCAGAATTGAGGCATCGCTGGAAGAAAGCATTGCGGGATTCCCATACCGGTGGATTGTTGTCAGCGGACACTGTCTTCCTTTATAGTTGCTGAGTTGATCTTTCGCAACTGTTTTAACTTTTTCCGTTCTGGAGGTTTATAGTGAAAAGCCTGACAGTTCTGGTGGCGATCCTCGTCGGGGTATTGATCTCCGGTTGTGCCGTCAACCCGGTGACCGGAAAAAATGAACTGGCATTGATGAATGTGTCGGTTGAACAGGAAATTCAACTGGGCGGTCAGGCCTATACTCAGGCGCTTCAGAAAATGGGTGGCGAGTATCCCGACCCTGTGCTGGGCAACTATGTCGAGCGGGTTGGCCAGAGAGTGGCGCGCGTCAGTCACCGTCCTGAGCTGAAATATCAGTTCAAAGTCGTCAACGATTCATCACCCAACGCCTTTGCCCTGCCGGGAGGCTACATCGCCATTACCCGGGGGCTGTTGATCACCATGGAAAACGAAGCTCAGTTGGCTGCGGTTCTTGCTCACGAGGTCGGTCATGTGACTGCTCGTCACAGTGTACAGGAGCTGCAACGCAGTTCGCTGATCGGTACTACGGTGGGGCTGTTGAGCGCCCTTGCGGGTGGAACCGGTTATGGTGAACTGCTGACCCAGGTCGGTGGCTTAACCGCTGATCTTTTAAGTAAAAGCTACAGTCGCGACCAGGAATACGAAGCGGACAGCTTAAGCGTCGATTATCTGATCAGGGCCGGTTATTCTGCGCAGGGGGCTGTTCAGCTGCAGAATATTTTTATAACGAAATTTGAAAACGGGAACAATGCCGACTGGCTCAATAACATGTTCAGGACCCACCCCTTTTCGCGCGATCGTCTGGCCGCTATTCAGAACCGGATTGCGACCCGCTATGCCGGTAACCGCAACAGTTTCGGCTTGGATGCAGTCGACTACCGGAACAATCTGGGAAACCTGAATGATACTGTCGCGGCATATGAACTTTATGATCGTGCTCAGGAGGCTGAAGTCAATGGGCAACTTGATGCAGCGATCGAGCTTTACCATAAGGCGATGCAGAGCGCTCCGGATCATGGCCTGCTGTTAACCAGTTTAGGAATGGCTTATCTGCGCAAGGAAGATAAGGTGCCGGCACGCCGCTATCTGCTGAAAGCGGTTAACGCCGATTCCGGTTATTTCAAGTCGCGCATGGGGCTGGGTTATATCTATCTGGAGAATCACCAGGCTGCCGAGGCCGCGGAGCAACTGGAAACATCGATCAAGTTGTTGCCGACCGTCGAGGGGACTTATCTTCTGGCTGAGGCGGAAGAACAGCAGGGGCATCTGCCCAGAGCACGAGATCTCTATCAAACCGTTGTGCAGGCGGATCGGGATGGCAAGCTCGGTCAATCAGCTGCCGTCCGCCTGAGGAGTATGTCCAAATGAATGACAGATTGAGTTGGCAGCTGAAAGATACAGAAGTTCTGCTCTGGCAGGGTCGTCCGGCACCGCGCTGTTATACCTTTCGGCACTGGTTGCAGGCAGCGCTCGGGACGCTCATCTTTTTGGCCAGCAGCTTCTGGTTGATGGTGGGTATGCAGCTGATCAAAGACCGGAATTATTCCTGGTGGCTGCTGGTTGTTCCGCTGATTCTGGTTGCCGGATCTTTTCTGGTGGGTCCCGGACAGTTGATTTTGGCGCGGTTGAAATGGGAAAAAATCTATTATGCGTTAACTGATCAGCGGCTCCTGGTGCGTCAAGGTGGGTTTGGAAACAAAACCTCAAGTTATGAGATGACCGACTACAGACATTATAAATCGAAACCCTATGGTCGGCAGCTGCTCAGCATTAAACTTTTTTTCCATCAGAAAACTCCCGTTGTGCTTGAATGTCTCGAACATCCGGCTGCTCTTATGCGGCTTCTGGATGACGTCAATCCTTCCTGAATGGGGCGGCAACTATTGACTTGCTGCTTTTCGCGCCGGTATGATGCGCAACTTTCCCGTAAACCTGGACATGGTGTTTGAATAATGAAAAAAGCTTTTTATCTGGAAACCTTCGGCTGCCAGATGAATGTTGTCGATTCCGAGCAGATCGTCGATCTGCTCCACCAGATCGGTTATGCCCAGGTCCCATCGGCTGAGCTGGCTGATCTGGTGCTGCTGAATACCTGTTCAGTTCGCGATAAAGCCGAACGCAAAGTTTATGGTCATCTCGGCCGCTTCAAGCCGATCAAGGATCTGCGACCTGAACTGATTATCGCTGTCGGAGGTTGCGTTGCTCAGCAGGAAGGGGAGAGGATGCTTGACAAAGTCCCCTACCTTGACCTGGTTTTCGGAACCCATAATATTCATCGTCTGCCGGAGCTGGTCCAGCAGGTTGAAGAGCGGCGCAGACGGGGAGTAGAAACTGATTTTCTCGACCGAGAGACCCGTTTGAACCTGTTCCCTGAACGAACTCAGCGGGATTCGGTCACCCGTTTTGTAACGGTTATGCAGGGCTGCGATAACTTCTGTTCCTACTGCATTGTTCCTCATGTTCGTGGTCGTGAAATCAGTCGGCCAAGCGCGGATATTATTGCTGAAGTTCGGCATCTCGTCGCCCATGGCGCCCGCGAAGTGACCCTGTTGGGACAGAATGTCAATTCCTACGGCATCAGAGATCACGGGGAGTTGTCCTTTGCCCAACTTCTTGAGCAGGTCAATGCCATTGATGGGTTGCAGCGCCTGCGTTTTGCAACCTCACACCCCAAAGATCTGACCGATGAACTGATCAGTTGTTTCGGGCGTCTTGACAAACTCTGTAAGCATATCCACCTGCCGATGCAAAGTGGTTCGGATCGTATTCTCAGGTTGATGAACCGCGGCTATAGCGCCGGGGATTATCTGGGAAAAGTTGAGCAGCTGAAAAAAAACTGCCCGGAAATTCTTTTTACCACCGATATTATCGTCGGGTTTCCCGGCGAGACGGAAGACGACTTTCAGGCGACCCTCGACCTGGTCGAACAGGTCGGTTATGCTGATGCCTACACGTTTCTTTATTCCCCCCGAATTGAGACGGCTGCGGCAAGAATGCCGGATGATCAACCCCCTCATCAGAAACAGCAACGCTTCGATCGTCTGCTTGAACTTCAGCGCCGGATCAGTGCGGATATCTGGAAGAAAGACGCCGAGCAGGTTCTTCCGGTTCTGGTCGAAGGAGTAAGCAAGCAGGGGCAGGGACAGCTCTTTGGCCGTACTGATTGGAACCGGATTGTCAATTTTAACGGCACAGCGGAGCTTATCGGCTCAATTGTTCCCGTTCGCATTGTCAAGGTCTTTAGAAATTCTCATCTTGGCGAACTCGCGGCGCCGCAATAAGATCGGAGGACGATCAATGATTGATCTGCATACCCATACATTTTTCAGTGATGGAGAACTCGTGCCCGCAGAGCTGGTCAGACGGGCGGCGGTTGCCGGATACAGTGCCATGGCCATTACCGATCACGCCGATAAGACCAATACCGCCTGGTTGCTGGCAAACATTGTTGAGGTTGTCGATGAGCTGGGTGCTGCCAATCAGATGCAGGTTCTGGCCGGCGTTGAATTGACCCACGTTCCTCCCGGGGGGATGAACGACGCCATTCAATTGGCCCGGGATAACGGGGCCGAGCTGGTTGTTGTTCATGGTGAGACCATCGTCGAACCGGTCATGGCGGGCACTAACCTGGCGGCCATCAATGGCGGTGCCGACATCCTCGCCCATCCCGGGTTGATTTCGGCTGAGGAGGTTCAGCTTGCTGCCGAAAAAGGCGTCTGTCTGGAAATCACCACGCGCAAAGGTCACTCACTGACTAATGGTCATGTGGTGAAAATGGCCCGCTTGTTCGGGGCCAAACTGGTGATCAACAATGATGCTCATGCACCTGGGGATCTGGTTTCTCCCGAGCTGGCAAAAAAGATCGCGTTCGGAGCCGGCATGACGGAAGAGGAATATCAACGGGCCTGTCAAAATTCGGCAGAGCTGGTAAAAAAAGCCAAAGGTTAAAATGATGAATAAAGAAGATTTTGGTTTTCTTAAAGAGTTAGTTGAAATTCCCAGCCCTTCCGGCTATGAACAACCCGCTCAACGTGTGATCACAAAACAGCTTGAATCTGTAGCCGACAGTCTCCAAACAGATGTTATGGGTAACCTGATAGCCCGCCTGAAATCATCCCCTGGTCCGCGCGTCATGTTAGCCGGTCACTGTGATGAAATCGGTTTTATGGTGCAGTTTGTTGATGATCGGGGTTTTATCTATTTCGGGGCGATCGGCGGTGTTGACCCGCATCTGTCGCCCGGACAGAGAGTTCTCATTCATACCAAGGACGGCGATGTTCCGGGAGTGATCGGCAAGAAAGCAATTCATCTGATTGAGCCGAAAGATCGCGATACCGTTATTAAGCTCAAGCAGCAGTTTATCGATATCGGCTGCAGTTCGCGTGAGGAAGTTGAAAAACTGATCCGGATCGGCGATCCAGTGACCTTCGCTGTCGGTGTTCAGAAACTTCAGGGGGACAGGGTCACTTCGCGGGCTTTTGATGACAAGATGGGCGCTTTTATTGTTGCTGAGGTGATGAAAAGAATTAAGCAGTCGCCCGCAGAATGTCGCTGTGATTTTTATGCCGTTTCAACCGTCCAGGAAGAAATTGGTCTGCGGGGAGGCGCGACAAGCAGCTATGGTGTTGATCCCGATGTCGGAATCGTTGTCGAAGTGACCCATGCGACCGATTATCCTGATGTCGAACAGTCTGCCATCGGCCGTGTCGAATTGGGCAAAGGTCCGGTTATCGCCAGGGGCGCGAATATCAACCCCGTGTTATTTGAGCTGATCACAGATACGGCCAGGCAGCAGAACATACCGATCCAGGTTATCGGTGTGCCTCGTGCGACCGGGACTGATGCCAACGTCATGCAGTTGTCGCGCGGTGGGGTTGCAACAGCACTCTTGGGAATTCCTCTACGTTATATGCATACCCCGGTTGAAACCCTTTCCCTGTCAGACCTGGAGGCTGCGATTGCCCTGTTGACGGCTGTCGTCCTGAGGATTGATGAGAACAGCTCTTTTATTCCGCGTTGAAAGGTGCCGCGCCATAGGTTCGGTTCTGAGGACCTTTACTTGACAATTCATTAAATATATCGTAACCATTTGAATTATAGAGTCTAATTTTCTGTTTTTCTTGTGAGGTCAAAGGCAGTATCTGCTCTTCTCACGGGAGGGACCGGTTTATGCTCTCGTTCTCTCTCGTGCCTGTGATGCAGCAACCGTCGTGTGTTCAGGAGGTCGGGATGACAGAAACCAGTCTTCGCAAACGGACTGAGGCCATGTTGCGTCACGCGGACGTGGTGATTAACGGTGGCCGTCCCTGGGATATTCAGGTCAAAAACAACCGCCTTTATCGCCGGGTCTTTGCCCAGGGCAGCCTGGGATTCGGTGAATCATATATGGATGGCTGGTGGGACACAGAATCCCTTGACCAGTTGATTACCCGCCTGATTAAAGCCCGTCTCGATGAAAGATTCAAATCCTTTGTTGTGCTGATGTCCGCCCTCAAGGCCAAACTGCTCAATTGCCAGTCGGTCAGACGGGCCTACCAGGTGGGGGAAAAACACTACAATATCGGCAATGATCTTTATCAGCGCATGCTTGACTCGCGCATGATTTACAGCTGCGGGTATTGGAAAAATGCCCAAAACCTGGATGAAGCGCAATATGACAAACTCGACCTGACCTGCCGCAAGCTGCATTTGCAGGCAGGACAGAAGGTGCTTGATATCGGTTGCGGTTGGGGAGGGACCGCCCGCTTCATGGCTGAAAATTACGGCGTTGAAGTGGTCGGTGTGACCATATCGACTTCCCAGGCTGAGTTAGCCAGAGAGCGCTGCCGGGGGTTGCCGATAGAGATTCGTGTTCAGGATTATCGTGATCTGGAAGGTCAATTCGATCGTATTGTCTCAATCGGCATGTTTGAGCACGTGGGCTACAAAAATTACCGGACCTATTTTCAAAAGGTCGCTGATTTGTTGAAAGAGGACGGTCTCTTTCTCCTGCACACGATCGGGGGCAACGTTCCCGCCGATCGTACCGACCCCTGGATTGATAAATACATTTTCCCCAACGGCATGATTCCCTCGGCACAACAGATCAGTACTTCTTTTGAGGGTTTTCTGGTCCTGGAAGACTGGCACAACTTCGGGCTTGATTACGACAAGACCCTGATGGCCTGGTACAACAACTTTGAATCCGCCTGGCCGGAGCTGAAAGACAACTACGACGAGCGTTTCAGACGCATGTGGACCTACTACCTGTTGTCTTGCGCCGGTTCATTTCGAGCTCGGGATAATCAGCTCTGGCAGATCGTACTGTCCAAACAGGGATTGCCTGAGGGGTATCATTTCCCCCGTTAGCTGCCGGATAAATTTTTGACCGGTTTTTTACCCCGGCGGGGATTTTTTACTGCGCTTCTTGTCTTTGTTTGCTGAGCGGAACCCGCAGTTTTTCCAGCTCCGAAGCGTTGACGCCGGGACGATCTTTTCGCTATCGATGGGGCGTTTCCGGAATCCGGACTGATCTGCAATTGTTCATCGCAGACCCAGACGCTTTTCAGTTTGTGTAATTTGTCTGCGCTGATATTTTCAGGCAGATCAACCAGGCTGAAGTTGTCGAAAATGCGGATTCTGCCGATATCTCCACTGTTTATTTTGCCTTCGTTGCTGATGGCACCAACGATGTTTCCCGGTTCGACGCCGTGGATGCGCCCGACTTCAATACGGTAGCTCTGTTTGTCAGCATCCCCCCCTCGATTGTCACGTCTCGAACGGGATTTCTCTGGTGCTCCTTCCGCCTGTATCTCTTCAGCTACCTGTTCGTCCATCTGCAAGGGGCGGTCTTTCTGGAGCAAAAAAGCGAGGGCCGCGGCTATCCGGCGATGTCCCGTGTCGTATTCCGACTGGTAACTGTCGATGAGCTCTTCAAAAAATTCCAGGTCTTCAGATTCCATAGCTGCGGCAATCTGTTCCTTGAACTGATTGATCCGCCGGTTGGTGATGTCTTTACGACTGGGAAGAGCCATCGCCTTGATTGGCTGTTTGGTGGCTCTTTCAATGGCGCTGAGCATTCTTTTTTCCCGCGGGGCAACGAACAGGATCGCTTTACCCTCACGACCGGCCCGGCCGGTTCGACCAATTCTGTGAATGTAGGCTTCAATGTCATAGGGAATATCATAGTTGACGACGTGGCTGATGCGTTTAACATCAAGGCCTCTTGCGGCAACATCGGTAGCAACGACGATATCCAGAGAACCGTCCTTGAGGCGTTCGACGGTTTTCTCGCGCAACATCTGACTCATGTCCCCATTGAGGGCGGCACTCGAAAACCCCCGGGCTTCAAGTTTTTCGGCGAGTTCGACAGTGGCGACTTTGGTGCGTACGAAGATGATCATACCGTCGATCTCTTCGGCTTCAAGGATGCGTGTGAGAGCATCAAGCTTGTGCAACCCCTTGACCTGCCAGAAGTGTTGTGAAATTTTCTCAACTGTAGAGGTTTTTCCCTTGATTCTTATTTCTACCGGGTCTTTGAGATGTTTACGGGCGATGGTGAGAACTTCTTTGGGCATTGTCGCTGAAAACAGAGCCGTCTGGTGGTCTTCTGCAGCAAGCGCAAGGATTTCTTCAACATCATCGATAAACCCCATTTTTAACATTTCATCGGCTTCATCAATGACGACGGATGCAACTTTATCGAGTTTCAGGGTTTTACGCTGAAGATGATCTTTGATCCGGCCCGGTGTTCCCACGACGACCTGAACACCGCGTTGCAGCTGGCGTAATTGCTGCACCATATTCTGTCCACCATAAACCGGTAAAACCTGAAAATTAGGTAAGTGACGGGAATAGGTCTGCATCGCTTCGGCGACCTGCAACGCCAATTCCCGGGTCGGGGTCAGAACCAGGATCTGCGGGACTTTCAGCCGGGGCTGCAGGCGACTGAGCAGGGGCAGGGCAAAGGCTGCTGTTTTTCCCGTGCCGGTCTGGGCCTGTCCAAGAAGATCGCGTCCTTCCAGTAAAGGAGGGATACTGCGACTTTGAATCGGGGTCGGGGTTTCATAGCCGACTTCATCAATGACTTTGTAAATAGCCGGGGACAGAGAGAAGTTTTCAAATGAGGTTATATCGTCGGACATAAGGCGGTAATCACTTTCCGTGGGGAAGGGTTAGGCAAAAGACGCGCACCATAGCCTATTTACGGATTCAGCGCCAGTGAAATTAATCGTGACAATCAACCGGTTCCGGAAATTTACTTTTGGGCTGACAGGTTATGTCTGGTAGAGGGGGTCGGGCGTGCCGGCCACATCATCAGTAACAGTGCGAGCAGGGTCAAGTTGGCGAACATGGCCACGAGCATGGCGAGCCCGGTAAACAGCCCGAAATAAATGGTCGGAATGAAGTTTGACAGGGCAAGAATGGAAAACCCGCAGATAATTGTCACTGAGGTGTAATACATAGCCCGGCCGACACTGTCGTGGCTGCGTTTCATCGCCGCCAGATAGTTTCCGTCAAGGCGCAATTCTTCATTGAAGCGGTGTACATAGTGAATCGTGTCATCGACCGCTATGCCGATGGTGATCGCTGCAATGGTAATGGTCATGATGTCGAGAGGAATATGCAGCAGACCCATCAGCCCGAGAACTGTCGCCGCCGAGATCAGGTTTGGAATGATGGCAATGATCGCCAGACGCAGAGAGCGGAACTGGACGATAAACATCACCATAATCACCAGAAAAACCACTCCGATGGTCATGATCTGTGAGCTGAACAGACTCTGCAGGACATTGTTGTAGAGGACGAACATCCCGGTCAATTTGAGTTGTTCGGGTTTGATGCCGAGGTTGAGAGTCAGGTCAGAGCGGATTTTCTTCAGCAGGGCATCGCGGCGCAGGTTGGGGTCGGAATCGATCACTCGAAGAGAGAACCTGACCTGGTTCCCATCGGCAGACATATAAGGCTTGAACAGGGCGTTTTCTATCACCTTAGGAAGCTTCTTATGAATGACGGCGAGGGAGATATTATCCAGAGGCACATCCCCGTTGAGCTGTTGCATCAGGCTCATGGTTGTCCACATGGACAGCACCTTGCCCGTCTCAGGCAGCGCGTCGAGGTAATGATGAATTTTGTGTAATGTGTCGATCTGGTAACTGTTATACCAATAACTGCTGCCGGAAAGCCCTGCGTCGGCCTTTTCCTGGTCAAAAAAATCATCGGCGAAAGGATCAGCTTCTGGATTTGAATCATTCTGCTTTTGAGCAGTTAAAAAATCCGGATCGGCATCGATGATGATATCGAGAGGCGTTGTGCCGCCCAGTTTTTTGTCGATCAACTCCATGCCCTGATAAATTTCAGTTGTCGGCTTGAAATAATCGATAAAACGGTTTTCGACGGTCAGTTTGGAGATTCCGATACCGCTGCCGACAGTAATAATGGCGAAGATCAGGAGGGTTTTCTTGGCGTGGTGTTCTACCCAATGGGCGCATCCGTGCGTGATGAAACCAGTGATGTCAAAGCGGGGGGTAAAATGGACCGGCTTTTTACACAGCATTAATCCTGCTGGAAACAGGGCAAAAGACAATATCAGCGCGAAGCTGATGCCGATGGCCATCATCCAGCCAAAATCGATTACCGGCCGAATGTCACTGGTGAGTAAAGAGACAAAGGCAACGATGGTTGTCAACGCGGTGTAGATGCTGGGAACGGCCTTGCTGCGAATCATCTCTTTGACCATAGTAGCATGGTCGGCCCCGGGGATTTCATCATGCAGTTCGTTGTAACGAACAATCAGGTGGACACACAAAGACAGGGTGATGATCAGTAGTAACGAAGTAAAGTTGGAGGAAACGACGGTGACTTTCCATCCGATCAGCCCGAGAAAACCGAACATGAAGAAAACCGAAGCAAAACAGCAGAGCATCGGCAGGACCACCCAGCGGGGCTTACGGAAGATCAGGATCAGCATCGAAACAAGAAAGACGAGCACACCCAGCCCGAAAGTGGTGAGATCATAACGGATAAAATCGATCATGTCGGCAACGATCATCGGTACGCCGCCGAGAAAGAGCGCGGCTTGTCGGCGATGTTGCTCCATGATCGAGCGAACCTGGGCGATATCCCTGGCTTCGCGTTCGGCAACCTGCCGATTATAGTCATCAAACTTCCGGATAGCCTGATCCAGGGCGTGTTTTTCTGCTGATGACAGTGAGCGCTGAAGCTGAAGCTCTCTGAGGCTGTTCCGGGCCTCCAGAAGGTCGTGATAAGTCTGATCTCGTTTAAAAAGGACCTGAAGAGCCGTGGTTTTTTCATCCGGGCTGACGAGCAGATTCTTATACAGCGGACTGGTCTGGAATTCCCTGCGCGCCAGGTCGGTATCGATGCCGGGAGTTTCCAGGGTGGGAACGCTCTGGCTCAAATCGCTCAGGGACAGCCGCGGACTGTCAATCAGCGGGACATCGAGGATACTGAGGACCGATTCGACCCGCTCCATCTTCAGGAGACTGTCACTTAGCCGGCGAAGATCCGCTAGTGTTTCAGGGGCATAAAGATCTTTTTGCGGGGAATAGCTGATGACCAGGAAGTCTGCGCTGCCGTATTTGGCGTTAATTGAACGAAAATACTTAAGGTCTTGATCATTCTCCAGCAACAGAGAATCGGCGGATGCGTCGAGGTGGAAATCTTTGGCATAGCTGCCAATGCCGGAAACAATGATCACCATCGCCAGAATCGTCAGGAGCGGGTGGCGTAAGACGCTACGTTCGTAGAGTTTGAAAAACAATTCCGTCATGAAGTCCCTGTCGGCAAAATTTAGACAGAGGTCATTATAGCCGGTTTATCTGTCCAAGGGAATCGCTTCATGAAAAAAGCCCCGGTTGCCCGGGGCTCAAGAAAAAAGTGATTAAATCATGTACTTAATTAAATATGTCCCCGGATTAAAGACCGAGTTTTTTGAAGAAGTCGTTGCCTTTGTCATCAACCAGGATGAATGCCGGGAAGTTTTCAACTTCGATCTTCCATACGGCTTCCATTCCCAGTTCCGGGAAGTCAATGCATTCGACCTTCTTGATGTTTTCTTCAGCCAGAACGGCTGCCGGTCCACCGATTGAGCCGAGGTAGAAGCCTTTATGCTTGGCACAGGCATCGGTGACCTGCTGGCTGCGGTTCCCCTTGGCGATCATGATCATTGACCCGCCGTTGCTCTGCAACAGGTCCACATAGCTGTCCATCCGTCCTGCCGTCGTCGGACCGAAAGATCCTGAAGGCTTTCCGGCTGGGGTTTTAGCCGGACCGGCATAATAGATCGGATGGTTTTTCAGGTAGTCCGGCAGCGGTTTGCCGCTGTCAAGGATTTCCTTGAATTTGGCGTGAGCGATATCACGGCCGACAACAATCGTCCCGTTCAGCCGCAGGGGAGCGCCAACTTCGAGCTTGGTCAGGTCGGCAAGGACTTCGCTCATCGGGCGATTCAGATTGATTTCGGTGGCGACACTTCCTTTGCCGCGCAATTCACTCGGGATCAGGCGGCCCGGATTGCGGTCCATCTCTTCGATAAACAATCCGTCCTTGGTGATCTTGGCCTTGATGTTGCGGTCAGCCGAGCAGGACACAGCCATGCCTACGGGGCAGGATGCTCCATGGCGGGGCAGGCGAATGACACGCACGTCGTGAGCAAAGTACTTGCCTCCGAATTGAGCACCGATGCCGAGTTCCTGAGCGGCTTTGAGGAGTTTTGCTTCCAGTTCGAGATCGCGGAATGCCTGGCCGTGCTCATTGCCTTCGGTCGGCAGCTCGTCAAGGTAGCGGGCGGTGGCCAGTTTAACGGTTTTCATACAGGCGTCTGCCGAGGTGCCACCGATAACGAAGGCCAGATGGTAGGGCGGGCAGGCAGCCGTACCGATGGTTTTCATTTTTTGAATCAGGAAAGATTCCAGTTTCTCCGGATTGAGCAGGGCTTTGGTTTCCTGAAACAGCATGGTTTTATTGGCTGAACCACCGCCTTTGGCGATAAACAGAAACTTGTAGGCATCGCCTTCGGTCGCATAAAGGTCGATCTGGGCGGGAAGATTGGTGCCGGTATTCTTTTCCTTGTACATGTCTAGAGCGACAGTCTGACTGTAACGCAGGTTTTCCTCAGTGTACGTTTTGAAAACCCCCTCAGAAATGCGTTCCGCATCGTTGCCCCCGGTCCAGACCTGTTGACCTTTTTTGCCGATAACCGTGGCGGTACCCGTGTCCTGACAGAAGGGCAGCTCAAAATTGGCGGCTATTTCAGCATTACGCAGAAATGCCATGGCGACAGTGCGATCGTTGTCGGAAGCCTCAGGGTCACTGAGGATTTTGGCAACCTGTTCATTGTGATCCGGCCGTAACAGGAAAGAGACATCGCGCATGGCGGTGTTGGAGAGAACCGTCAACGCCTGGGGATCGACTTTGAGGACATTCTGGCCATCAAAATTCACGACGCTGACGAACTGTTCGGATCCTTCAATCTTGTAGTACTTGGTCGATTCTGCACCTAAGGGCATTGGATCCTGATACTTGAAATCTGGCATCTTCTCACTCCTTATGCATTGGGATAGACATCCGGGACATTTGACCCGCACAAAACTCATGCATTATAGGTGATTTTTATACAGTTGTCGACTGATAAGAACGCTCCGAGGGTATCAATATCACGACATTTAAAGGGTGCTTTCCGGTTGCGCCCTGATGCCTGGGCAAGGTCTTATAATACCTGACTAAAATGTTTGAAAAAAATTGACAGAAATAGTCGGGTATGCTAGTAAATTGCTAGATTTTGGATGGTAAATGTAAAAAAATATCATTCGGTGTTTGAAACTTTACATCTTTTATCTGGTATCGAATCTGTGGGATAATGTAATCGCTGGAGGTAAGCCGGAATGTTTTCTCATCTAAAAGAAGATTTACGAGTTGTTTTTGACCGTGACCCGGCCGTCAGAAGTGTTTTTGAGATTGTTCTCTGCTATCCAGGCTTCCACGCGATGATTTTTTATCGCTTGTCCCACTGGTTGTGGGTCAACAATTTAAAACTCGCCGGACGTTTCATCTCCCATGTCGGACGCTTTTTGACCGGCATCGAGATTCATCCGGGAGCGACCATCGGGCGAGGCTTTTTTATCGATCATGGCATGGGTGTCGTGATCGGTGAGACGGCAGAGATCGGTGATAACTGTACCCTTTACCACGGCGTCACTCTGGGTGGCACGTCCTGGGCAAAAGAGAAAAGGCATCCGACTCTGGGTAACAACGTGATTATCGGTTCGGGAGCAAAAATTCTGGGTCCTTTTACTCTTGGGGACAACTGTAAAGTCGGTTCCAATTCGGTCGTGGTGAAAGAAGTCCCTGAAAATGCCACCGTGGTGGGTATTCCCGGGCGCGTTGTGATGTCGGGTGAAAAGCGGGTTGGTGTCGACCTGGAGCATGACAAACTGCCCGATCCGGTTGCCAAAGCGGTCAGTTGTGTCTTTGATCAGCTCCATCGTCTCGAAGACCAGGTCGAAGAATTGCAAAAAGAGCAAAAAAGGTTGCAGTCCGAGCTGGCGGAATATGAAAGAAACGCTCAGCAGAGAGAAGTCGTCTGATGCGCATGTCAACCAAAGCACAGTACGCAGTGCGGGCACTGGTCAGCCTGAACCTGACCAGCGACGGGGCGCCTGTGACGATTAAGGCGATTTCCGAGCAGGAGAAGATTTCCCTGAATTACCTTGAGCAGCTCTTTGTCAAGCTGCGTCGTGGCGAGATCGTTCAGAGTGTCAGGGGCCCGGGCGGCGGTTATGTTCTGGCGCGTCATCCCGCGGACATAACGATAGATCAGATCATCGATACGGTTGAAGAAGCGATTATGCCGTTGTCCTGTATGAATGATGACGGCAGCTGCAGTTGCGGTCTTGAGTGCACGACCCAGGCCGTCTGGCAGGGACTGGGACAGCAAATCCGCAGTTTCCTGGCATCGATGACTCTTGAAGATTTAACCAATGACGGGCGACAGCGGCTGACGGGCTGCGTGTCGAACAGTTAAACCCATTTTTCGTTAAACCGGAGGTTTTTTGTGAACAAGATTTACCTGGACAACAATGCGACTACCGCTGTGAAAGAAGAAGTTCTTGACGCGATGTTGCCCTATTTTCGTGAGCAGTTCGGTAACCCTTCAAGTGTCCACTGGGCCGGCCGGATGGTCAGCAGTGCCATAGAAAAAGCCCGTGAGCAGGTGGCTGAGCTGTTGAATTGCTCACCAGCGGAAGTGATATTTCTCTCCTGCGGCAGTGAAGGTGATAACTATGCCATCAAAGGGACCGCCGAGGCTTTGAAGCATAAAGGGAACCATATCATCACCACAGCGGTGGAACATCCTGCCGTGCTGGAAACCTGTGAAGCTCTTGAAAAGGATGGCTTTGAGGTCACCTACCTGGGTGTTGATCGCGACGGTATGCTGGATCTAAAGGAACTCGAAGCAGCCATCACCCCTCAGACCATACTGATTTCGGTCATGTGGGCCAACAATGAAACAGGGAATATCTTTCCGATCAGCGAAATCGGCGCGATCGCCAAAAAACATCGGGTCAGATTTCACACCGATGCCGTCCAGGCGGCGGGGAAGATCCCGGTGGACGTGCGGGCAGCCAATGTCGACATGGCAGTCATTTCAGGGCACAAGATCGGGGCTCCGAAGGGGGTCGGGGCCATGTATCTGAAACGTGGAACTAAAATCAACCGCTTCATGCACGGTGGTCATCAGGAACGCAATCGTCGTGCCGGAACCCATAATGTCGCCGGCATTGTCGGGCTGGGAGTGGCCTGTGAACTGGCCCTGAGAGATCTTGACAGCAATTATGCCTATGTCCGTCAACTGCGGGACAAACTGGAGCAGGGGATTCTGGAGACCATTCCCGAGGTCAAGCTCAATGGGCACCCCGATGCTGATCTGAGGTTGCCGAACACCCTGAATGTCAGTTTCAATTATATTGAAGGTGAGTCGCTGCTGCTGTTCTTTGACATGAAAGGGATCGCTGCATCCTCAGGTTCAGCCTGTACTTCCGGTTCGTTGGAGCCTTCGCATGTTATGGGAGCCATGGGCGTTGATATCGTTCTTGCTCATTCCAGCACCCGCTTCAGTCTGGGGCCGGACAACACCGAAGAAGAGATTGACTATGTTTTAAATGAACTGCCCCCGATCGTTCAACGGTTGCGGGAAATGAGTCCGTTATATAATCGGGAAGAGCCGACGCCTCTGTCTTGTGATGAGTGTCGTATGGTTCATCGTGCCTGAAAATAGCTGAAATAACAGGGAGAATAATTATGTATACAGAAAAAGTCATGGATCACTTTTCCAACCCGCGCAATGTCGGTGAAATAGCTAACGCCAATGGTGTCGGAGAGGTGGGTAACGCCTCTTGCGGCGATATCATGAAAATTTATCTGAAAGTCGAAGGGGACGTCATTCAGGATGTCAAATTCAAAACTTTTGGCTGCGGCGCGGCTATTGCGACCTCGTCAATGGTGACGGAACTGGCGATCGGCAAGACCATTGATGAGGCTTTGGTTCTCACCAATCAGGCTGTTGCCGAAGCCCTGGACGGTCTGCCGCCGGCCAAGATGCACTGTTCTAATCTTGCTGCCGACGCCTTGCATGAAGCGATCAAGGATTATCGGGAAAAGCATCCGGCTTAATTTTAAAAAGATTGAAATATCGACAAGAGGAGGGCTCTGCAGTTGCGGAGCCCTTCTTTGTCAATTGAGGCTGTTTTGAAAAAAAAAGTCGTTGTTGCCATGAGTGGAGGTGTCGATTCCTCAGTTGCGGCATTGCTGTTGAAGGAAGAGGGCTACGAGGTCATCGGGGTTACGCTGCATTTGTGGGCTGAACAGAATCTGAACGGGCAGTCAGAGGTTGTGGCTGCGGCGGAAGAGATGGCTTCCCGTCTTGATATCCCGTTTCATGCCTATGATCTGATGTCAAGGTTTCGCCAAAAGGTTGTCGATCCTTTTTGTCATGATTATCTCGCCGGCCGCACACCCAATCCCTGTATCCTGTGTAATCAATTTCTTAAATTTGGAGAGCTTCAGGTCATCACGCAGGAACTGGGAGCCGATTACCTGGCAACCGGGCATTATGCCGCCCGGACGCTGATAGACGGTCACTACCAGGTGCGAAAGGGGCGGGATGCAATAAAGGATCAGAGCTATTTTCTGTTCACTCTGCAACATAACCAACTGCGACACTGTTTATTTCCTCTGGGAGACCTGACCAAACAGCAGGTGAGGGATTACGCCTCCCGGCTGGATCTGGAACTCAGCGAAAAAAAGGAAAGCCAGGATATCTGTTTTATCCCGGATGGTGATTATGCCGCTTTCCTCTCGAGAGAAAAAGACACTGACCATCTGGCCGGTGAGATTGTTCATGTTTCCGGTAAGGTCCTGGCAAAGCATCAGGGGACCTTTCATTATACCGTCGGGCAACGCAAAGGCCTGGGGATCGGTTGGAGTGAACCTCTTTATGTTATTGCTCTGGATGCTGCAAATCAGCGGGTCATCGTCGGGGAGCGAGACTGTCTGCAGGGCAGGGAACTGAGCCTCAATCGCTGTTGCCTGAATATGGGTCGGCCTGAACCGGTGTTTTCCTGTTCGTGTCGTATCCGCTATCGGCACAGGGAAGCCCCTGCACGGGTTGAACTGCTTGATAATGGAAAGGCGCGCGTGGTTTTCGAGCAGCCGCAGGAAGGCATCACCCCGGGTCAGGCAGCTGTTTTCTATGAAGATGATCGGGTTATTGGCGGAGGCTGGATTCAATGACTGCAACCTATGCGATCGTCACTCTGGGTTGCAAAACTAATCAGTTTGAATCGGCGGCCATGGGAGAACAGTTGCAGTATGCCGGTTATCGGCCGGTCGATTTTTCCAGTGGCGCTGACCTGGTGATTGTCAATACCTGTACAGTGACGGCGGCGACGGATGCACAATCAAGAAATTTAATCCGTCGGGCCAAACGGTTCAATCCGGCAAGCCGTATTATCGTGACAGGATGCTATGCGCAGATTGATCCTCAGAGCTTGAAACGGCTTCCAGGCGTGACCCTGGTTCTGGGCAACCGAGAAAAAACGGAACTTCTAAAGCATCTCCACGCTGCAAAATCAAACGCGATGATCAGGGTTTCCGATATTCGTGAACAGCACAGCATCGAACCCCTCAGCCTGACCGGCTTTGAGCAGCGCAGCCGGGCTTTTGTCCAGATTCAAAACGGCTGTGATGCCTTCTGCTCGTATTGCATTATTCCCTATGCGCGTGGTCGAAGCCGCTCGGTTCCAATAAACGCTGTGGTCAGGCAGATTGAAGAGTTGTCGACCAACGGCTACCCCGAAGTGGTCCTCACCGGTATTCACATCGGCCAATACGGTCTTGATCTTGACCCATCAACCAATCTGTTGACCTTGCTGCAGGAGATAGAAAAATCGGACTTTCAGGGGCGGCTGCGTTTAGGATCCATCGAACCTACGGAACTGAGCCTTGATCTGCTGGATTATGTCGCCGACAGTTCCTGGATCTGTCCCCACTTGCATATCCCGCTACAGGCAGGTTCCAACAGGGTGCTTGAGCGGATGAACCGCCATTATAAGACGGCTTTTTATCGAAATCTGCTACTCGCAATTCGACAACGTCATGCTGATGCAGCGATCGGACTCGATATTATTGCCGGTTTTCCCGGTGAAACGGATAAGGATTTTATCGAGACCCTTGAACTGCTCGATGAATTACCTTTTACCCACATGCACGTTTTCCCTTACAGCCGCCGTCCCGGGACTCCTGCTGCGGAGATGTCAGGCCAATTGCCGGGGGATGTCATCAAATCTCGTGCTGCCCGTTTACGTCAAGTCGGGACAGATAAATTGACCGCGTATTCTAACTCATTTATTGGCCGGATACTTAATGTTGTCGTTGAAGGTAAGGTTAGTAATAATCTGAAAAAAGGACTTTCTGAGTTTTATCTTCCAGTCAATTTTGAGGCAGACGAGGGTGTAGCAGGCACCCTGATTCCTGTCACTATCGCTGAGGCCAACGGTGAAACCCTTAAGGGCAAAATCTATGTATCCTCATGAGCCTTGTGGCGATTAACGACTGTTTTTCACGTGGTTGACATTCCTTTCAAGTCTGTTTGAATTATTAAACAACAAGTTTTCTGTGCTGAAGTGATTCAGAAATCATCTCCAGGACCTGTTATCTTTCTGGGAGGTCCTATAAAAAGATTCTTTCTATCAATCCTTTTTCTTGCCGTTTGCCCTGTTCAATTTTCTATTGCATCATCATGTGAAAAATCCTTTTCTGCTGCATTCAACGATGTCTCTCCGCTGGTTGTGAGGGTTGTCGCCATCAGCATTGATCCTTACAGTGCGTTGTGCAGAGTAAATCGATGTATCGGATCTGGTCTGGTGATCGATTATGAAGGCCATGTTTTGACCAATGCGCATGTTGTTTATGGTTCCGCTCAAGTGCTGGTCTCATATGTTGATGAAGGTCCTCTCCTCGAGGCGGAAAGTCATTGGAATGGACTTGATTTCTGACCTGGCAGTCATCAGGATTCCGCCGAATTCAGCACTTCCCGAAATTAAATTTGCAAAGAAATGGTCCTATGCTGTCGGGGATCAGGTGATGGCTATCGGTTATCCGTTGGGTATCGGAAAAACTGCCTCCAGCGGCATCGTTTCCGCCCTTGAACGAGTCATTCCACTGTCAACTTTCAGTTGGATGATGCCTTATATTCAAACCGATGCGCCGATAAGTCCGGGAAATTCAGGAGGTCCTCTGGTTAATCTCTGTGGTGAAATAATCGGCATCAATACCCTTCACCTGATTAACGGTCAAAATATAAACTTCGCCATTCCTGTCGGGTTGATAGAGGAACTGGTCCCGCAATTAATTGATTCAGGGCACGTTTCACGCACCTGGTATGGTATTTATGGACAGATAATTTCATTTCCTATGGCGATGAGCCTCAATATTTCACCAGGTTTTCTGGTTGAAACAATAGAACCGGGGAGTCCAGCTGAAAAAATAGGTTTGCGAGGAGGGACTTATCCTGCCAGGTTCGGTTTCAGGGAATTTCTGTTGGGTGGCGATGTGTTGACCAGCGTCAATGGTGTTTCTCTGGATGATCTGGAAACCGTTGCAGAGGTCGTCCGTTCTTTCAATGTCGGGGATTGTGTCGAGGTTGAGTACTGGCGAAACGGCAAGATCGCTAAGGTTGAAGTTTTGCTGCCTGAGCGGCCGGAGTTGCCCGGAGATGCGCGGTGGCTTTTTTCACGTCAAGCAGATAAGTGATTTGCTCACTTCATTTGATATCGATACTTTCATTGAAAGGCTCTGTAGAGGTTTTCGCAAGATTTCTTCCCCGCTGAACATTTACCAGCAGCAGTAAGCCTCCGCCGATTATAAAAAAGCTTCCGAGAGCCACAATTGAGTTCCGCGAGCTGCCGCTGACATCCGCGATCAACGCGAACAGCAGCGGACCAAAGATCGCAGCAAAGCGCGAGCTGATAGTAAAAAAACCGAAAAATTCAGCACTTTTTTCTCGTGGAACCATACTGGCGTAGAGTGAACGGCTGAGGGCCTGACTGCCCCCCAGAACCAGGGCGATCACACTGCCGAGAATCCAGAACTCGATAGCCGTCTGGATTCGATAGGCGTAAAAACAGACCGCGAGGAAGATGATCAGACTCACCAGAATGGCTTGTGCCGTGCCGACTTTTTCACTGAGACGGGCAAAAACCAGAGAACCCGGCATGGCCATGAATTGAATCATCAGAAAACAGCCGATAATAGTTCCCTGCCCGAGCTGCAATTCATCACGCGCAAAGACCGCTGAGACACTGATGATGGTCTGAATGCCGTCGTTGTAGCACAGGAACGCGACTAGAAAAATACTCAGATCGCGGTAACGCAGCAACTGTCTGAACTGGCTCAGGTAGCTCTGGCGGGGTTGCGGAGCTTCCCGGCTGAAAGTTGATTGTGTTCGGGGCAGATAAAAAAATGTCGGCAGGGCAAAAACAAACCACCAGAAAGCAGTCAGAAAAAAACCGCAACGGGTGGCTGCCGCCCGGTCGGAAAATCCGAGGTTTTCCGCCAGCATGATGATTGTAAAGACGATGGCCAGCAGTAGGCCGCCACCGATATAACCGTAAGCAAACCCCCGGGCGGAAAGACGGTCGGCCTGATGTGATGGAACGAGAAGAGGCAGGTAGGAATTGTAGAATATATTGGCTCCGGCAAAGCCCAGGTTGCCGATAATAAACAGCCCCGAGACCAGGAGATAATCTTCGGGACCACTGAAGGCCAGGGCCGCCGTTGCCGCGCACCCACCCAGCCAGAATATCATCATCAACGATTTATGCCGGGCATGGCGATCCGCTAATGCTCCGAGGAACGGAGCTGCCACTGCCAGCAGGATCATCGACAATGAAACACTGTAGCCCCATAAGCTCGCGGCAGAGGACGTATGGCCGATAAAAGGCAGCCTGGCGCCATCTTCAGGAACCAGGGACACGAAATATACCGGCAGAACCGCGGCAAGGATGACAGTGGCAAAACCAGAATTAGCCCAATCGTAGAGGCACCAGGAAAAAAGTACTTTGGGTTGAGCATGGCGCATCATCTGCGAGGACCTCTACAGGTACGGTCAAATGTTGACGTCAGCATAGTTTTGAATGGAGCTGTTAAAGCCGGGTTCGCAAAAAAAAGACCCCGAGCCTTGGAGGGGGGGGAAGGCTCGGGGTCAATAGCAAAAAAAGCATTTTGACCGATTCGAAAATTTTTGTCCATATATTTAATTGCAATATTGCAATAAATCGTTTTTGTTATTTTTTCTGTTTCTCGTCATCGAATTATAACAAATATTTTTTACGAATCACCCTGCGCTGGAAGATATTGCCGATAGGCGCATTCCTGTGGCAGCCATTTCAGGGTGGAGATGTTGTCCGGTGTCAGTTGGATACAGTCCGGCATGACCTGAAAACGTTGTTCATAGGCCGTACACAAGCGTTCATGAATATCTAGAAAACGGCAAGGAACAGATGTTGTCAGAACCGTTCCCCGCCGATCGATCTTCTTTTCAAAGCAACAGGCACCACAGCGTCGGCAGATTGCATCCCAGGAACTCTGCTTCACGGTTCAGGCGCATTCAGAATAGCCGCAGGCATGGCAGACGCAGCATCCCCCCTCATGTTCGACCGGGCCGCCGCAATCAGGGCAGGCTCCGCCATTACTGACAAAGCGGGTCGGCATGTCCTCATCGTTGAGCATGTGCAGTTCGATCGCTTTGGCGACAGCGTCAGCACAGGAGGTGATACGATTGTTGCCAAACCCGGCAGGTTTGTGACAGGTGATGCCGATCAGTTGTTTAACCGTCTGTCGGGCCTGGACGCCACTGCGCCAGGACAGCGAGACGAGACGGCCGATGGCTTCACATTGAGAAGCGGCACAGCCACCGGCTTTACCCATGGTGGTGAAAAGTTCGAAAAGACCGTTTTCATCCTGATTGATGGTAATATACAGCGGTCCGCACCCGGTCTCCATCTGGTAAGTTGAGCCGGTCAGGGCACGCGGGCGCTCACGTTTGCGCGATGGTTTTTTGCTTTCCATCGGAATAACACTGTCAACTTTCTTTTCCTCATCCCCTTTGCCGGCAACAGAGAGAACCTGCATATCCCGGGAGCCGTCACGGTAAATGGTGACCCCTTTGCATCCTTCCTTGTAAGCCAGGCGATAGACCGTTGCGACATCATCACGGGTGGCGTCATGACAGAAATTAACGGTTTTAGATACTGCGTTGTCCGTATGTTTCTGGAAGACCGCCTGCATCCGGACATGATCTTCGGGGGTAATGTCATGTGACGTGACAAATATCTTGCGGATATCCTCAGGGACTGCATCAATCCCCTGAACGGTCCCTTTCTCAGCGATCTCCTGCATCAACTCCGCGCTGTAAAAACCGTGTTTTCTGGCAATCTGTTCAAACAGGGGGTGAACCTCTATCAACTTGTTATTATCCAGAACCTGGCGCACATAGGAGACTGCGAACAACGGTTCCACGCCGCTGGAACAGTTGGCAATAATCGATATGGTGCCGGTCGGGGCAATTGTCGTGCAGGTGGCATTGCGCATCGGTCCCGACCCGCTCTGGTCATAGATACTTCCGGGGAAATTGGGGAAAACTCCCCGTTCCACCGCCAGTTGTGCAGATTGCTCATGGGCTTTGTCGTTGATGAAAGCCATGACCTTTTCACCCAGAGCAAGAGCTTCGCTGCTGTTATAGGGGATGTTCATAAGAATCAGCATGTCCGCCCAGCCCATCACGCCCAGGCCGATTTTGCGGTTTGCCCGGGTCATTTCGTCGATTTCAGGCAGAGGATAGCGATTGGCTTCAATAACGTTGTCGAGAAACCGGGTCGAAAGCCGCACAGCGTTCTCCAGCCTTGCCCAGTCGATTTCGCCGTCGTTGACCATGTTGGCCAGGTTCAGAGAACCGAGATTGCAGGATTCGTACGGCAGCAAAGGTTGTTCGCCGCAGGGGTTGGTGCTTTCGATCTCGCCGACGTGAGGGGTCGGGTTGTCGCGGTTCAGACGGTCGAGAAACACGATTCCCGGTTCGCCGTTGGTCCAAGCCATGTCAACGATCTGGTTAAAGACTTTCGTCGCGTTGAGTTGTTTGACCACCCGCCCGTCACGCGGGTTGATGATATCGTAATCATGTCCATTCTCGACCGCTTCCATGAATTCTTCGGTGATACCGACGGAAATATTGAAATTGGTCAGGATCGTCTGATCCCTTTTGGCCATGATAAAATCCATGATGTCGGGATGGTCGATACGTAGAATCCCCATGTTGGCCCCACGCCGTGTGCCACCCTGTTTGATCGTTTCCGTCGCTGCGTCAAAGACCTGCATGAATGAAATTGGGCCCGACGATACCCCGCTGGTCGAGTTGACGGTATCATTTGCCGGTCTGATGCGCGAAAAGGAGAACCCGGTGCCACCGCCACTCTTATGGATCAAGGCGGTATTTTTGATTGCTTCAAAGATGCTTTCCATGGAATCGCCAACCGGCAACACGAAGCAGGCTGAGAGCTGACCCAATTCACGTCCCGCGTTCATTAACGTGGGAGAGTTTGGGAGAAAGTCAAGACGGGTCATCATCTGGTAGTATTGTTCTTCAAAATTTTCACTTTGTGCTGATCCGGATGGTTCGGCTGCACTGATTGTTTGCGCCACGCGGCGAAACATATCTTCAGGTTGTTCAATGGGATTGCCCTGGCTGTCGCGTTTCAGGTAACGTTTGGCGAGGACTGTCATGGCGTTTTTTGACAGTTTCAGGGGGGCGGGTTGGTTCGTGTTGGTCATGGCTGGGCCTCCGTTTTTACATTTGCTGAATCAAGAGAATAGACTTTTATGTCGACTTGAATACAATATTTTGTAGCGAGAGAATATAGACCACTACATCTAGTGTGTGTCAAGTTTGAATGCTCCAATGATCGGCGTCGGTTTTTTGAACCTCCCGACGCGAGACTGGGGGAACATGATGGAATTCTAAATAGTCATGACAGTTGTCGCCGGCTTTGAGGTTGTGCTTGTCGTAAAGAATAAATTTAAGTATCCTTCACAATCCTTTAAATCCACGGGGCCATGGAGTGAAACGAATTTACCTGGATAATGCCGCGACCAGTTTTCCCAAGCCTGATTCTGTTTACCAGGCCGTCATGGAAACACTTCAGGGAGGCGGCAGCGCGGGACGGGGCAGTCACCAACAGGCCTTGGCGGTTGACCGTCTGCTGTTTGACACCCGCGAACTGCTGGCCGAGCGGTTCAATGCCGAAAATTCACATCATTTTGTTTTTACCGCCAGCGCGACAATGGCGATCAACTTGGCTCTGTTTGGTTTGTTAACCGCGGGAGACCGGGTTGTCACGACCAGTATGGAGCATAATGCCGTTATGCGTCCTTTAAGGGCCTTGCGTGAGCGTGGTGTTGATGTCGTCCAGGTGAATTCTGATCCCGTCAGCGGTATACTGGATGTAGCAGCGGTGAAACAAGCCTGCCTTGCTCAGCCGACACGCCTGTTGTGTGTCAGCCATTGTTCCAATGTCAGCGGTTCGCTTCAGCCGATTGATCAATTGGGGCCCTGGTGTCATCAACAGGGGATCATTTTTATGCTCGACGCCGCACAGAGTGCCGGAACCATTCCGATTGATATTCAGGCTGACGGCATCGACCTGCTGGCCGCCCCCGGCCACAAAGGATTGTTCGGGCCCCAGGGAACCGGATTTCTCTACTTCAGCAAAGGCCTCGAATTAATCCCGCTGATGTATGGGGGGACCGGAACTCAATCCGGCTCTGATCGTCAGCCGGAACAGAGCCCCGAGCGCTACGAGTCCGGTACTCAAAATTCTCCTGGCCTGGCCGGTTTGAAAGCAGGACTCGAATTTGTTCGGCAGATCGGAATCGACGCGATTCGGGAGCGTGATCGGCTGCACGGTGAAAAGCTCTTGAGTGGCTTGCAGAGCATTGACCGGGTTCAGGTTTACGGGCCTGGAGACCCTGAACAGCGCTGTGGTGCCCTGTCGTTCAACATCAGCGGACGTGATCCCGCTGAAATAGGTTTCATTCTTGATCGTGACTTTTGCATCGCCGTCCGTGTGGGCCTCCACTGTGCTCCTAATGCCCACAGAACCATCGGAACTTACCCGGGTGGCACTGTGAGAGTCAGTCCCGGTTGGCTGAGCACGGATGATGAAATCGATACTTTTATTGATGCTATCAAGCGAATAAGTCAAACCTGATGAATGTGCTGATGAGATATGAAATGGATTCGCCATGAAAACTTATGTTCTTGATACCAATGTCCTGCTGCATGATCCGCAGGCGATCCTAAAATTTTCCGATAATACCGTTGTGCTTCCCCTGACGGTCATCGAAGAAATCGACCGTTTCAAGAAAGATCAGAGTGAAACCGGCCGCAATGCCCGCCAGATTTCCCGAATGATCGACGCTTTTCGTCTGCAATATAAGCTCGTGGAAGGAGTGCCGTTGGAGAATGGCGGGGTTCTCAAGGTTGCCATTTACAAGGAAGAGTTCCTGCAAAAGTTGCCTCCGGAACTCCGCGTCGACCGGGGCGACAACCGGATTCTGGCGGTCGCCCGGGATCTGCAAGAGAACTCGCCTCAAGGGACGGTTTTCTTCGTCACCAAAGATATCAACCTGCGGATCAAGGCCGATACCATCGGCATGTTTGCCGAAGATTATCAGAATGACAAAGTTCCGGTGGAAGACCTGTACACCGGGTGCAGTGAAATATATCTGCCCAAGGATGATATCGATCGATTCTTTGAGCAGGGATCCCTGGCGGTAGAAGGTGATTTCTTTGCCAACCAGGGGCTCACACTGATTGATGAAACCAATATTTCGCACACCGCAATTGGGCGCTACAACGCGCTGAGCAAAGAGGTGGTGGCCTTGTTGAAAACTCCCAAGGAAGGAATCTGGGGCATTCATCCGCGCAACCGTGAACAGCAGTTTGCTTTTGATCTGCTCCTCAATGATGATGTTCAACTGGTTTCCCTGGTGGGCAAGGCCGGCACCGGGAAAACCCTGATTGCCATTGCGGCGGGGCTGTTGAAGACCGCAGATGAGAGTACTTACAACCGTTTGCTTGTGTCACGTCCGGTTTTCCCGATGGGCCGGGACCTGGGTTTTTTGCCCGGAGATGTTGAAGAAAAACTGTCCCCCTGGATGCAGCCCATCTTTGATAACGTTGAGTTATTGCTTTCTTCCTACGATGAAGGAGGGAAGCGCAAACGCGGTTATCGGGAACTGATCGATCTCGGCCTGATGGAAATCGAACCCCTGACATATATTCGTGGACGTTCGATTCCTCGCCAGTACATGATTGTCGACGAAGCACAGAACCTCACACCACATGAGATTAAAACCATTATTACGCGGGCCGGGGAAGGGACCAAAATTGTTCTGACCGGTGATCCCTATCAGATTGACAATCCCTATGTTGATTCCGCCAGTAACGGTCTCTCTTATTCGGTCGAACGCTTTAAGGGCCAGGATATTGCCGGACATATGACCTTAAGCAAGGGAGAGCGCTCGCTGCTCGCCGAGCTGGCGGCTAATTTACTTTAGAGTGCAGAGTTGATCAATGCTTTTACTGGCTCTTGAAAGTTCCTGTGACGAGACGGCTGCCGCAGTCGTCAAAGACGGTCGGCAGATCCGTTCCAATCTGATCGCCTCACAGGTTGAACTGCATGCAGTTTACGGCGGAGTCGTGCCTGAACTGGCGTCCAGACGGCATCTTGAAGTAATTAATCCGTTAGTTGAAGAAGCCCTGTCTAAGGCATCAGTAAACAAGGCCGAACTTGAAGGTATCGTTGTCACGCGTGGTCCCGGGCTGGTCGGAGCTCTGCTGGTCGGAGTTTCCTTCGCCAAGGCTTTTGCTTATGCCCTGGGTATTCCGCTCATCGGCGTGCATCACATCGAAGGTCATATTCTGGCCATTCAATTGGAGCAACAGGTTGATTTTCCTTTTCTCGCCGCGGCGGTGTCGGGTGGTCACACCCATCTTTACCGGGTTGAAGGCATTGGCCGTTATCGCCTTTTGGGTCGGACGGTTGATGATGCTGCGGGTGAAGCTTTTGACAAGGTCGCAAAAATGCTCGGTCTTGGTTATCCGGGTGGGCCGATTATCGATAAACTGGCGGCAACCCATGATGATGGAGGCATTGTTTTTCCCCGGCCTCTGTTGAAAAAAAACACCCTTGATTTCAGCTTCTCAGGGGTCAAGACAGCCGTGCTCAACTATCTCCATCGACTCGAAAACCCGCCTGGTGAAGAGCTGATCGGTCGAATCGCTTGTGCTTTTCAGACCGCTGTGGTTGACGTTCTGACCCAGAAGATTCTGCGTGCGGCAGAAGCAGAGAATCTTGAGCGCATTGTGGTCGCCGGCGGGGTCGCCTGTAATTCAGGATTACGCCAACATCTTTCCCGACTGACGGAGGGTTCGGAACGCACGGTTTATTTTCCTTCCCCGGTCCTCTGTGCTGACAACGCCGCCATGCTGGCGGTTGCGGGTGATTATTACCTGTCGCGGGGAGCGTCGTCCGGGTTCGATCTCAATGCTGTGTCCAGCTGGCCGCTGGAACAAGTCGTCTGGGGATAGTTGCAGCTTATATGTGGCGACGCTGGGGTTTTTTCAGACAGTCCAAACTGAACGTGATCCGCCTGGCGCGAATACGTTCTGATCCCGATGCGATCGGGCGGGGGATGGCTCTTGGCCTGTTTCTCGGTTTTACCCCGACTTTTGGTTTTCAGCTGTTGCTGGCTATCCTTTTTGCTTTTCTTTTACGCCAGAATAAGATCGCCACCTTTATCGGGGTCTGGGTCACCAACCCTGTAACCGCACCGCTGATCTACGGGCTTGAATATCAGATTGGCCGGCTGATTCTCGGTCATCCGCCTCTGGCCCCGGATCAGTTGTCCTACGAACTGAGCTGGTCAATCGGCATGCAGGTCGGTGCTCCTCTTCTGGTCGGAAGTTTGGTTCTGGGCATTCCTGCGGCGATCATCGGTTATTCACTGACCGTGCGTTTTGTTCCCAGTTTACGTCATATGAAAATAGCCCGGTGGCCGCGTAAACGGGCCTACGAGGAAGATTAGCCGGTGACATACAGAACCAAAAAGCGTTTTGGCCAGCATTTTCTGCATGACCCTGCGGTGATCGATAAAATCATTGCTGCGGCCCAACTGGATCCAGATCAGCGGGTCATTGAAATCGGTCCCGGGCTTGGGGTTCTCACCGACCGACTTTTGCCGGCCGCTGAGCAGGTTCAGGTGGTGGAGATCGACCGGGATCTGATCGAGCGCCTTGAGCAGCGTGGCGATGCAAACTTAATCGTGCATGCCGGTGATGTGCTCAAACTTCCCTGGCGGACGCTTTTTACCCGGCCACCCTATACCCTGGTGGCCAACCTTCCTTACAATATTTCTTCCCAGATCGTTTTCCGTCTGCTTGATCACCGCGACCTCTTTCAACGCCTGGTGCTGATGTTTCAACGCGAGGTAGGGGAGCGTCTGGTGGCCTCACCCGGAAGCAAGGATTATGGCATCCTCTCGGTGCTCTGCCAGCTCTGGTTCGATATCGATAAAGTCGCGTTGGTCAGACCGGGGGCTTTCAGGCCGCCGCCGAAAGTTGACTCCGTGGTTCTGCATTTCAAACCACTCTCTTCTCCAAGGGTCGATCCGATTGATGCCGAGCTGTTCAAAAAAGTGGTCAAAGGAGCGTTCACCCAAAGACGTAAAACGATCAAAAATAGCCTGCGTGCCGCCGGATTCGATCCCGATACGGTCGATACCGCTCTTTCTCATGCGGGAATCTCTCCATCCACTCGAGGCGAAACCCTGACCCTGAAAAATTTCTCCGATCTCACCAGAGAATTTATCACTCAAGACAATTAAACATTTATAAAACTATGCTTGATAAGGCGTTACTCGTGATCTATGATTCTTTAGTTGTGACTGATTTTTCTGTGACAATGTTGAATTTTATCCTTTTTTCCGAGTTTACGGGAGTTTTGTATGAAGGTGACGGTCGTAAGACGTGGACAAACCTCAGCAGATCGGGTTGATATTTATCAGCCTGAGTTAATTGAACAGGAACTGATCCGTCAGGGGCAGGCGAGTGGCTTGCCGGTCTACCTGAAACTGGCCACCATTCTGCGCCAGGAAATTCCAGAAACACTGCTGTTGCCGTTCAGCCTGTCTGATCTGGTCGAAAACTTGCGTCAGGCCGGGGATTTTCTGTTTCAGGCTGAGGATGAGATTGAAGTCGAAATCAAGGCTCTGAAAGAGCCGGGGCATTATTATCTTTTTACTCATTCGCCTGATGCGAATCACATCTTCTTTTCGTTGCAGGAATATCTTCATCGACGCTCCTTGCACTTTCGTGTCATCTGCCATCCGATCCTGTCCGTCAAACGGGAAAATGGCCTCATTCAGCAAGTTGATGAAGGGGCCAGTGACCTGCCTCGAGAGTCTTTTGTCTGGATGGAACTGGAGCGTTTTCCGGCCAGAATGATCGATGGACTGAAACAGGCGATCAAAACAATTCTGTCAGCCGCCGTGACGGCTTATCGGGACCGGCCGAAAATGTTACAGAAAATCGCTGCCCTGGGTGCGGTAAAAGGCCTCGAGCAGCATCAGGCCCTGTATGACTGGTTACAGGAGGAAAATTTTATCCCTGTTGCGACGCGCAGCTATGTCTATGCAAAGGATGCTGACGTGTCGGGATTCAAAGAAGAAAGCGAACAGTCTCTCGGCCTTAAGGAATTCTACCGTCAGCCTTTCCACAAGGCGGACCATGCGGTTACTCTGACCCCCGAGACGGTTTTCCCACTGTTGGGTCATGGCAAAAATGTGGACCTGGAAAAAACCGATCTGCGCTGTCCCCTGCATCGCTTTGAACGTTTGACTTATCTGGGTTTCCGTGAACAGTTGGACGAGGGCCGGTTTCGTGAACACTGCTTCTTCGGGTTCTACACGCAAAAAAGCATCGATGAAAATACCTTTACCATTCCGACCCTGAAGAAAAAAATCGAACAGGCCCAGCTCGAACTGAAAATACCCCATGACAGCCACAATTATCGCAAAACTGTACAGATCATTAACAGTTTTCCGAAAATCGAGTTGTTTTTGATGGGTGCCGAAGACCTGCGCCGCATGATCCGCTCATTTACCCAGATGCATCGCCAGGCCGGTGTCAAGGTGGTCATCGCTCCGAGTGCCTCGGAAACCGGTATTACCCTGCTGTTGATCATGCCGAAAGACTACTATCTGCCCGAGCATATCGAGCGTATGGAAGTTTATCTGCGGCGCTATTTCAAAGCCGTCAGTGTCGAAACGCGGCTGATCCACCTGGCTTCAGACTATCTCAGTCTGCATGCGAATATTCAGCTGCAGAAAAAGGCAATTCAGATCGACCTGACCCAGCTTGAGCAGGGGCTGACGCGTCTGGCCATGCCGTGGAAACTGAAATTCAGGGAATTGCTGGAAAAACACTTTGCCGACGATTCCTTCAGTCTGTGGGAGCGCTACATCAAGACATTCCATGTTGATTACCGCGCCAGAACCCATCCCCGCTTTGCCGTACGGGATGTGAAAAACCTTGAATCCCTGTTGCGCAACAAACAGGACGCTTTTGATTTGTGGGGACCTTTTCACGAGCAGGATGATTACTACCGGCTGCAGTATTACAGTCTCAGGCGCAGTTATCTGAATGACCTGATGCCGTTTCTTCAAAACCTCGATTTGTGTGTCCTCCATGAGGTCGATTCCGACCTGCAGATCGATGGTGAATCGGTTTATATCAAGAGCTTCGCCATCAGGCTCAACAGTGCCAAAAGCCTGCCTTTCAAGCAGATCAAGGGCCTGCTGCTCGAAGCCCTGCTGGCCCTGCGGAATAACGAAGTCGAAAATGATTATCTCCACCGGCTGTTACCGTTGACCGGTCTGTCCTGGCGTGAAATCGATGTCTTCCGCGGCTACCGTAATTACTATTTCCAGCTTGGCAGCCCGTTTACCAAAAAGCGGGTCGCCGATGCCCTGATCAACAACGCCAAGGTTTCACACCTGCTTTATCGCTATTTCGAGGGTCGTTTCAAGCCGTCCGCCGATTGGACCGATCCGATGACCCGCGAAATCGAAGTCTTATCTCCGATTCGTCAGGAACTTGCTGCGGCACTGGAAGAGGTCAGTGATCCCAACGAGGACAGAATTTTACGCACGCTGTTCAACCTGATCGACTCGACGATCAGAACCAATTTTTACCTGCGTTATCAGCAGGACGATTATTTCTTCTCGTTCAAGGTCAGCTCACTGGGCATCATCGACATGCCTTCGCCCCGGCCGCTTTATGAAGTTTATGTGCATTCGGCGAAAATGGAGGGCGTTCATCTGCGTGGCGGCAAGGTTGCGCGGGGTGGAATCCGCTGGTCGGATCGTCCCGATGATTTCAGAACTGAAGTGCTTGGTCTGGTGAAAGCTCAAATGACCAAGAATGCAGTGATCGTCCCCGAGGGTTCAAAGGGCGGTTTCATCACTAAGGAATTCAGCCCTGACCGTGAGCAGATGGGGGAAATTGTCAAAACAGCCTACCAGACTCTGATGCGCGGATTGCTTGATCTGACGGATAATCGCACCGCCGATGATATTGTGCGGCCGGAAGGCATTATCGCTTATGATGACCAGGACCCCTACCTGGTTGTGGCTGCAGATAAGGGAACCGCACATTTGCCTGATACGGCCAATGCGGTCAGCGACTCCTACGGTTTCTGGCTGGGTGACGCCTTTGCCAGCGGGGGATCGCACGGCTATGATCACAAAAAGCTGGGGATTACTGCTCGTGGGGCCTGGGAAAGCGTCAAGCGCCTGTTCCGTGAAATGGGCCATAATATCCAGGAAGAGCCCTTCACAGTAATCGGCATCGGTGACATGAGCGGCGATGTGTTCGGCAACGGCATGCTCCTTTCCCGTCAAACCAAGTTGCTCGGGGCCTTTGACCATCGGCATATTTTCCTTGATCCGAATCCTGATCCGGAAACCTCTTACCAGGAACGCCAGCGGCTCTTTAACCTGCCGCGTTCAAGCTGGGAAGACTACAACAAAGACCTGATCTCTGCCGGCGGCGGCGTCTTTTCACGACAGCTGAAGGAGATCCCGCTGTCGCCTGAAGTGGCCGGCTGGCTGGGGATAAAATCGCAGAGTATTGACGTCCCCGGTCTGATCAAGCTGCTGCTGACCGCTCAGGTTGATCTGCTCTGGAACGGCGGTATCGGGACCTATGTCAAGGCATCGACTCAGAGTAATGAAGATGCCGGTGACCGGGCCAACGACGCCGTGCGGGTCGATGCTACGGCACTGCGGGCTAAAGTTGTCGGTGAAGGAGGCAACCTGGGGCTGACCCAACTTGGGCGGATTGAATATGCCCTTAATGGCGGAAAGATCAATACCGACGCCATCGATAACTCCGCCGGAGTGGACAGCTCGGACCATGAAGTGAACCTGAAAATTCTTCTGCGCCAGTTGCGCCATGAAGGGCGGGTGAAAGATCTGGATGAGGGCTATGCTCTCCTTGAAGAGATGGAGGAAACCGTCTGCCAGGATGTGCTGGCCAACAATTACGGCCAGACGCTGTCCCTGTCTCTCGATGAACTGCGCTGTGCAAAAGACGTTGAACCGTTCCTCGACCTGATGGATCGTCTCGGCCGTTCCGGACTGCTGGATCGGCGTGGCGAGTTTCTCCCCAGTCGCAAGGAGGTGTCGGCGCGTCAACCCAACCGTCTGCTGAGACCGGAACTCTCGGTGTTGCTGGCGTACAGCAAGATGTTCCTCTTCAAAGCACTGCTTGATACCGACCTGCCTGACAACAAGGTTATTCGGCAGCTGCTGTTCGACTATTTCCCTCAGCAGGTGATCGACCGTTACAATGATTCACTGCCGCGTCACCCGTTGGCGAAAGAAATCACGGCGACGATGTTGACGAACCGGGTGATCGATCAGGCCGGGAGTGCTTTTTTACAGACCATCAGTCGGCTGACCGACAGCACTCAGGTCGAAGTAGCCAACGCCTACCTGATTTTTGACAGTCTGTTGACCGGGGAAGAGCTGCGCAAAGCAGTTTTTGCTCTTGATAACAAGATGTCTTCAGATCGGCAGTACGAGCTGTTGATGACGCTGGAGGACCTGCTCAGTTCATTCTGCTCCTATGCGTTGAGCAACAACATGGTGATACCGTCCTCTGAAGAGGAACTGGCAAGAATTAACCAGCAGCTACTCGATTATGCGCAGATGTTGCCGAAAGTTCTCCCCGCTGCGGCTTGGGAACGTTGTAAACAACGTACAGCCCAGCTCAAGGAAGAAGGGCTTGAACATGAAATCGCCTTCAAATTTGCCGTGCTCGATTTCCTCGTCGATTTCCTTCCCCTGATCTGCATGGTCAAAAGCTCCGGACAAAATCTTGAAGATCTGGCCGCGATCAGGGTGCTGGTGGAAAATAAAGTCAACAGCCGGAAAATTCTGGCCCTGCTTGAAAAGGTTACGATACGCGACAATTGGGATCGTCGGGCACGGGAATCGCTGGTCAGCTCGCTGCATGCCGTCAATGTTCGCCTTGTGCAGCAGGTTGCCCAGGAATCACCAGGCAATCCGGAGAATTACTTTTCCCAACGGCGTCAGAAAATGCGCAACTACGATAGTCTGCTGCAGACATTGATGGCCGAAAAACCCAGTAACTTCCATCCCTTCACCGTGGTGTTGAGAACCCTGGAGAGTCTTTTAATCAGCCACTGAGCTGATAAGCACTATGCTTGTTTACAAGGGCGGACCGGTTCCGCCCTTGTTTCTTTGCACCGGTGTCTTTGTCGGCAGAATGGCGGAGGTAAACAAGGTTTCAGGGCTGATCTCGGGGCGAAAAGTGACTGGACAGAGAAATAACGCCTATGTTATATCGAGAACGCCTTTCACAGGGGAGCAGGTTGGCCCGGGACACGTACCGGAGCCGCTTTTGCTTGCCCCCCGTGGCATAACATACCGCCTGGATCGAATGACGACCGGGACGGAAGGTTTTACAGCTCATGCCGAAGACATTTTTTGTCTTACGCCTTTCGTTTCGATGAAGGGCTTTTTTTTTGAATAGGGATTGCTGTGGTTGCGAGAAAAACAATTCTTCAGATAATGGCCATGAAGGAGCGGCAGGAGAAAATTACTGTTCTGACTGCCTATGATTATCCCTTTGCCAAACTCATGGACGAAGCTGGAATCGACATGATTCTGGTTGGTGACTCGGTCGGTTCAGTGGTCTCCGGCTATGAGAATACCCTGCCGGTGACTCTTGATGAGATGATCTACCATACCCGGGCTGTTGTCAGAGGCAGCCGACAGGCGCTTATTGTCACTGATATGCCGTTCATGTCCTATCAGGCTGATATTCGCGATGCCCGTCTCAATGCCGGCAGGCTGATCAAGGAAGCCGGAGCTCAAGCGATCAAGCTTGAAGGTGGGGAACACATGGCAGCGACGATTCGTGCCATCGTTGATATTGACATCCCGGTTGTCGGTCATATCGGTTTGACACCGCAATCGGTTCACCGCATGGGGGGCTTTCGCGTTCAGGGGCGCGAAGAAGAACAGGCCCGCAAGATAATCGCTGATGCCAAAGCGGTTGAAGCGGCCGGCGCCTTTGCCATGGTTCTGGAAGGGATTCCGCGTGATCTGGCTCGTCAGGTGACTGAAACTGTGACGATTCCGACAATCGGAATCGGTGCCGGAGTCGACTGTGACGGACAGGTTCTGGTCATCCATGATATTCTTGGGCTGTGTGATAAATACTCACCAAAATTCGTCAAACGCTATGCCGATGTCTCGGGTATAATTACCGAAGGCATTGAAGCCTATATCAAAGACGTCAAAGAACAAAAATTCCCGACGCCGAAACATTCTTTCAAATAATCATGGATATCATCAATCAACCACTCCAGATGCAGCAGCGCGCTCTGGCGGAAAAACGCGCTGGAAGAACCATCAGTTTTGTGCCGACGATGGGTTATCTCCACGCCGGACACCTGTCTTTACTGGAAGAAGGACGGCGCAGGGGAGATGTGCTGGTTCTGTCGATTTTTGTCAATCCGACCCAGTTCGGCCAGGGAGAAGATTTCGAAGACTACCCGCGTGATCTGGAGCGTGATCAGGCACTGGCGGCTCAGGCCGGGGTGGATATCATCTTCGCCCCCGGTGCACGGGAGATGTACCCTTCGGGCTATGCCACCTATGTCGATGTCGAGGGGATCACCGAGACGCTCTGCGGTGCCAGCAGACCCGGACATTTCAGGGGGGTGACGACGGTTGTCACCAAACTTTTCACCATTGTCCAGCCCGATGTCGCCATTTTCGGTGAGAAGGACTTTCAGCAGTTGGCGGTGATCAGAAGAATGACTGCTGATCTTAACCTTCCGGTCAAGATTGTTGGTATGCCCATCTATCGCGAAGTCGATGGCCTGGCGATGAGTTCGCGCAATGTTTATTTAACCCCCGACCAACGCCGGCAGGCGCTGGTCTTGTCCCAATCACTGCATGAAGCTCGGACCATGGTTGCCTCGGGTCACAATGATGCTGCGATGATCATTCGGCAGGTACAGATAAGGATTTCTGCCCAGCCTGATGCACGGGTTGACTATGTACGTATCTGTCATTGCCTGACGCTTGAGGATCAGTCCGTGGTTGATGAGAACTCGGTTCTGCTGCTGGCCGTGTTTGTCGGCCAGACCCGGCTGATTGACAATGCTGTTTTGGTGGCCGCTCAATGACTGAAGCTGCATTAGCCAATCTGAAAAACCTGTACCGTATCTTTACCGTCCCCGAGGCTCCCGATTCAACTCTCGGCCGGGTTGACCAGGCGATCAGCCAGGATGTGGCGACTTTTCTGCAGAAACACATTGTTGCCCTCGAGCGTAGCCTTGAAGACATAGAGAAAGATTTCTCCGCCTGCAGCGTTCCGGAAGACCCGACCTTCGTTTCGGATTATACGGAATTTCTCAAAAATAAGCTCGTCGCGCAATCGGTCCATACCGCAGCCCCCGGCTTCGTCGGTCATATGACTTCGGCCTTGCCCTATTTCATGCTGCCGCTGTCGCGGATTATGACTGCTCTGAACCAGAATCTGGTCAAGGTGGAAACCTCAAAAGCCTTTACACCATTGGAGCGCCAGGTTCTGGCGATGATGCACAACCTGATTTACCGGGAAAGTGAAGATTTTTATCGGACCTGGATTCATGATAGTCGGCATGCTCTCGGAGCCTTCTGTTCCGGGGGGACGATTGCCAACACCACAGCTCTCTGGGCCGCACGTAATCAGCTCTTCAAGCCGCAGGGGGGCTTTCGGGGAATCGCTGAAGAGGGTTTGTTCAAGGCTTATCAGTATCTTCAATGCCAGGGCCTGGCCGTACTGGTTTCGCGCCGCGCACATTATTCCCTGAAGAAAGCCACTGACGTTTTAGGTCTCGGACGCGACAACCTGATTCTGGTCGATACCGATGATGATAACCGTATCGATATGGAGAAATTGAAAACCGCCTATCTGGGTCTGGTGAAAAACAATATTCGACCTCTGGCTCTCGTCGGTATCGCCGGTACGACGGAAACCGGGCATGTCGATCCGCTGGAAGCAATGGCCGACTTTGCTGCCGAGATCGGCTGTCATTTTCATGTCGATGCCGCCTGGGGCGGACCGACGCTGTTTTCCACGACTCATCGCGCACTGCTCAGCGGCATCGAACGGGCCGATTCCGTTACCGTCGATGCACATAAGCAGCTCTATGTACCGATGGGGGCGGGTATGGTTCTGTTCAAAGATCCGAAAACGCTTTCAGCAATTGAGCACCATGCCAATTATATTTTGCGTCTCGGTTCAAAGGATCTCGGCAGTCATACCCTGGAAGGGTCCCGTCCGGGAATGGCCATGCTGGTTCATGCCGGGCTGTCGATTATCGGCCGCAAGGGCTATGAACTGTTGATTGACCTGGGAATTGAACGGGCAAGACAGTTCGCTGAACTGATCAACGCTCACCCCAACTTTGAACTGATCACCCGTCCTGAGTTGAATATCCTGACCTATCGTTTCAACCCTGAGTGGCTGCAGTCGCGGTTGCCCCGACTGGTTCCCGAACAGCAGCTGCGGGTAAACCAATTGCTTGACCAGATCGTCCTGGAAGTCCAAAAACGCCAACGCGAAGCAGGCAAGACTTTTGTCTCACGGACACGTTTGCGGGCAAGCAAATACGCTCAGGATGAACAGATTACGGTCTTTCGCTCGGTGCTGGCCAATCCTCTCAGTGATGAAAAGATCTTATCGGCAGTTCTGGAGGAACAATGTGCTATCGTACGCGAGACCGAGGTACAACGCCTGCTTGATCAGATCAGGATTCTGCTGAAGTCAACTGAAAATTCGTTGTGAATGGGTCAGATATGCCTGATTCAGCCCGTATTTATACCTCGCGATTTCTTGTTCCCGGTGACGCCCCACCCATTGAAGGTGGGGCGTTGCTTGCTGTGGATGGCCGGATCGTCAGCCGTGGGTCGTTTCAGGAGCTTAAAAAAAATCATCCTAGTGTGCAGGTTGTCGATTATGGTGAAGCGATCATCGTTCCGCTTTTCGTCAATGCCCATACGCACCTGGAATTGAGCGATTTTTCCGAATGGGCCAACAAATCAGGTGCAACTCAATCGCCCGTCGATTTTGTTGACTGGATCCTTCGCCTGATCAAGGTCAAAGCGGGTCTGGATAAACATGCTTATGCCAGCTCACTGGCTCATGGCATCGAGTTGTCAATTGCCTCGGGAACCGGCGCTGTCGGCGATATCCTGGCACATCATAGAGCCCGTTCAGTTTATCAAAGCTGCCCTCTTGAAGGCTGGGTTTTTCTTGAAACCCTGGGTCAGGATCCCGCGCTTATTCCGAAACTTGAAGAGCGCCTGAAGGTGGCATTAGCAGACCAGCGCGTGGAACGGTTGGCCCTCGGGGTTTCTCCGCATTCGCCGTACACCTGCAGCGCCGATTATCTGCAGCGGCTTTACGCTCATTGTCGTCGGGAAAAAATCCTCTGTTCTACGCATCTTGCCGAATCACCTGAAGAGACCACGCTGATTGAACAGGGCCGTGGACCGATGGCGAGCCAATTTTATCCCTTTGTCGGCTGGGAAAACTTTGTCCCCCGGGGCAGTGGATTGCGGCCGGTCGAATATCTGCAGCAGCAGGGGGGACTGATTTCTGAGAATCTTCTGGTTCACGGCGTTCAGCTTAATGATGATGAGATCGAAGTGCTGGCACGGCACAATATGTCCCTGGTCCTCTGCCCACGCTCAAATACAAAGCTTAACGTCGGAAAGGCCCCCGCTGGTAAATTATTTGCGGCAGGCGTAAAATTATCGCTGGGGACAGACAGCCTGGCCAGTAACGACAGCTTGTCCATCTGGGATGAGATGAATTCTGCCGCCAGCTGTTTTGTCGGCGAACTGGACGCTCCGACCTTGTTTCGCCTCGCGACCCAAGGCGGAGCCGAGGCGTTGAGAGTGGATGACCGGCTGGGGACCCTGGAGCTCGGAAAACAGGCCGGTTTCCAGGTTCTGAAAGCCGAAACTGAGGTTGCGCAGAAAGATATTTTTGATTATTTTGTTGCACCGGGCAGGCAGCAGGACATTGTACAGGTTGTCCTGCATGGTCAACCCTGGTTTAAGATGAAATAATCAGCTACAGGCGAATCATTATGATCGAAGAATATGGAACCATTATTGAATTGAAAGAACAGCAGATCGCCGTGGTAGAGTGTATCAAGCACAGCGCCTGTCATCATTGTCCTTCGTCCGGTTCATGCCAACTGGGAGATGACAAGGACTCCATGCGGGTAGAGGCCTTCAACCAGGCCGGGGGAAAACTCAATGACCGGGTTAAGGTCGTCACCACGACCAGGAATTTTTTACAGTCGTCTTTTCTACTTTATATCGTGCCGATTATCGGTTTGCTGATCGGTGCTATCCTGGGTCAGACTATTGGTGAACGTTTCCCGCAGCAGGTTGATCCTTCTCTGCTTTCAGCCCTGAGCGGAGCTTTTTTTCTGGTGGCGACATTTCTGGCCATACGATTTTTTACCCGCAGTCTGAAACGCGAAAAATTCATGCCGACCATTGTCGCTATTGATTTCAGACCGTTGGCGGAAAGTGAGACCCTTTAACAATGGGGATAAAAATCATTGCCACCAATAAAAAGGCTTACCATGACTATTACATCGACGAGACCTTTGAGGCCGGTATTGTTTTGACCGGGACTGAGGTTAAATCAGTCAGGGCCGGCAAGGTGAACCTTAAGGAATCTTTCTGCCGTATTAAAGATGGCGAAGTTTATATCAACAACATGAATATTGCGGCCTATGACTTCGGTAACCGTGAAAATCATGACCCGACCCGAATGCGTAAACTGCTGTTGCATCATGCCGAAATCGATAAGCTGATCCGTTTGACGGAACAAAAAGGGCTGGCCCTGGTGCCGACCAAGATCTATTTCAGCAAGAACTATATCAAACTGGAACTGGGTGTCGGGCCGGGTAAGAAACTGCACGACAAACGGGAATCATTAAAACGTAAAGAGGCGGATCGAGAAATGGCGAAAGCCATCAAAAATGCCCATCGCTAATTTCTCTGAAATATGCCATAATGACTTGTCAGTGATTGTTTAACTCACTAAAAAACAGACATTTTTCGAATGGGGGTGTCAAGGTTTCGACGGGGGACGGAAACGAAGGTCGCATGCCGGAGTGGGCTGGCTCCGTAACAAAGCCCAACTTAACTAAACGCAGACTCTGACGTTAGTTACGCATTAGCAGCTTAATGCTGCTACGTCCTTGTATTCATCGCCTGTGTGGGTGCCGGGACGTTAATTGAGCAGGCTAGTCATGAAGACAGACTGCGACTTCATGGCGAAACTTTAGCAGACTCGCCTGGTGGATATCCTGTCTGTGGGAGCTTCATCCGGTTAAATTAATTTGCAGACTAAGCATGTAGAAGCCTTACGTGGAAAGCTTTCGGACGCGGGTTCGATTCCCGCCACCTCCACCATTTAGAAAAGACAAACCCGTCTCTCTGGGGTCATTCTCCGGGGTGACGGG
>JAFGEL010000066.1 GCA_016931615.1 Desulfuromonadales bacterium
CCTGGCCGGCAGCCTGACCCAGGTGTTTTTTGACCGCTATCCCAAACAGATCCGTTTTATCAAAACGGATATGGAGACCATCGTCCCGACAAAAATTGATCCTGCAGCAGATCAGCCTTTTGCCGAAGGGTCTTTTTATCTGGCCTCCTTTGCCATTCATCTTGAAGGATATGATCTCAACCGCATTCAGTTGATCTTCCCGGCGAATATTTTTGATCTGGATGAGGACATCCCGGCGTCGGCGACAACTCAAAAGGCCACGGGCTCACAGCAGGCAGGCTTAAATAAAGGAGCTCCTTCATCCACGTCGACACCATCGACGGAAGAACCTGATCCGGGAGACTGGGGTGGACCGCCACTGACGGCCTCAGAACCTGCCTCTTCACCTTCCGGCGCTGCAGAGACATCATCAGGAAAAATTCTGCAGGGAGCAGAACCAGCCGGACCCCCAATCGTCCTCGCCATCAGTGATCAGGAAAAAGATGCCGAGCACTTTGCCGGAATCCTTGCATCAGCAGGTTACGACTGTCGCATTCTTTCATTTCAGGATGAAGTCAAAGAACTCTTCCAACAGCACAGGATCCTGGGAATTTTTCTGATTATGACTCAAGTCGGAGAGAAGGGGTTTGCCGCAGCAATCAAACTGCAGTCAGCCGGTCGGCCCTTGCCGCCGATCATTTTTGCCGGACCGGAATGGACCAAATCTGCGGTCCTGCGGGCTGTCAAATACGGGGCTAAAGATATCCTGATCATGCCCGCCAGTGACGATGAAATCCAGGACAAGGTCTCACAACACATCAAAAAAGCCAGTTAGTTGGCATCCGGAAACTCTGTAAGCCAAATGGTGTGTTTCTGATTTGGAAAGATGTCATTTTTTGCCGGATCAAGGATATCAAGCATTTGTGCGGAGGCGTAGTGCTTTACGCCGCACAAGCAAATGTGTGGATTGACGCCGAGCTGGTGAAAAAGGGGACTTTCCGGACAGAAACCAGTTGACACAGTCTCACTGGAGATGGTGTTTTCAGATTTGAAATTTGAAATCCCATAAGACGGACGCCTGATGGGTCAACCTTCAAGATTCTTTTTCTTGATTTTTTCAATCAGCGTCGTCCGTTTCAGATTCAACAGACGGGCGGCTTCCTTTTTGTTCCCGCCGGTCTTGCTCAAAGCATGAAGGATCAGTTTATCTTCAAAATCGCTGATCAATCCGTTAAAATCAAGACCTTCTTCAGACCATTCGGCCACTGGCGCTGAAATAACCGGGTCTGATGAAATTTGCCTTGAGTTATCTTCTGATGAAGCACCATCTTCGATAAAGCAATCCTCACAGCGGTATTTTTCCGGCAACTCTTTGATCGAAATCCGTTTCCCACGGTGGAGAATGACCAGCCGCTGCATCAGGTTTTCCAGTTCACGGACATTTCCCGGCCAGGGATAACTCTTTAAACTTTTCATCGCCACGGCGTCAAAAGTCGTTTTGCGATCAGTCTTCCGGCGACTGAAGCGCTCAACAAACTTCTCGATCAACAGACCGATATCCTCTTGACGCTCGCGCAGCGGCGGCGCATTCAACGGAATAACGGCAAGACGATAGTAGAGATCTTCGCGAAAGCGCCCCTCGGCCACCAGATTTTCAAGGTTCTGATGGGTGGCCGCAATCACCCTGACATCAACCTTGGTCGGCCGCACCCCCCCGACCTGCTCGACTTCCCGTTCCTGCAGAACACGTAACAGTTTAGCCTGAAGATTCGGCTTCATGTCACCGATCTCATCCAGAAACAGGGTGCCGCCGTCGGCAAACTGAACCCGGCCGATCTTTGATTGCTGGGCCCCGGTGAACGCCCCCTTGACATAACCGAACAGTTCGCTTTCAAGCAGCTCATCGGGAATCGCCGCACAGTTGACCGGAACAAAGTGAGAGGTCTTACGCGGACTTTTTTCGTGAATCGCCCGAGCAATCAGCTCCTTGCCGGTCCCACTCTCCCCCTGAATCAGAACCGTACTGTCCCCCTCTTCCGCCACACAGGCAATCAGCTCAAAAAGTTCCAGCATCTGCGCCGACTGCCCGATCATTCCCCCGAAACCAGTAGGTACAACCATATTGACAATGTCCGATCGATGATAAAATTTTGACACCAAACAAAAATATGAAAGAAAGATAATATATTTTCTATAATGTGTCAATATTTGGACACAGAAAAATGGTCACTTCTTTTTCAAAACATTGGCCCAAAGCGCTTTCGAACAGATTTTTCCGATCAAATCACAGGCTCTACCGCATTAAACGCCACATACTTGGTCTTCAAAAGCAACAGCCGGACAAATTTTTTCGACAAATCGACAAGGGTCTGAAAAATATGTATCTTGAACCTTTCGTTGGCTGAACAAAAACTCTCAGCATCTTTTCAACACTGGAATTGAGTGACCATTGAAGTTATCAAATTCACATCACTCCGGCATCTTGAACGCTCTCAATCAGATCGTTCAAAGTTCTCAATGGCAGGTTGAAGGACCCATCATCCATGCCCGCGAGAGCAATATTTACCGGGCGTTTCTTCCCTCGGAGCAGCTGATCCTGGCGATCAAATATTACCATCCAAGGCAGAACCTCAATGCTGCCCAACAGCAATATCAAGCCCTGGAGAAATATCAGTCCCTTTCATCCACTGATCGTGATCATGATTTTCGCGTCCCCAAAGTGTATAGTTTTGACCGCGAACAAAGACTGCTGATCATGGAATGGCTGAACGGAAAAAACCTGCATCAGCTGTTGTGGTCCAGTCCAGAGTTTCTCCAATCCAAACAGATGGCGCTGAAAAGATGTGGCCAATGGCTACGGACTTTTCATCAACAACATCTTCTTCCGGACAGCCCTGTCCTGACCGACGTCTATTTAAAGAGCATCCGGAAGAGTCTCTTAACACGACAGAACATGGGACTATCAATCGACAACCTCTGCGTAGAATTCAGAAAAGCCTATGAGCTCCTGACGAAGTTGATTCAACGACATCCGGAGATGAAGGATACCCGGGCGACACTTCATGGTGACTTCACACCGCACAATATCATCATCGGCAAAGACACGACCGTGGCTGTCGATATCTGGGCGACAGTTCACAACCCGATCCTCATGGATATCAGTCGCATGCTGGTTTACCTGACCATTGCTTACCCGTTATTGATCCTGAGAAAGCCTGTTTTCGGGAGTCGCGGTCAACTCAACAATACTCTTGCCCCGCTGATTGAAGGCTACGGCGATGATCGGGTCGACCCCTTCAGCCTGCATTTCAAGATAGTCCTGCTGAGTGAATACCTCAGGCGCTGGTTGGTTATCGAGAGTCGCAAAACAACGGCAGTCAGTCAATTCACAGATAAATTTCAAGTTCTGCAGATCAGAAAAAACCTTCGTGCACTGATGGCACAAATAGCAGACAACTGATAAGCCTTCTGGCACTATTCACCGTAGAGTTTTTCCGGCCCCAACGCAATCAACAGGGCCTGGTTGAGTTGTGAACGATCAATATCCCCCTGCTGGGAAAAAAGCGGTTGGATTTTTCCCAGCGCACCGGGACAACTCTGATAAATCGCCGGGGTGATCACCTCACCCATTGACGACACCATACAGCCTTCCGGAGCGATATTGAGGATGAGATCATAGCCCTTGTCCAGTTTCAGGGCCGCTTCACCAAGATAGGGAATCAGCTCGCCACCCGGACGCCTGGTGGCAACGATCGCTTTGGCTCTTTCCAACACTTTGGTAAGAGGCTCGGGAAGATTCAACCCGGCAGCCCGATACAGAGGAGCTGCGAGAACCTGGCGCAAAAAGAATCGGGTTGCCGAAACGGCTAGATAGCGTTTCTGTTTCTTGCGCAGAAAAGTCCGCCGCTGGCGCTCAAATCGTTCCGACCCGCCGCGTTTTATTTCAGCCCGACTCTCACGAATCCCCTCACTGGCGCGCATCATCATTCCCGCCAGCTTATATTCAAGGAACCCCCACAGTGGTGTATAGGTCAGCTGAAAACGCCCGAACCCAAGTTCCTCAAGCAGAGCCTCATGCAGCGCTTCAAATTGAGCAGTTCGCATATAAGCTTCACCGTCGATATGGATGCGGATTCGCGATTCTGGAATTGTCCCACGGCACCAGCGTTGCCGAAAGGTCCGCAGTGGTTTTGACAGATGGTTCCGGTGAAAACCCCAGGCAAAGAACGCCACAAACCGGTAGAGGCCCTTCCAGCGGCGGACAGCCCTGCAGAGCTCACGATTCAATTCCCCAGGGGCAGAACGTTTTTCAATAAGGTTGTTCAACTGCTCTTTGAGTTGTGTATAAGCCTCGAGAAAATCAACATACTCTTCCCTGTCTCGACAACGGGTCGCTCCCTCAGCCAGGAGCTGATGGAGAACACCCTGAAGAATTGTCGCCTGAACCCCGCGCAGAAAAACCCAGCCGGGAAACCCGGTATTGAACCCCTCGTTTTCATGACCCACCAAAAATTGTACCAGCAGGTCGGCGTCATCCTTTGACTGCCGACCGACATTCAGTTGCCCGGAACGCTGCAGGAACAGTTTGTGAGTTTCAACGTACTGCCCCTGGCGACAAGGGCCTAATCCCTTATTGTTGAAAATCAGCAGACGTTTATCTGCCCAGGCATTACCCCACTGCGAGCGTAGCGTCTGGAATCGTTGGATAGCCTGGCAGACATCCCCGTAAACAGCAGCCAGAGGCGCACAGACACTGTCACCGGCGACATTGCGGCCCTGCTCGATCAGGGTTTCCAGGCAATAATTTTCATCATAGTTTTCCAGGCACTCAAATCCTGCCGCACGTAACACCGCCAGTAGAGGACGATTGTCCGCCAGAGTCGGAAAGCAGATAACATCGGTCTTCGGGTTCAAAGGTTTGCGGTTGGTCAACATGTTCAACATTTCTACATCAAACCCATCAGAGCTTGTCAACTGAACCCGCTGAGAGTTTCTGGCGGCCAGCTGTTGAACATAAGTATTCATGCGATTTTCAAGATGGGCGAGTTCTTTGATTGCCGCGTCCGACTGAATCCGCAGAAAAGGCCGCCGCTTCATAATTTCACTGATGACCGGATTAGTGACGCTGTCAGGTCCACAGAGAAAAGTCGAAACCTGAATCAGTGGCAGCAGATCTTCTTCCTCTTCACAGCGGGCAATCACCTGCTTGAGACCTTGATGTCTGATCAGGGTTGATAAGGAGCGACGAGAAACAGCTGCGGCAATGCTGGCGATCATATGCGCATTTCGCCAGTACAGATAGGCGTAGTCGCTATCATAATCCAAATCAAAAACATAGCTGGGCAAGCCGATATACCCTTTGTCCCGAAGCAGGCGCCCGACGTGACTATCGTAAACACCCGGATTGAGAATATACTCCCGACCCATCACGATGGCGATTTTTTGCCCATCACGCAGGGCGGCCCGAGCAATCTCGACGGCAAAATCCGCCACCTCTGCTTTATATTTTTTCTGAGCGTCGATCGCCGCACGCGCCAGTTGCACAAATTCAGCGCATGTAGGACAGCAATCGTAATGCTGATAGACAGGGATTAAACGGTCATAGAGCTTGTGTGCCAGAAGCTCAGGATCAGAAGTTTTGAGATCAAGATGAAAGAGGTGGATTCGACTCTGTGGATGGGAGTCTTCCGCTATCGCTTTGGCACCGGCAAAGCCCCCCTGATTAATGGTGCAGGTCCGGCTGAGAGACCCTCCAGAGCTGGGTAAAAATTCGATCTGGGGGGCCAGAATCACCCCATGAGACTGCTCTGCCAGACGGAGAAACTGTCCCGTAACCCCGATATGCGGAGCACAGGTATCAATACGAAAATGAGCCTGCCCACGCAACACGTCCGCCTCCCTCGGCGTATCGACATGAACGGGGATTTCCAGAGGTTCAAAGAGTGATGCAAAAAACCGCGCCCATTCCGTCAGCGCAAACGAGCGGGGAATTACCAGCCGATCGGGATGGTCCGATTGCGGTAGCAGTCTCTCCTGAAAATTCCAGATATCCAGGCAACTGTCGCGAACGGAAGGCGAAGCCTGCTGACGACGTTCCGCCAGTTCATTGATCGCGGCACAGCCTCCCAAATGGACAGAAAAAGGAGTTCCACCCGAACCCACAGAGCTCAGTCGTGAGCGATAACAGCGTGCCCCTTGATCACCACAGACGGCACCTTTGCACTGCAGAATCGTGCGTCTGAATGGCTGACGGCTGAAGAGCGCCAAGGGCAGATCGACGGCCTCGGGCAAATCAACATCCGCCAGGGTCCGAATCAATCCGAGGCAGGCCCGGTACCCGGGATAAGCCGGGATAAAACAGTACGCAGCCGTCCCGATGTCATCCTGAAGCCGTTGCGTCACCGCCAGGGGCAATGGATCACTCTGCATCGTCTGGCCGTGCAACAACACCAGAGGATGGGGCGGCATCAGAATCTGCGGCCAGAGACTGCGCGACATATTTTCCACAATCGTCCAGACCGCTGAAGCCAGAATTTCATCCCGTGGACAACCCTCAGCCTGAAGTTTGCGCGCATGTTCAAGCAGAAAAACGGCACAGGTGGCATTCAGAGTCTGCGCTTTTGATGCCTTCAAAGCTGCAGTTACTGCAGCATCAATGCCGTCAAGGTCAAAAAGATCGACCAGGGTGTCGAGCAGACTGCCGGTTCCGGCTGAACATTTGGAGTTCATGGCGTTGTCATACAGATCTCCCCGCTGCAGATCGATACTGGAAATCTTGGTGTCCTCACCCCCGACATCCACCAACATGCAGAAGTCCTGATTCACTATGAATCCCTGTCCAGCCAATTCAGCCAGATACTCACGTGCCCGATCAACCGAACCGCGAACATGAGCATAATTTTCCACCAGGAGCGTAATCCGTTCAGCAAGCTGCGGATAAACCGCCAGTAGCGTTTTTTGAATCTGATAGCGGGCACTGCCGGTCACCCCAACCCCGACAATATTCAACTGTTCAACCCCTCGCTCAACCAGATCCTGAAAAACCGCTTTGAGGGTTTCGACCGTATCGCCTGAGTTGGAATAAGCCTGCATCGATAGCGGACGTAAACTTTCAGCACAGGCAATCACGACCTTGGCCATAGTTGAACCGGCGTCTATGGCTAAAAACACCGGCTGCTTTTGCAAATGCCGAATGTCAACAGCAATAGCCGGAGCAACCTCCCGCATGAACAAATTGCTCTTGATCAATTGTGAACGTAGGTTGCTGAATGGCGGGTAATAATGAGCCGTTCTTTTGTACGGTGATCCTGCTGGCGAAAAGGCTTTTTGTGCACGTCCAGAGCGAAATTGTTCAAGCCCAAGCAGGTAAATATCATCCGCCTGATCATGAACAAGTCCCTCAACGCCGAATGACGAAAAATAATCCGCCGCACAATCTCTGGCGAACTGCCAACGGAAGACCCCACCGCACAAGAGTACCTGGGCAAACGGAATCGTGATGTGCTTGCAGACCTTGAGAACTTCAGATTTCAGGGTCGTTGCCAGGGCAAAATCGAGGGGGATCCCCTGATTTTTGTCGGAAATCGTTGCCGATGAGGCAAAAACCCCGCAACGGTCAGCTCGCGTCGGAATCCTGTCCCGGGCTTCACGATTACCTTCGCCGCACAAATGACCCAAAAGGGGATCAACCTGTTTGCGCTCCAGAGCCAGCTTGCGCAGAATACGATCCAGATTGATTCCCGAACCGGATCCACAACGGGGATTGGTCAGCAGCAGATTATCCTTCAACTCGCCCTTTTCATCGATACCAACAACCCGATACCCGGACGCGGACAATTCCAAAACAGCGGCAGAAATCCCTGGGAAAAGTCTTGCAGCAGCGCGCCAGAGTACGGCAAGCGCATCAAAGCTCTCACCCCGGCCAAAATGATCAACAACAACCTGACTCAACTGCCCGGTTGTGAAGATATCAAGAATCTGTGGCAAACGCTCAAGGCCAGCCTGGTTCAGTCCGGCACTGGACGCAACGTTCCATTGTTCGGGAGGAGCCATTTCGTCCGCATAGAGACGGAAACGGATTGTTTCAATACCGGCATCAACATAGAGACGGGGATATGAATCGGGCATCAGAATTGACTTAACACCAATGATTTACTGGAAGATAATCAAAAAAACAACTTACCTGAGTGATACGACTTTTCGCGATGCAGATTTCACTGGAGTCTGCTCCTGAACACTGTCTAGCCGCCGCAGGATACCTTTGATGGCGAAGCGGCGCCCGTGCGAGGTATAAAAGCCTCCATGAACCAGTGTCTCCTTAAACAGCAAAGCACGAAAACGTCTATAGAGATCCATGTCTGGAGCTGAGGCTTCTTTCCAGAAACTTGTCAGCCCTTTCTGCCAGGTCAACCCTGGCAAGTCATAAATCGCTTTACCGTGTACGACCGTTGGCTTGCCGTGATGCAGTGCCGAGGTACCGACCGTGCTATTCATCAGGACCACTCCCTGCGACCATTGAATCAGTTCCGGAAGACTGCCGGAGTGAATAAACAGAATTCTCTCGCGGATACCCAGAGAATAGGCTTCAAGCCGAATAAGAGTTTCGTAGGGAATGGCCCCCGGATCGAATGGATGCTTCTTGAACACCAGCAAGCTGTTCTTGGGAGCATGCTCCGCAAAGGAACGCAGCACCTCGTTGATAATATTCGCCATGCTCAAATAGGGTGAATGGACTTTTAACTGCGCATCACTGTCCAGCTGGAGACACACCAGGTAAAAAGGCTGCCCGGATAATCTCAATCGCTTGCGTCTACGCTTGGAACGGGTATAAAGCAACGGCATGTGGATCAGATTGCCAAGCCAGAGCAGCAGTTCCTGATGCGGTCGGTAGGGGCGGTGGCGAATATAATGGCGAAAACTTGCCGCGAGAACCGATTTGAAGAGATAATAACGCAGGCAATACCAAAGGATCCAGCGGGTTGAGGGCCCGACCTTGACGGTGTCTACAGATTCTTCGTGAGGAACCATACTGTCAAGTAAAGACGTCAGGCGCTGTTTGTCATTCAGAAGAGCAGAATGACCGTTGACTCCATTCTGTTCCAGCGTAATCCAGTTCGGCCGGATGTAACCTTCCTCAAACACATGGACACGAATGTCTGTCGCGCCCGCCTGTCGTATGGCTATTTCATGAAGACTGCGGCAGTCACCGTAAACAACAAGGTCCGTGATCTGATGACGCCGGTACAGTCGGCTCACATACCTGAACCACTGCTGCTGGGTTCCGGTAAAATTCAGAAATTTTTTACCGTGCCAGTCGATCCAGTCGCCACCGTTGAAATTGACCCGCAGAACCTTGGCTCCCTGATTCTCAAGTTCCGTTGCCAGTTCCTTGAAAAAGGGGCCATGTGGACCTTGTAAGAACAGATAAGATTTCTGCATACCCCGCTCCGCTTCAACCTGTCATCAAACCTGACATGAGCCAAAAAATCAAACCCTGCTGGACACTGATTAGCAAGATCAACGCCGATACAACCAACCACTCAAACCAAAAACTTTTTCTCTGTAAATTCAGTGATTCTGAAGTGGTTTTGAGCTTGCGTTTGAATCATGCTTCTTCAGCGTTCATCTGCGACCTAACAGACCTTCAATCGGAAAAATCAAACCCTCTGGACGCTGATTTCCAGGATCAACACTGATCACACACCACAAGCCCAAGATCATGAGTAAGACTTTTCATCATAATCAATTTATACAGACCAAAGCCTTTGCCCCAGGTTTAAGATCCTAAATCCTGCCTTTTCAGCGTGCATCAGCGCCCCCTGAAAATTCTCACGGATTTTAATGGCGCTTTTCCATCAAAGGATAGACTTCTTTACGATGGCAGATCCCGAGAACCAGAATCTCCTCTGCCTCGACTTTGAAAACAACGCGATAATCACCAACCCGGAGTTTCCAATATCCTTTCAGAGTTTTTCTAAGCGGTTCACCATATTCTTGCGGAGCGACCATAAGGCGAGTTTCAATCGCCTTTTTTATACGTTGGCGAATATCGGCATTCAACTTTTGAATATCACTGTCCTTAACCTTATGGTGATAAATAACTGAAAACACACCTAGCCCCACACCTCATCATGGCGCAGCATTTTAGCCCGCTCAACGGACTCTTCACGTTCTGCAGCAAAATCACCCAGAAATCTGTCTTCACGAAGTTCCAATGCCTCTTTCACCAGATCGCGCATCAGCATCGACATTGACACACCCTCGGTTTCAGCCAGTTCATGCAAGGTATTATAGACAGGCTTCTCGAGAACAACATTAACTCGTGGATTTTTTGTCGGCATTTTGTACCTCCTCTCAAACAAGAGTGTCACTTCTGATGAACCCTGTCAAGGAATTGCAACCCCTCCAGATAGTATCTACGGCTAATACCATTTCATGACTCTTAAAAGCCAAACCCTCTGGTCGCTGATTTCCAGGATCAACACTGATCAATCACAAACCTATAAATCCAAAGCCTTAAATCATGCCTTTTCAGCGTTCGTCTGCGTCCAATGAATCGCCTTTTCGTGCAGGCCACATTTTTCGCTCCCCCTGCCGCCAATGCTGAAAGAGCCGGATCAGCTGAGTCTTCCATGGCGCGCCCTGAACATTATTCTTGTTTTTAATCAACCAGTCCAGGAAATGCTCAACCGTACAGACCTGGCGGGTCGCCGGATCAACGTAAGTCGGATAAAGAATCAAGCTACCTGCCACCAACTGATCCAGGTTCAAATGACGCCCTCGGCGAGGCGTAGCAAGCAGATCCTCCGTCAGCCCCCATCCGGCATAGAAAGGCAAACCGTAACAACTGACCCGCGTCCCACGCAGCAGGGCTTCGAACCCGGTCAAGGATGTCATAGTATGCACCTCATCGATCTCCGCCAGCAGCTGATGCATCCCTGCATCGGTCACAACTTGATCACACCAGTTCAGCGCGTCTTCTTCGGCGACAGCTCCACGCCGATTCCCGACCAGCACATCCGGGTGAGGCTTAAAGATGATAAAAGCATCGGGGCGAGCTTCTCGCGCTTTCTGCAGCAGGTTAAGATTGGTCCGCACCTGTGGCGATCCACGCAGAATCGACGCATCATCCTCAACCTGCCCTGGTACCAGCACAATTGTCCGCTGCTGAGGAAGTTCCAGAACAACCTTCTCACCGACATTATATTTTGTCAGACCCTGCTTAAGGATCTCAAGTCGCAGCTTTTTGGCACGCTCCAGCAGTTGTTTTGAGAAATCGGTTTCCCGCAGCAATGTCTCCAGACGGCTTGGCCGGCTGCAATCGTAGTAGATCCCCTCGTCATCCAGCACCAGCGAGCCGGGTCGCACCAGATCGGACCCCAGACCGACCGAGCGCAAGAAAGCATCCTCAACCCGCAGCATCGGCACCAGTCTCTCCTCGGCCCGCTCCCGCAGGTCGTCCCGCTCGGCTGACGCCCAGAGAACCCAGCGGCCCTGTCTGGCTTCAGCCTTATCGATCGCACGCTGCGGCGATTTTACAAATCCGATCTGACTTTTTCCTTGCGCCAGAAAATCGGGCAGAAACTTACGCTTCCACGGAGACACACCGCTGCAGAAAGTACGGCCACGAACCTGCAAAAAGTGGCGACGACGATCAGCCAGCAGTGGGATGATATCTTCAATTTCGCAGCGTTTGCCACGGATCGGATCGACGTAACGAGCGTATTTCAGGTAGGCAGCGGCAAACACTTCATCCAGGGTACACTGGCGGTTTCGCCTTGAGCAACTCAACTCGTCTTCAGTCAATCCCCAACCGGCATAAAAGGGCATACCGAAGCAACGGACCGATTTCCCTGCCAGCAGCGCCTCAAAACCGAGCAGGCTGCTGACCGTGTAAACCTTGCTGACGCCATCCAGAACCGACCAGGGGCTGACGCTGTCTGTCAAAAGCCGGATGCGAGGATCGTCGGGGATCGTCGGCAGATAGCCTTTTCGATAGCCCGCAAGAACATCGGGGTGGGTTTTGACGATGATGTCTGCCTGTGGATTTTCATCCAGTGCCGTCTGCAGCATTTTTTGAAAAGACTGCTCATCAGACAACGCACCGGTGACCGACATGTCGTCAAAGGTCTGGTCGATGACCAGCACACGACTTTTTCCATCATCGGGGCAGAGTTGTTTCTCCGGCGCATGGTTGTACTTGCTCAGCCGTTCAGTAACCAGCCATTGGCGAACTTCCCGCGCCCTTTCAATCAGCTGCGGATCGGCCCAGGTTCCGGCTTCCAGCCACTGCTCCAGCTGTGACGGCTGGCGCGCATCGTAATAAATCCCGACCGGATCGACGACGAGACTTAAGGGCTGCTCTCCATCACGCCCCAAGCGAACTGACCGGAGGAAGCCATCTTCAAGAGCGATGTAAGGCAGGTTTTTCTGTTTGGCAATGCGGCGGGCCTTATCGGCGGTTGGCTTGTGCCCCCAGCCGGCAACGGCATCAATGTCTCCAGAGCGGTTATAGACCCAGGAACTAAATTCTGAGATGAATTCAGAGCCATGAGCTATCTTGCGGATACCGCGGGATAAAACCAACAAATTTGACATGATATCCCGTTGTGAATAACCAGAGGCCATAAATTTCGCCATTGTTCTAAAGAGTTCAAAAAATCAGCTGCCCGGC
>JAFGEL010000067.1 GCA_016931615.1 Desulfuromonadales bacterium
AATGCCTCAAGGAGTTACCCGGTCTTGTCCTTAATTGCTGAAACACCAGAGCCCCCTTATTATGCAGTGATTTTCACTTCTTGCCGTACCGAGGAAGATGACGGTTATAGAGAAATGGCAACCAAAATGGTTGAGCTTGCTTCAAGGCAACCGGGGTTTCTGGGCGTAGAATCTGCCAGAGAAGATGTTGGCATTACTGTTTCGTATTGGGTGGATATTGAATCGATAATAAAATGGAAGTCTAATTTTGAACACCAAGAGGCACAAAGGCTTGGGCGTGAAAAATGGTATTCGTCATTCAAAACCAGAATTGCTAAAGTTGAACGAGACTACGGCATTTAACAATACACTCAACCCGACCGCGCTAAAGCGCCACCGCTTATCCCAATCGTTAGCTGCCCATGAGACCCCGTCATTCAAGTGGAATTGCTTAATACTTGATCGCATTGTGCCCGAAATTGACAGAAATGAAATCAGACATGGCAAACAAATATTGCCGCTTGAAGAGATTTGAATGCATAACAGCAAAATCAACCGGATGGAATGAGCCGGCTGATTTCCGAAAAGCTTGGTGATACGCGTAGATCGCGTTGCTGCCGGTTATCACGAACCGTAATAATCATGAAAAGAAAAGGGCGTCTTGAATCCAAGACGCCCTTTTCTTCTTTATCTATGGCAAGATGGCAAATCAGGCACTTCCGTAGGAGTGCAATCCGGAGAGGACCAAGTTGACGCCCAGATAGCAGAACAGGGTGGCGGCAAAACCGAACACCGAAAGCCAGGCCGCCCGCCGTCCGACCCAGCCACGGGTGAAGCGGGCATGAATAAAGGCGGCGTAAATGAACCAGACGATCAGACTCCAGGTTTCTTTCGGGTCCCAGCTCCAGTAGGTCCCCCAGGCATAGTTGGCCCAGGCGGCCCCGGTGATGATCCCGAGGGTCAGCAGCGGGAAGCCGATCATGATCGCTTTATAGTTGAGATCATCAAGAATGCGTGTTGATGGAAACATGCCCAGGATGCCGCCGATCGGCCCGTCCCCTTTATGCTTTTCTTCTTTGCCGATTTTCAGCAGGTACATGATCGAGACCCCGAAAGCCACGGCAAAACCGGCGTAACCGAGGAAACAGGTGATAACGTGATAGGTCAGCCAGTTGCTCTGCAAGGCCGGAACCAGAGGGTCGATCGTCGAGTGCAGGCTCATCTGGGCCCAGAGCATACTGAACAGGGCAATCGGCATGACAAAGGCGCCGATGGTGCGCTGTTTGTATTTCCAGTCGATCAGCAGGTAAATGAGCAGAATCGACCAGGCGAAAAAAACCACCGATTCGTAAAGATTGGTCAGCGGGGCACGACCATCCTCACCCAGAATCTGGTAGGATTCATACCAGCGCAGCCCCAGGGCCCCGGTCTGAATCAGGAACCCCGCAAAGGCGGTCAGGGTTGCGACCAGGGCGACGGTTTTATTTTTGGTGGCGATATACGCGAAGAACAAAACCATCGAGGCAAAGTAGGCGACGGTTGTAAGATTAAATAAGAGTCCGCTATCCATCAGTTATCCCTCCTTCCGGGATTCGTTTTTGATACTTGCTTCAATCTTCTGCTGAAGTTCATCAAAAGCCAGGGAAAACCCGGACTGGTTGCGATGAGCGTTGCCGGCGACCCTGATGCGGGTTTTAGAACCTTCATCTTCAAGGCACACCCAGATGCGCTTGTGGGAAAAGAAAAATGCACTGAGTGATCCGAAAACCATCAGGAAACAGCCGAGCCAGACGATATTGACACCCGGATCTTTGGCAACCTGCAGGCCGGTGAACTGCGGTTGATCGGCGCCGAGCAGGGCAAAACTGAAAACTCCGCCACGTTTGACGTCGAACTGGGGAAAATTCTGCCAGACGACGAAGGGGGCTCCGTGCTTACCGTCCGGGGTATTGACGTGCATCTGCATGGCCGGCCCGAAATTGCGGTCATTTTCAGTGAAGTTGGTGACCGCAAAGGAATAACCGTTCGGCAATTGCACGTGCTGGCCCTGCCGGGCATTGACCTCGAGGGTCTCACCGGAGGCGTTGTCCGTGACTCTGACCTTGAAAAAAGCGCTGCCGGCCGGCCCGTAGCTGGACTGATAGAAGGTAATGCCCTTATAGGTCAGGGGATCGTTGACCTCGATCCGCTTGCGCACCATTTCCTGGCCATTCTCAAGCACGACCAGGTCGCTGTTATAGTCTTTGGGGCGGTTGCTGTTGGGATAGTAACTGACATCAAAATCGTCACAGCGCACGGTGAACCCCAGGTCGATCGGCAGGGTGCCGTTACGTGACAGGACCTGATTGACTTCGCTCCCTTCGACAATGTTGACGTAGGCTTTGAAACCCCAGATGTTGCCGACGATGGCCCCGGCCATGACTATCAGGATTGAAACGTGGGTGATGTAGGCGCCGAAGCGCGAATAGATGCCTTTCTGGGCGAAAAGATAGAGTTTTCCCTCTTTTTCGCTGAGAGTGGTTTTGCCGATTTCTTTTCTCAGCAGGCCTGAAAGGCGCTCGGCAACCTGCTGTTTGCTGTCTTTGGACTTGTACTCCGCCTGGTTGGCAGAGCCTTTGAGAATACCTTCGCCGGGGACCAGCATCGGTGCGCGGTAAAACTTCCAGGCGCGGGGGAAATTCTTAATGGAACAGCAGATCAGGTTGATGCTGAACAGTGCCAGAATACCGATAAACCAGGTCGAATGATACATGTCGATAAACTGCAGTTTGACAAACAGTTCGTAGTTCGCCTGGCCGTACTCCCGAATATAATCGGCGGCTGGGGCATTCTGCTGGATCAGCGTTCCGATGATCGAGGTGAGCGCCAGAAGAAGCAGTAAAATGATCGTCAGTTTCAGGGAACAGAAAAAGTCCCAGACGCGATCAGGGAAACTTTTGGTTTTTTCAGTCAAGGTAGAAATCTCCTGTTTACAACGGCCTGTCATAAAGATGACAGATTTGGTCAATTGAGTCAGCCGGCATGCTGACAGCGGTCAACCGGTCGCAGGAGATATCAATGCAGAAGAATTACCGAGCGCAGACTGATAAGAGACTGCAAGGGCGCGTCAGGACGATAACTTCCGGAGTGTTGAGTGGTCTGCTGAGAGTAGGGCTGCCGGAAAATCTCCCCGACCTTGAACTGGGGGGTCAACGGCCGTGATTCCTGCAGCAGGGGATGAGATTCCTTGTGACGGGTCTGATACTCCGGACGCCCCAGGTCTCTCTGAATCGGCAACTGCTGGTGACAGGCCAGACTCTGGCAGCAGGGGCTGGTCTTAGCCTGGTGAATCATCGGGTGGCAACTGTCAACCCTGATGATCGCATGACATTGCGACTGGGCAGGCAGTATACTCGCAGACGCCGGATACACCCCGCCACAGACCAGCAAAAAAGCGCTGATGATGAGAAGCATATGAAAACTGCTGTGAGAATGACCTGGAGTCAATGCAAATGTCCGATAGCTGGTGTCTGTTTCAATCATGTCCCTGATTACTGCAAACTAGGTGCCGAAGCTGAGAGTCAGGAAACCAACGCAGCTATTCTACAGCATTTTGCCGGCAGTAACCTAGTAAAAAACTAAAGATCAACCGTCTTCAGCTGCTCCAACAACGCTTTCTGCTCGGGGGAAAGTGTTTTAGGAACGGCAACTTCAATGATCGCGTAGAGGTCACCAGTTGGTCTTTTCCCCAAAGCCGCTACGCCATATCCCCGCAACCTGATTTTTTGTCCGGGTTGCATTCCGGCAGGCACCTTGACCCGTTTCGGGCTTTCCAGGGTGGGGACTTCGATGGATGTGCCGAGGCAGATACCGCTGTAGGGGATTTCCGCTTTAACCAGCAGGTCGTAGCCTTCACGGGTAAAGATCGGATCCGGCTCGATATCGATCTGCAGATAGAGATCGCCGGGCGGTCCCCCTGCAGGGTTCGGTCCCCCCTTGCCGGCGACGCGTAATTTGCCCCCTTTTTCTATGCCGGGCGGAATCCGCACCTTGATCTGCTCCACTTTGCCGTCGCTGCGATAATCGATGCGCCGTTCTCCGCCCTGGACGGCAAGGCGAAAGGGGATGCTGATCTGCATCGAGTAATCCTGCCCTTTTGCAGGGCGTCTGGGAGCATGTCCCCGTCCGGCGCCGAACAGCTGACTGAAGATGTCTTCACCACTGCTGCCGCCGAATCCTCCGAAAATGTCGCCAAAATTCATGTTGCGGAAGATGTCTTCCTGGCTGAAACGCTGGTGGAAACCGGCATCGCCGAACTGATCGTACTGCTTGCGTTTTTCTGGGTCTGAGAGGACTGCGTAGGCTTCGGTAATTTTCTTGAAATGCTCTTCAGCTTTGGTGTCGCCGGGATTTTTGTCCGGGTGGTATTTCTGGGCCAGTTTGCGGTATGCTTTTTTAATGGTTGCCGCATCGGCGCTGCGTTCCACGCCAAGCACGGAGTAATAGTCTTTTGCCATAAATTTTCTCCTGATTTAATCTTTGCGCAGTTCACTATAGGAGCGGTTTTTGCTAGCGTCAAGAGGAAGTCTGGTCCCTGAATACAATCGGTCGGCCGTCTTGACGGGATGATCCCGAAAAGCTAGGATTCGCCCGAATTTCAACCTCATTCATTCTATGACAGGAGCTCGCATGACCCGTATTGTCGTTATTGGCGCAGGAATTTCAGGACTCTCAACAGCTTATGCGATTGAACAGCTGGCCCGTCAGTCCGAGGTTGATGTTGATGTCAGGGTTTTGGAAAAAGAACGGCGCAGCGGCGGTAAGATCTGGTCGATCAAGGAAGATGGCTTCCTCTGTGAGTGGGGACCGAACGGTTTTCTCGACAACAAGCCGATGACTCTGGAGCTCTGTCGTGCCCTGGGTATTGATCCTCAGCTGCTGCGGTCCGACGACAATGCGCGAAAACGTTTTATCTACGCCGAAAAAGTTCTCCATCGGTTGCCGGAAAACGGGCCTTCTTTCCTCAAATCGAAACTGATTTCGTGGCCGGGAAAGTTGCGCCTGGCCGGGGAATTGCTGGTGCCGAAGAGAACGGAGGAAGGGGATGAGACTCTGGCCGAGTTCGGGCGTAGACGCCTGGGTTCGGAGGCGCTCGATAAACTGATCTCCCCCATGGTGTCGGGCATTTTTGCCGGGGATCCAGAGACCATGAGTCTGAAAAGCTGTTTTCCTCGGATCAATGAACTGGAACAGCAGTACGGCGGCCTGATCCGGGCCATGCTGAAACTGGCTAAACAGAAACGCGCCGAGATCAAGGCCGGCAAAGCCGTGGCCAGCGCCGCCGGTCCCGGCGGGGTGCTGACCTCATTTCACAACGGCATTCAGGATCTGACGGATGGGGTTGTCGCCGGCCTGACCGGTGAGGTGCTGACCGATCACGAAGTCAGCCGGCTGGAGAAAAAACAGGAAGGTTTCCTGATTCATCTGGCGAATGGCGGGCAATACGAGGCGGAGATTGTGGTCACAGCCTCTCCCGCTTATGCCGTTGCCGCCATGCTGGATGGGGGGGATGACGCAAGTGCTGAAATCCTGCGCCGGATTCCTTATGCGACCATGAACGTGATCTGTTTCGGTTATCAGCAAGAGCGTATTCGGCACGATCTCAACGGCTTCGGTTACCTGATTCCCAAAGCCGAGGGGTGCAACACTCTGGGCACTCTCTGGGATTCAAGCATCTTCCCCAACCGCGCTCCCGAAGGAATGGTGCTGTTGCGCTCGATGATGGGCGGGGCGACCAATCAGGCCGCCATTGAGTTGTCGGATGAAGAGGTCAAAAGACGCACGATGACCGATCTGAATCAGATCATGGGGATCGATTGCGAACCTGATTTTGTCCGGATTTACCGCCATCGTCATGCGATTCCGCAATATACGCGAGGCCATGCGCGACGGCTGCTGGAGCTTGAAAATTCGCTTTCGAGCAGTCCTGACCTGATTTTCACCGGCAATGCTTTTTTCGGAGTCGGTCTGAACGATTGCGTGAACGCCGCGAATCGGGCCGCCGAAAAAGTTATTGCCCGGGTGAAAAGCCGAGCTTGAAGCCTTTCGGGTGAAGCAGTCTGACGGGAGTTAATCGGCTGCGCCGGCTTCTTCCAGCTGTTCGGCCGATACTTTGAGAGGAGAGTAGGTCAGGTAACGGAAACCGCCATTTTGCCTGTCTTCGATGACTGAAACCGGGCCGGCAATGTCGGTGGGCAGTTCTTCACTGGTTTCTCCGAGGTGCAGGACGACCCCTTCTTTGATGGCGCTGAGAATGTTGATTTTCGGGTTGGCTGTGGGATGGTCATCGAGCGAAAACTGCAACAGCTCTTCAGCCACCTCTTCTCTCTCTTCATCCAGGTTGACCCGTCTCTGGGTCAGAATGCCGATTCTCAACTCAAAGGCTTCACGCAACGCGGGACGGAGATTGGCTAATGGTTTATTGTTCAGGGTCGAGAGCGTTTCGGTAATATTTTTGAGTTGCTCGACCAGGCTTTTCAGCCGACTGCGCAGATAGGTCAGTCGATCCGCTTCAGGGAAGTAAATTCCTGATGACATCAGTGTTCTGGTCCCCGATCGGGCGCCGAGAATTTTTGTTTCAATCCCTTCCAGGGCGACGAATTCTCCCCCGGTCAGGAGTCCTTTGGGAGCATTGATGCTCCCCGTGGCTTTAATGATCGAGTTGCGGGCCTCATTGGTAATATGGACGTTCCCCCAGCACTCAACCTTGACCTGATTCAGGTAGCGGGCGGTTAATGATCCTTTGCAGACGATCTTTCCTTTGCCCATGCCGGTCATCGTACCGATGGTCACCGGGCCATCAGAGTTGATCCGGCAGGCGCCAACGGCACCGCTGACGTTGATTCCTTTGGTCGCGGTGATATTGAAATCATCGAGCACGTCGCCTTTGACATCAACAAAGCCGTTGAAGCTGATATTGCCGACGGAAAAATCAACATCACCATTGACCACGAACTCCTCGGCAATTGACAGGATGTTGTTCTCAAAAACAGCACGGCCTTCCTGATCGGCAATGGCCTCAAGCCCATCTTCGCTGAAATGAACTCCCGGCCCGGCAATGACGCCGCAGGGTTTTCCGGGCAGCGCCGGGATAATGTCCCCCTGAATGGTTTTCCCCGGTACTCCTTCGCTGGGTAGAAAGATATTGCCGATTTTCTGACCCGGCTTGACGTTCGAAAATGTCTGGACCGATTTGAAATCGATCCGTCCGAACTCATCTTCGACCAGTTCGCTTTCTTCCTTGCCGGTGGTCACAACCAGCTCAAACCAGCCGTCCTTGCCGTTGACGGGTGAGACCCCTTTGGCCAGAGGAAAATCCCTAAGTTCTTCACCCTGGGCCGCTTCTGAACAGAACACCGCGACCTGTTCAAGGTCCAGGGTCGCTGTAATATTGTGTTTGCGTAAAATGGCAATCAGTTCTGCCGGAGGAATACTTTGCTCGGGATGATAGACGGTGATGTCAGCGCGACATTCAAGGTTGTTGTTATGGGCTTTCAGGCACAATTTATAGGCGTCGGTGACGTACTCACCGATCAGTTTGGTGCCGACGTCAACACCTTTGTGCGGGTCTTTTTGAGCCATGGAGCCTCGAGGAGATATTTTGAATGATATTATTGAGCCCTAATTCTATCATGTCTATCGGTTAAGGTGTTAAGTTTCTTAAATGCTTTTATTGGTCCGGTTAACGCCATGGGCGACTCAAGATGGCCCTCGCCGGTTCTCCTTGACGCTTACCGGTTGGCTGGTTATCCTCCCTTTTTTGTCGAGGGTTTTATTATGTCTGCAATGAGAGAAAGCTTTCAACGTGATCTGGCTGAAGTCGAATGGCGTGAATTGCGCATACACCTGCAGCGCGATGCCATCATTCTGGTGTCATCAGAGCTCGACCTGATAGACGTTGCCGTGGCTGTGGCCGATGATGACAAAAAGCGGGTCGAAGAGTGGCTCGATTCGGCCTTGCTCGGCAAGCCTGATGCCGGTCAGTTGGCCAGCTGGGAAAGTGAGCTGAGCAGACCATTCCGCATGCTGATCGTACAGCCGTTCATTCTGGTTCAGGATGTTCTTCATGCCTGAGGCTTTTGTTGCTGCCCTGAGTCGTTACCATGCCGGCGGTGTTTTTAATCCCTGGGCCGATGTCGATCATGACAACGATCTTGACAGCCATGGTCCTCAGGTACGCCGCAGGCAGCTGCTGCACTACCTGAAAGAACGTATCGGCGTCGCCGACGTATTGCTCTGTGCCGAGGCCATAGGCTACCAGGGGGGGCATTTCAGTGGCATTCCGATGACCTCAGAACGCCTGCTGCTGGGTGGTCTGGAACATAAAAACCTCACCGCTCAGATGGTGTTTCACGGGTTGGAAGCACAAAGAACCAGTCGACCGGAGGTGCGTCCTCAAGGGTTTACCGAACCGACGGCGACGATCGTCTGGGGTTTCCTGGCTGATCAGGGGATTGATCCCCGCCGGGTGGTCTTGTGGAACGCCTTTCCCTGGCACCCCTACCAGCCCGGCAAAGGTCTGCTCAGCAATCGCACGCCAAGCGATGAGGAACTTGCCGCGGGGCATGAGTTGTTACTGCAACTG
>JAFGEL010000068.1 GCA_016931615.1 Desulfuromonadales bacterium
TACATAGGGGGCTGTAGTAGAGTCGGTTACAACGCCGGCCTGTCACGCCGGAGGTCGCGGGTTCAAGTCCCGTCAGCCCCGCCATTAATTAGAAAGCTCCTGAATGTTCAGGGGCTTTTTTGTTTTATTCGGAGGAGTTTCGAAGTATCTCTACAGTAGCGCTGAATTGTTGATAGGCTTCAGCCGGTGAAGAGGTGCTGAGTAACGCTGAGATTGCCGCCACGCCATAACATCCCGTACTGAGCACTTCCCTGATATTTGTACTTTTAATACCGCCCAGGGCAAACACCGGAATGGTCGCATTTTTTACCGCCTGCTCCAACGCAGGTATCCCAACCGGGGGACCATACTCAGCTTTTGAAGGGGTAAAGTACACGGGGCCATAGGTCACGAAGTCCGCGCCCTGATCCTGAGCGAGCTGCAGTTCGATCAAAGAGTGGGTTGAAACGCCGATGAATGCTTCAGGTCCGAGGAGTTTTCTGGCGGTTAATGGTGAAAGTGATTGTTGTCCGAGGTGGACTCCATCGGCTTGTACGGCCAGAGCAACATCAATGCGGTCATTGATGACCAATTTGCAGCCGTATTCTCGCGTTTGTATTCGAAGTTTTTTGGCGAGTTGAAAAAGTTCATTGGTCGCGAGATCTTTTTCCCTGAGCTGAACAATTTTAACCCCGGCTCTGAGTAGTACGTCCATAATCTCAGGAAAGGCTTTTCCGCCAGGGACTTTATGCCGATCCGTAATCAGGTAGATGGAAGGGAGGACACGCTCCATTGCTTGGCTAACTCGCCCGGTTAAGAAAAGCCATGTCCCAATCTTTCCAGACCGCTTCGTAGCCTTTGGCTTTCAACAGGGCTTCAATCTCTGCCGGGCTGCGATGATCGCTGACCTCGAACTGCTGGCTGTCAGTGGCGTTGCCGCTATATCCCCCAGGGGCAGTGCAGGATCCTGCACTCATTTGCGTAATCCCCAGAGCCAAAAGGTTGTCCCGTAAACCTGCATCTTCGCGGGTTGAGAGGACCAGGCCGGCATCCGGCAGCAAAAGGCGCATGGCGCAGATGAATTGTGTCAGCTGCCGATCGGAAACGATGCTTCGAGGTTGAAAGGATCCTTCCGCCGGACGGATTCGGGGAAATGATACGGATATGTGTGTTTTCCAGTATTTTCGCGCCAGGAACAGGGCATGGAGACCGCTGTAAAAGACGTCACTGAGGCTGTCGCCCAAACCGAGCAATGAGCCGATGCCGATTTTGCGCAATCCCGCTTCGCCTGCTTGTTCCGGCGCCAGCAGGCGGTAGTTGTAATCACTTTTCGGTCCGTAAGGGTGCAGTTCTCGATAGAGCTCCTGGTCGTAGGTTTCCTGGTAGAGGGCCAGGCCATCAATCCCTGCACTGACCATGCGCGTGTATCCCTGGGTGTCCATCGGAAAGACTTCAATCGAAACCGAACCGCAATAATGTTTGATTATTTTTACGGCCTCTTCGAGATAGTCGATACCGGCAACTTCGGGAGCTTCACCGGTTAGAAGCAGCATGTGACGAAAGCCCTGCCGGCGCAGAGCGATTGCCTCGCGTTCAATTTCTTCAAGGCTCAGGGTTTTGCGTTGCAGGTGATTTTCGGCATTGAATCCACAATACTTGCAGCCGTTATGACACTCGTTGGACAGGTACAAGGGGGCATAAAGCAAAATGATCCTTCCGAAGCGCTGCCGAGTGATTTTCTGAGATCTGATGGCCAGCATTTCAAGCTGCTCATCACTGATCTGAGGAGCTAAAAGCGCGGCGAAATCTTCTAAGCTGAGGCGACTGCTATTTAAAGCCGCATCGATCCTCTCTGATGAAGCATTGGTGATCCTGTCGAGAATGGTATCCTTCGGGTAGCGCTTGAGTTGTTCTAAAAAAGTCATCAGTCGTTTCTCAAGAATCCGGTTAACGGGCTCGAGGCCTCGGCTTTGTCTCTCTGTTGACCCAAACCGGCGAGATAGGCTTCGCGGCCGGCCTCAACTCCTTTACGAAAGGCTCTGGCCATACCCGCAGGATCTGGTGTGTCGGCGAGAGCGGTATTGACAAGAACTGCATCGGCCCCCATTTCCATGGCTTCAGCCGCGTGGGATGGTGCGCCGAGGCCGGCATCCACGACAACTGGAATGTTTGCCTGCTCAATAATAATCGCGATGAGGTCGCGGGTTCTGAGCCCACGATTTGTGCCGATGGGGGCCCCCAGAGGCATCACTGTTGCAGTGCCCACTTCTTCAAGACGTTTGGCCAGAACCGGATCGGCAGGCATGTAGGGGAGAACGGTGAAGCCTTCTTTAACGAGAATCTCAGCCGCCTTCAAAGTTTCGATCGGGTCGGGCAGAAGATAGTAAGGGTCGGGAGTAACTTCAAGCTTGACCCACGGATCACAGCCGGCTGCACGGGCCATGCGGGCCAGGCGAACAGCCTCATCAGCGTCTCGGGCTCCACTGGTGTTGGGCAGGAGCAGAAAGCGTTTGCGGTCGATATGGGTCAGGAGTGAATCCTGAGGATTATCTATATCAACGCGCCGCAGGGCGACGGTGACAATTTCACTTCCCGAATGCTCCATGGCGTCAACCATAGCGGTATTGGAGGAAAATTTTCCGGTTCCAACCATCAGTCGCGAGGTGAAGGAACGATCTGCAATAATCAAAGGATCCATGTCAGGGCCTTTTAGTAACTGTTAGAGGATAAGACGATAAGTGCTTCAGCATATTAACCACCACCCACAAACTGGATTAATTCCAGGCTGTCGCCGGAGCTTAACAGCGTTTCGGTGAAGTGGTGTGGATCAAGAATCACCCGGTTCAATTCGACAACGACGTGCTCCGATTTGAGCTCGAGGTTGAGAAGAAGCTGTTCAACTGTCAGGGGTGCTGTAAAAATTCTGTCATCGCCATTGATCTTCAACTGCATAAGTCCTCCTGTTCGTCAACCCCCAGATCGAGCAAAGCCCTGAGGACGGCATTGGCCTGGTGATGCGCAGCAATGCCGACTCTTGGGGCCATGAGGCCGCAGCCTGGAGCAGCGGCTGTGATGCCGTCTCCGCACAGGTAGAAATGCTCGCTGATTTTGCGGGTACGTATGCTGTTTGAGGGTTCGTATCCGGCAACTCCTGAGGCAGCAATAAGGACTTTGTCGGGAAAACGGCGCAGAAAACTGTTGGTCAGCCAGGTTTTTTCGCTTGCTGAGTCAAAGGCTTCCACAAGGATGTCGACCTGACCGAAGATCCGTTCCAGGTTGTCCTGAGTGATTTTTTCAGCGTAGCCGATGACATTTACTTTGGGGTTGATTCTTTCAATCGTCGCATTCAGGGCGGCGACTTTGGGCATGCCGATCTGATCGATAAAATAATGCTGACGATTGAGGTTGGACGGTTCAACAATATCAAAATCGGCGATGTGAAGCTCACCAATTCCGATCCGGGCTAGGGCGACGGCAACGCTTGAACCCAGGCCCCCGATGCCGGCGATACCGACCCGTCCGGATTTTATTTTTTGCTGGATGCCGGGAGAATGCCGTGCTGCCAGCAAGGTTTCCAGTTCATCAGGATCAGGAATTTTACCCCGTTGGATCATTACCACTTGATCGCCTTCCTGCAGGGAGCAATCCTGTTGTAGCGGAAAGCCGTTGAGAATGACCAGATCAGCACTCGGCATTTTGATCTGTCGCAACTGAAGTGCTGATAAGCCGTTTTCAATTTTAAGTGGAATTTCGTTAAGTTTGATGTTTAGCATCACTACTGTCCGGTTAATAGTTGAACAAGTTCAACTGGTTATCCTCTGGGAGGTCTTGAATTTGTTTGAGAGCGTCAGCAACCAGTGATGAAATGGGCTTTTTCTCGAACAAGTTGACCTCCA
>JAFGEL010000069.1 GCA_016931615.1 Desulfuromonadales bacterium
GGTCGCCACATCTACAGCCTCACCCTCCCGGATGACTATCGGGCTTTGAAGAAGTTGGCCTTCTCGCCCGGATGAAACTGCCTCATATGTGATTTCTGTTCGTCGGGCCGGGATTTTGCCTGCGGCTTCCCTCAGATTCCGGGTCACCCCGGACACCCTTGCCGTTCAGCTAGCGGTTCTCGTCATCAGGACCCGCAGAGGACTTTCACCTCCAAGTCACCATTTGACCACCTCAGCCAAATGGATGGTGCTTGCACACCACGCGCCCTTCCGGGCGCACCAAAAAAAAGCCACCCTTACGGGTGGCTCAAAAATCTCTGGTGTGTTCACAGAGGAGGAGGAAATCATTTAATCACTTTACCGGGACCTCTTGAAGTCCACCATGACGGATAATTTCACCCTCCATCAAATAGACGACATCCTCGGCAATGTTGGTTGCCAGGTCAGCAATCCGCTCAAGATAGCGTGAAACCGACAGATAAAGCATGTAACCATCCATGAGGTCAGCTTTTTCACGAATCGCCGTTTTGATAACACCGAAGTTTTGTTTGTGCAGCGCATCAACCTCATCATCAAAATCAACAATCTTGCGAGCCGTATCGGCATCCTGGTTGACCAGCGAATCGAGACTCATTTTCAACATTTTCAAAACCAGCTTTGCCATCACATCAACATCATAGGGACAGTCTATGACAATAGCGCCACTGAGATCTTTGGCACGTGCTGCTGCGTTGGCAGCCAGATCCGCAATACGTTCGAGGTCGTTGTTGATTTTCAACACGGAAACGATAAAGCGCAAATCGTTGGCAACCGGCTGGTGTAACGCCAGAACTTTGAGGCATTCTTCTTCTATGCGGATTTCTATATTGTCAATTTCGGCATCACCCTTGATCACTTCATCAGCCAGGCTCACGTCATGCAGCATAAGGCTCTGTATTGCTTTCTGAACCCGACTTTCAACAATCGCCGTCAGCCCCAGCAACTGTCGCTTTAGATCATTGAGTTCCCTCATTATCAAAAGGCCCATAGTTTTATCCTTTCCTGTAAGCCTGTTAACCGAAACGCCCGGTAATGTAGTCTTCCGTCTGTTTATTCTGCGGTTTGACGAATAACTCATCAGTCAAACCAAATTCTATCAAATTTCCTTCAAAGAGAAAGGCCGTATAGTCTGAGACCCGCGCCGCCTGCTGCATATTGTGGGTGACGATGATGATGGTGAAGTTTTCCCGCAGTTCACCGATCAGTTCCTCAACCCGCGCCGTCGATTTCGGGTCCAGGGCACTGCAGGGCTCATCCATCAGCACCACTCGCGGGTTGACGGCGATCGCCCGGGCAATGCACAGACGCTGCATCTGCCCACCGGACAGCCCGAGGGCGCTTTGGTTCAGACGATCCTTGACCTCGTCCCAGAGTGCCGCACCCTTCAAGCTGGTTTCAACGCGTTCATCGAGGACTTTTTTGTCTTTCTCTCCGGCGATCCGCAAACCGTAGATGACATTCTCATAGATCGACTTAGGAAAGGGATTCGACTTCTGAAAAACCATCCCGACCCTGCGCCTGAGGTCAATGATATCGGTTGAACGGTCGTAAATATTTTCACCATCCAGTAGAATTTCACCTTCGACACGACAGCCGTCAATCAGGTCGTTCATGCGGTTGAAACAGCGCAGCAGGGTACTTTTCCCACAGCCGGACGGGCCGATCAGGGCCGTGACCTGTTTCTCCGGAAAATTAAGATCAATGCCGTGCAGCGCGCGGGCATCACCGGGATAATAAAACTTCAGGTTATTCACCTGAACGATCGGATTCTTAATGGTTATATCCGTCATCATTTGACTGAACTCCTAAAAAGTTCCAAAGGTATAGCGTTTTTTCATTTTGTTACGTAAGCGAATCGCCACACTGCTCATGATCAGAACAATCAAAACCAACAGCAGGGTGGTCACAAAAACCATCGGTTTAGCTGCTTCAACGTTCGGAGATTGAAAACCGATGTCATAGATATGAAAACCCAGGTGCATGAATTTACGATCCAGGTGGAAAAAGGGGAAATTCCCGTCAATCGGCAATGCCGGGGCCAACTTAACGACCCCGGTGATCATCAGTGGAGCGACTTCTCCAGCGGCGCGGGCCATGGCCAGAATCAGTCCGGTCATAATCCCCGGTGAAGCCATGGGTAACAGAATCCGCACCAGAGTCTGAAACTTGGTTGAACCGAGGGCGTATGACCCTTCGCGCATCTCCCGGGGAATGGCGCCCAGAGCTTCTTCTGTTGAAACAATCACCACCGGTACCGTCAACAGTGCCAGGGTCAGACTGGCCCACAATAGACCACCGGTCCCAAAGGTCGGAGTCGGCATACGTTCGGGGAAAAACAGGCTGTCGATGGTATGACCGATACCGTAGATAAAAAAGCCGAGCCCGAAGATCCCGTAAACGATCGAAGGAATACCAGCCAGATTGTTCACCGCGATACGCACGATCCTGACCACCAGACCTTCTTTGGCATACTCGCGGAGATAGATCGCGGCGATCACGCCCAGAGGGAAAGAGAACAGGCTCATGACAAAAATCAGCATGACGGTTCCGAAGATCGCAGGGAAAAGACCGCCTTCGGTGTTCGACTCACGGGGCTCGCCGACAAACAGCTCGCCGAGCTTTTTCGCGTAAAAAACAGCTTTATCGCTGACCGACATTTGATTGGGTGCGTACACCTGAACGATATCAGCCAGAACGATCTCTTTTTCCGTACCGTTGGCATCAGTAAAGACCGCTGTATCTTCACGCAGCTTATTGGTTTGCCGTGTCTGGACATCAATCAATCCAGCAAATTCGGTATTTAGTTCCTGTTTTGTATTGCTGAGTTCAGCCCATTGCAGATCGGTCTTTGCGACCTTTTTATAATTCAGCTTCAACTCCTTAAGCCGCAGCTGCTCCATCTTGTAACTGGCATCTTTGAGTTTTTTTTCCAGTTCTCCCAGCTGTTCAAGATCAGTGGCAACGGCTGTCAACGCGGCGTTGAGCTCATCCAGGGTCGCAGGCTGCAGCTTGTCAGCATGTTTGAGTGCTTGCAGTTCACCGTAAAAATCGCCATGTTCAATCCGTTCGAGAACCAGTACCTGTTCAGGAATCGTTTCGGCAACAATCTGCGTTTCATCGATCCAGCGAAAATCCAGACCGTACATATCCCGATTGGCGATTTTATACTGCCGCCTGATCCCCGAGTGATCCGCCGTCGGTTCCGCCTGCATCAGCTGACCGATCACCTGACTGCCGTCCTTGAGCTGAAGCTGATGCAGTTCGGAGGGCCAGAAGACCCCCAGGCCGTTGACCATGATGACAATCAGCAGGACAGCGGCAATCAACAGGGTCACCGCCAAGGAGGCGGCCGACATCCACACCATCGGTTCGCCGACACGCCAGAACTTATTCGCATTTTTCAGATTTTTCACCATATTTCAGATCCTAGAAGCGTCCATATTTGGCGCGCAGCCGTTGACGGACAATCTCGGCAACAGTGTTGACGACAAAGGTCATCACGAACAGAATGACGGCAGACAGAAACAGTGTCCGGTAAAGAGAACCGTCAACCGGTGCTTCGGGGATTTCAACGGCGATATTGGCCGATAGTGGGCGCATGCCGTTGAAAATACTCAGATCCATAATCGCCGTGTTTCCGGTTGCCATCAGCACGATCATGGTTTCGCCGACGGCGCGGCCGAAACCGATCATGGTACCGGCAAAGATCCCCGGGCTGGCCGAGGGCAGAATCACCCGCCAGACCGTCTGCCAGCGACTGGCGCCCATGGCCAGCGAAGCGGCCTTTAAACTGGGCGGCACGTTGGACAGGGAATCCTCGGCAATGGTGAAAATAATCGGAATGACCGCAAAACCCATGGCAAAAGCAATGATGATACAGTTACGCGGATCGTAGCGGGTTCCCATTTCATCGAACAGCCACTGTTTCAAATTGCCGTCAAACAACCAGTTCTCAAGACCCGGACCGGATACCGCGGCAATAGCGACCGCCATGACGACCACCGGAGCTACGGCCAGAAATTCATAGCCTCGCTCAACGCGCTTCAAGGGCTCGATCTTACGCGCCGCCTGCCAGATCGCAATACTGACCATCAATGCCGTCGGCACCAGAATCAGACTGAGAAACATTGCACCCAGAGACCTTTCAATGAGGGGCGCCAGCCACAAGGCGGCCAGGAAACCGATGATAACCGTGGGAATGGCCGCCATGACCTCAACCGCCGGTTTGACGATCCCCTTGAATTTCGGTCGCGCAAACTGGCTGGTATAAATGGCGCCGAAAATCGCCAAAGGCACAGCGAAAAACATGGCATAGAAGGTTCCTTTGAGGGTCCCGAAGATCAGTGGTGTCAGGCTCAGTTTGGGTTCGTAATCATCACTACCGGCCGAGGACTGCCAGGCCCAGGTCGGTTCCGGGTAGCCTTCATACCAGACTTTACCGAACAGGGTTTTCAGACTGATTTCAGGGTGGGGGATATCCAGTTTCCAGCAACTCAGCGTACCCTGATCGGTGAGGGTGATCACAGCGTTGCCCCGCGTTGACAGGGCATAGCCAACAAGCTGCTGCCCCGGCAGGGTGATTCCGACCAGAAAACGTTCACTGGTCATATGGCTGAGCTGCAGGCCATCATCGGCGAAACTGACCACCGATTTATCGTGCGGTGTCGCAGACACCTGCTTGACCGCCTGACTATGACCGGTCAGTTGATGAATCTTGGTCAGCGTCCAGTTGTTACCGGCATCACGTACCGGAAACCAGGTCGAAACCCCGCCCAGGCTGTCACCGACAATCAGCGAGACATCACCAAACACCATGCTGAGAGAGGTAATTTCACGCTGATCACTAAAGGCCTGAGTTTTTTCCAGCAGCACCGGCCTATCGATATCGGCAAGATCCCAGCGCAGGATCTCCCCGCTGTCGGTTCCGGCAAACAGCCTCATGCCATCGGTCGACATGGTCATGGCGGTAATCTGCCCGGCTGTTGCCAACTCCAGCAGATGGGTCTCTTCAACCCGCTCACCAGCGCCAAAGAGACTCTCTTCTTCTTCAGCGATCGTCACCCGGAACTCGCCCGAACGATACAGGTCGGCACGCACCTGGCGCCCATCATCATTGGCTCGGGCCAAAGTTTTGACCGGCAGACCATCAGCCGGAGAGGCAAAAACCGCAGCATGCTCGATCCGATGGCGAATACTGCGTTGATTGCCATTCTGTTCATCGAAAAAGGGAAAAAACTTGACCTGCTCAATGGTCACACTGCCGTCATCCCAGACCAGCATGTGATTGAGGCGACCATAGGTCTGTGCGCTGATCAGCCGTTGCGAACCACTGTCACTGGACAACCGCAGTGTATCAATGGCCGAGCCGTCCGAGACATTGAAAAAATTGACCTGTCCCTCCTGGTTGATCGTGTAGCCGGTCTCAAGATATTCATCTACACCCAGCGCCAAAACTTTTTCTCCGTTTCTCGTCCGATCCAGTTGAAAACTGGCGTGCAGCGTCTTATCCGGACTGAGAAACAACGGCAGGGAAACTTTGGTGATCAGAATCAGGATAAAAATAACACTGAAAATGATCGCCATCCCACCGATGGTGATGACCCACCTGGCGATGCGGTCATTGCGTTTTACTTTTTTTTGGAAAGCTGGGTTCATAAAAGGTTTCTCTCTTCCTCTTGCGCAAAACAGGCCCTGTCCCGTTATGGAACAGGGCCCTGATTTGCATTGCGCAAATTTGTAACCAGGAATTAGTCGAGCAGTGCCAACTGTTGCTTGACGATCTCGGCAGTCAGCGGCAGGTAACCGTCTTTGATGACAATCTCCTGACCTTCTTTGGACAGGGCGTATTTCAGGAATTCCTTCACCAGTGTCGGCAACGGCTTGTTCGGTTCTTTGACAACATTGATATAGAGCATACGACCGAGCGGGTACTTGCCGTTCATGACGTTGGCATAGTTCGGCTCATAGGCTGTTCCGCCTTTTTCTTTGCTCAGGGAGATCGCCTTGACACCGGAAGTCTTGTAACCGATACCGGAGTAACCGATCCCTGCCTTATCTTCAGTGACGCCAAGAACCACGGAAGCACTGCCCGGCTGCTCTTTCACGCTGTCTTTATAATCCCCTTTGAACAGGGCTTTGCCTTTGAAATAACCGTAAGTACCGGAGGCGGAGTTACGTCCGTAGAGGCTGATCGGCTTGTTGGCCCACTCGCCCTTGAGGCCGACATCACCCCAGACAGCGGCATCAGGCAGACCACCTTTGTGCGTCTTAGAGAAGATGGCATCAACTTCCTGCAAAGACAGGGCGTCAATCGGGTTATCCTTGTTGATGAAAACCGCCAGGGAGTCGAGAGCCACGCCGATGGTGGTCGGTTTGAAACCGTACTTGGCCTCGAACTTCTCGACTTCTTTACTCTTCATTTTACGCGACATGGGACCGAGCTGGCTGGTGCCTTCGATCAGCGCCGGCGGAGCGGTACTGGAGCCTTTACCCTCAATCTGAATATTGACGTTCGGGTATTTTTTGCGGAAACCTTCAGCCCAGAAGGTCATCATGTTGTTCAGGGTGTCGGAACCGACACTGTTCAGGTTGCCGGCAACGCCTTGTACCTTGACGTAATCGGCGATGTTTACATCAACCTTCAATGGGTTGGCAAACAGAGAGCCTGCTGAAACGGTCAGCAGAACCAGGGCCAGAACCAGCCCTTTGAGGGTAAATGGTGTTTTGTGCATTTCTTTTCTCCTTTTTTTGATTGATTTTAAATTTGGCGGGAGTATCGATCGAAAATGTTAGGATTGTGTTAGCGAAATGTGAGAAATTAACTAATCTTTACAGCGGCGCAGATTACGCAAATTTTATTCATCGAGAGGTTTTCATGTTTTTCGATACAACGCTCTACGGCAGCATGGAACTGGCCATTTTACTGAAACTCCTCCTCGCCTCCCTGGCGGGTGGCATCATCGGTCTGGAACGGGAAAAGCATGGTCGTCCGGCCGGGCTGCGCACTCATTTACTGGTGGCCGCCGGATCCTGTCTGATGATGATTGTCTCAGAGGCATTTTTTATAAAGTACGGTGATCTCTCGGCAACCGGGGTCGTCCGCCTCGATCCCAGCCGTGCGGCGGCCCAGATCATCACCGGCATCGGCTTTCTCGGAGCCGGAGTCATTATCAAGGAAGGGGCCATAGTGCGCGGCCTGACTACCGCCGCCAGCCTGTGGATGGTCGCCGGTATCGGCATGGCCTTTGGCATGGGACTCGCCGGAGCCGGTGCGATTGCAACCTTTTTAGCGCTGTTTTCCCTGTTGATCCTGAAAAAACTTGAACCTCTGCTCAAAAAGGACCGCTACCTGCACTTGAGTGTGAGCGCCACAGCACAACCTGATATCTACCCTGCGCTCGAAGCGCTGTTCAGCAAATACCGGCTGAGGATATCCAATATTGAAGCAAACCTGGATATTCCCGCCAACCGGATTCGCTACAACTTTGTCATCACTCAGCACAAAGTCAGAATCGGACAGGAACTAAGTAAAGTTATCGCCGAGATTGAGGGGGTCGAAACGATCCAGTTCAAATGATTGCACAGACTGAAAACTTGACGATTTAACAGCACAAAGGCATTCCTGAACCACACTAAATTGATTGACTCGCTCGAACTTTTGTTTAACATAGACGAAAGCCTATACTTAAAAGGAAGGAGGCGAGCTGTTCGAGGGCACCATATCAGCGTTCTAACAGACCTATCACTGTATGACATGAGGAGGAGAGATGAAACAGAGAGTTATAAGTATTGTTATTGCAATGTCCTTTGTCCTGATGACCATTGTCGGTGCTTCAGCCGCTGACACTGCCAAGATCGGCTTCACCTACATTATGTCCGGACCGCTATCGGCCTACGGTCAATTTGCCAAGCAGGGCGCCGAGTTAGCCATTGAAGAAATCAATGCCGCTGGCGGGATTAACGGCAAGCAGGTGGAAGGCTTCTTTGAAGATTCAACCGGTAAAGCCGATGTGGCTCTCCGCGCCATCAGAAAACTGGTGTATCAGAACAATGTCGATATGTTGATCGGCCTGGATTCAAGTGGGGTCGCCAAGACCGTCGTCCCTTCCATCGAGCAGATGAAAACCCCACTGATTATCACCCACGCGGCAACCCCGGATGTCACCGGCAGCGTCTGTAATCAATACACCTTCAGAATCTCTCTCAACCTGGCCCAGAACGTCAAAGCGGCCGCCCTGCTGGCCAAAGAAACCGGCGCCAAGAAGTGGACCACCGTCGGCCCCGACTACGCCTTTGGTCATCAGTCCTGGGAATACTTTGAAAAATACCTTAAGGAACTGAACCCGGAAACGACCTTCCTGCCCAAAGACCAGGTCGCTTTCCCGCCGTTTAAAACCACCGACTTCAGCGCCTACATTACCAAAGTCATGAGCAGCAAACCGGATGGCGTCTTCATCTCATTGTGGGGCGGCAACCTGATCGACTTTGTCCGTCAGGCCGGCAGCATGGGCTTCTTCAATGGAGATTTTGAAGTACTCTTTTCCCTCGGCGCAGCAACGGAGGTCCTCACCGCCCTCGGCGATAAAATGCCTGAAGGCCTCTGGGTCGGCACCCGTTACTGGTTCCTGGCCAACGATTCGGAACTCAATAAAAAATTCGTCGCCGATTATCTGAATAAGTATGGCGTCTATCCCTCATACAATGCCCATGGAGCCTACAGTGCTGTCTACGCCTACAAAGCCGCTGCCGAAAAGGCCGGCTCATTGGATAAAATGGCCATCGTCAAAGCTCTGGAAGGGTTGAAAATCGAAATTCCCACCGGCATGATCGAATTCCGTAAAGGTGATCATCAGGCTGTCACGGATGCCCACTGGGGCAAAACCGCGGCCGATCCAGCCTACCCGATCCGCATTCTGAAGCCGATCAAGATTTTTAAAGGTGAAGATGTCACTCCACCGGTTTCCGCAACGGGCTGTTCTTTGGGAGCCAACATGTAGCATCGGTAATTTCTGATCTATTAATTGCTCATCTGATATAAGGTGGCGGGGGGAACTTCTTCCCCCGCTACAGTTTTTTGATTTACCGATCTGCCTTCGGAGTAACTATGGAGATTCTGCTGCTGAATACCCTGAACGGCCTGAGCTGGGGCATGTTGTTGTTCCTGATTTCCGTCGGTTTGACCACTGTCTTCGGGGTCATGGGAGTGTTAAATTTTGCCCATGGTTCGCTGTTTATGCTCGGCGCCTACCTGTGCATGCAGGCCATGCAGTATTTTGACTCCTTCTGGTTCGGCCTGCTGGTGGGCCCCCTCTGCGCCGTTGTCATTGGTGTGCTGGTCGAGAAATTTCTGCTCAAGCGGGTCTATGACCGGGACGTCTCCTATCAACTGCTGCTGACCTTTGCCGTCCTGCTGATTCTCGATGACGCGGTGCGCATGATCTGGGGCTCCGGTTACCATGTCGTGGAGCCACCGGCGATTCTCAACGGCATCATGACCATCGCCGGGCAGGATTATCCCGTCTACCGTTTTTTTCTGATCATCATCGGACCCCTGATCGGCGGGCTGCTGTGGTCTTTTTTTCATTTCACCAAGTGGGGCAAAATCATCCGTGCGGCATCTTTCGATAATATTATGGCTGAAGGGGTGGGAATCAACGTGCCGTTGATCTACACCGCCGTCTTCGCTCTCGGAACCTGGCTCGCAGCCCTGGGTGGGGCTCTGGCCGCGCCGCAACAGAGCCTGATCCCATCAATGGGCGAAAAGATCATCATCGAGAGCTTTATCGTCGTCGTGGTCGGCGGCATGGGCAGCTTTCCCGGAGCCTTTGTCGGTGCCTTGCTGCTGGGACTGTTGGAATCTTTCGGCACCGTTTTTGCCGGCCGACTGCAGATGGCGATTCCTTACATTCTTCTGGCCGTGATTCTGCTGATTAAACCGAACGGCCTGTTCCGGAAGGGGGTGTAATGATGTCTTCGACTCGCCGCCACAACCTGCTGGGACCGGCTGTTCTTTGTCTTGTCCTGCTCATGGCACCACTGTTTATTCCAACCTACTGGACGATGATTCTTTCGGAAATCCTGATCATGGGACTGATGGCGATCAGCTTCAACCTGCTGCTCGGTTATACCGGCCTGCTGTCCTTTGGACAGGGAGCATTTTTCGGCATGGGAGCCTACAGTGCCGCGCTGATGCTTCAGGCCGGCTACCAGAATCTGTTGCTGATTCTTCTGGTCGGGATTCTGGCCGCGCTGCTGGCCGCCCTGATCGTCGGATTTTTTTCCGTGCGCCTGGACGAGATTTTCTTTGCCATGATCACTCTGGGCTTCGGCATGCTGTTTTTTTCCATCGCTCACAACTGGCTGGATGTCACCGGCGGAAGCGACGGTTTGCCGGTTTTCACATTGCCCAGTGTAAAGTTTTTTGGTTCAGAGCTGACCTTCTACACGCCGATCAATATGTACTATCTGGTTTTTACCCTGGTCCTGGTCGGCATCATTCTGCTGTGGTTGATTGTTCATTCACCCTTCGGGCTGATCCTCACATCCCTGCGCGAAAACAAACAGCGCGTCGCCTTTATCGGCGGCAATGTAAAAATCTTGCGGGTCGTGGCATTTGCTCTTTCCGGGGCTTTTACCGGGCTGTCAGGTGTCCTGTTCTGCCTGTTCAACAATATGGCGACGCCTGAATTCATGCATTGGAGCTTTTCGGCCAAGCCGGTCATCATGTCGATCATCGGCGGTACCGGAGTATTTCTCGGACCGCTGTTCGGCGCGGCGATTTTCTTTGTTCTGGAGCAGGTGATCATCCAGTTTACTGAAAACTGGATGCTGTTTCTCGGGATCGTACTGGTACCGATTGTGCTGTTCTTTCCGCAAGGAGTCTTCGGCACATTGCGTAACAGATTTTTCAAACAGGGGGTCAAATGAGTTCCCAGAATGTTCTGCGGATAGAAAACCTCGGACACTCCTACGGCAAGTTCAAGGTTATCGAGGATATTTCCCTGGCGATTCATCAGGGTGAGACGTCCGCTCTGATCGGACCGAACGGTGCGGGAAAAACGACTTTTTACAATGCCATTTCAGGCAAGTTTGCACCGACCAGGGGCAAGGTGCTTCTCAACGGCGAAGACATCACCGGACTGCCTGCTCACCGCGTGGTCGATAAAGGAATGTGCCGGTCATTTCAGATCACCAATATTTTCAGTGAACTGAGCGTCGCCGAAAATGTCTTCAGCCCCTTGATCATCCAGCAGAAAAAGCATTTCAAACTCTCCGGCAATATCTACCGCGACAAGGCCATCACCGAAAAAACCATGCACACCCTCGAGCAGGTCGGACTCGCCGACCGGGCTGATCAGGTCGTCGCCAACCTGGCTTATGGCGATAAACGCCTGGTCGAAATGGCCATCGTTCTGGCCCGCGATCCAAGCGTGGTGCTGCTGGATGAACCGACGGCCGGGATGAACCCGGAAGAAACCGAAAATATGATTGCCCTGATCAAGCGTCTGGCGAAAAACTCCGGGACGACTTTTTTCATTACCGAACATGACATGAAGGTGGTCTTTTCACTGGCTGAGCGCATCTATGTTCTTCATCAGGGACATCTGCTGGCTCAGGGAACCCCTGAACAAATCCGCGCCAACGCACAGGTTCAGGAAGCCTATCTGGGGAGAAAAGTCCATGCTTAAAGTCGAAAATATCCACACCTACTATGGGGACAGCTACATCCTTCAGGGAGTTGACCTGGAAGTCAATCCCGGTGAAATCGTCTGTCTGCTGGGCCGTAACGGAGCCGGCAAATCAACAACCATGAAAAGCATCATGGGCTACACACCTCCTCGCAGCGGCCGAATCAGCTTCATCGGCAGTGACATCACTCATCAGGCTGTTTATAAAAACGTCCGCCTCGGGCTGGGCTATGTTCCGGAAGATCGCCGCATCTTTTCCGACCTGAGTGTCGAGGAGAATTTCGAGGTGGCCTTCAACGACCGGGTGGAAACGCGCTGGAGTGTTGACAACCTGTTCTCCACCTTCCCGCTGCTGGATAAATTTCGTCAGCGCAAGGGAGGAGAGTTGAGCGGTGGAGAACAGCAGATGGTCGCTATTGCCCGGGCTCTCGCCGGTCAACCCAAAATGCTGCTGCTGGATGAACCCTGTGAAGGACTGGCCCCGGTCATCGTCGAACAGCTGGGCGAAATCATCAGCAGTCTGAAAGAATATTTTCCCATTCTGCTGGCCGAACAGAACGCTCACTTCGCCCTGGAGATCGCCGACCGCGGCTATGTCATCGACAAAGGGCTGATCCGCTTTTCCGGTAGCCGTGAAGAACTCCAGCAGAATGACGAAATCAAGACACGCTACCTGTCGGTATGAAAACAACCAGATCAGGGGGACCAAACGGTCGGCGACAACAACTTTATCAAATCTGCGCTCTGATCACCCGACAGAGGGAAAGAAAATTCTGATCTTCCTTTTCCCGTGGGCGTGATAATTCGAGACGGATATCTTCCTTGATTCGCCCCGGATCCTTGTCAAACAGAAGGATCCGGTCCGCCAGCAGAACCGCCTCGGTCACATCATGAGTCACGAACAATATCGTATGCGCCAACTGCTGCCACAGCTCAAGAACCAGATTCTGCATCTCCTCACGGGTCTGGGCATCCAGGGCAGCGAACGGTTCGTCCATCAGCAGGACCTGGGGCTTTAGAATCAGAACCCGCGCCAGGGCCACCCGCTGCTTCATCCCCCCGGAAATTTCACTCGGCAAATATGCTGCAAACTCGGACAATCCAACGAGCTTGAGGAAACGGTCTATTTCCTCTTCTTTCTGCGCCGAGCTGATCCTCTGTCCTTTAAGCCCGAAAGCGATATTTTCCCGCACCGTCAACCAGGGAAACAGAGCGTCATCCTGAAAAACCACACAGCGGTCCGGACCCGGCTTACTCACCGGCTGATCATGCAGTCTGATGGTCCCCTGGTCAGGAGCAATAAACCCTGCCAGCAAGTTCAGCAACGTTGTCTTGCCGCAACCGCTACGACCCAGGATACAGATCAGTTCCCCACGGCGAGCTGAAAAACCGATATCCGCAAGCACAAGTTTTTCACCAATATCACCGTTACCGAATTTTTTTTGCACATGTTCCACATCAAGAATGTACGGTTGTTCCACTGTCGATGGATTTTTCTGGACGACCTGCAGATAACGACTCATGCCGATCTCCTGGCGCTCCTGAAGCAGGTGCGCAGTAACCAATGCAGACCCGTATCGGATAAACGTCCGATCAGGGCGATGAGAATAATTCCAACCACAATAATATCGATACGCCCGAGCATCCGCGCATCCATGATCACCGCACCCAGGCCATTCGGGACTCCCGTCAACTCTCCCAGAACCAGATATGCCCAGGAGATCCCCAGCCCCAGCCGCAAACCGGTCATAATGTGCGGCATCGCTGCCGGTAACAGCACGGCAAAGGTTCCCCTGAGACGCCGGACTCCCATCATCGCCCCGGCCTGAAGCAACAGGGGGCTGACCTGACGGGCCCCTGCTTCCGTATTCAGGTAGATAGGGAAAAAAGCCGCCAATGCAACCAGAAAAACGGTTGTTTTCAAACCGATGCCGAACCAGACCAGAGCCAGCGGCAGCCAGCAGATTCCCGGAACGGCACGCAGTCCATTGATCGAGGTGCCGAGCATACGCTGGAGAAAAGGGACGCGGCCGGAAAGCATACCGAGCGGCAAGCCAATAAGAACAGCCAGGCTGAAGCCTGACAAAACACGCAGACCACTGGCACAAAAATCGGCATAAAAACGCCCCGCATAAGGGGCTGAGCCCGGCTCGCCAAATATGTAGCTTGTCGCTGCCTTCAGAACTTCACCCGGAGACGGCAGCAGATAAGCGGGGATCACACCGATGAAAGAAATAAACAACCAGGCGAGCAGAAACCCTGCGGGAAGCAGCCAGGGCAATAAAATCTGCCCTTCGGAAAATGGTGAACGCACCGGCATCAGTTAAGCTTCTCACGCGCCTGACGGACAAAGCTGAGATCAAACAGAGACTCGTAGTCCGGCTGGCGACTGATAATCCCCAGTTCCTGCATCCTTTCGCCCAGTGCTTTCGCCTGACGGACGAAAGTCTCATCCATATCCCAGCTTAACTCCATATTTGCTGCCGCACTTGTCAGAATGTCCAGCGGGGTGCCGAATTCGGCCGCTTTGGTCAGCCACTCTTCCTGATGCGAGGTGAGATATGCCGAGGCCTTTGCGTGGGCCAGAACCAGCTCGGCCACCAGCTCCGGTTGCTGTTCCAGCGTGGAGCGCTTGATAATCATTCCCGCATTGATGGTCCCGATCGACTCACCGTAATAGGGATAGGAAAGAATGCGCCCATAGCCTTTACTGACTGCCAGGGTCGGAAAGGGCTCGCCCGACAGGAAAGCATCAATACTTCCCGTTGCCAGGGCGGTTCCCATATCGAAAAAATCAACCCGGACCAGGGTCACGTCCTTTTCAGGGGAAAGCCCGTTGCGCACCAGGGTTTCCCGCAGCAGGATTTCATGCATGGTCCCGGGAACATAACCGATGGTTTTGCCTTTCAGATCTTTTGCCGAGTGAATCGGACCATCTTTTTTAACGACCAGCGCCGAACACTTGTTACATAAGGCGGAGACAATAACGATTGGCTGGCCAAGAGACGCAGAATGAATCGCATGAGCCAGGGTCGTCCCGGTCATGACCAGACTGCCGGCCAGCAGTGCGGTTTTCTGATCAGCCGGGTTGGTAAAGGAAAAAACCTCGGCGTGGTATTTTTCCGGCAGAAACCGCTGGTAGAAAAAAGGCTGAATGGTCTGTGCCGTTTTCCAGGTACCCACGGGAAGCTTATCCCCACTGAAGGCAACGCCTGGAACCAGGAAAAAGGCCATCAATAAACAGGCTGTCATTTTATCAGTCAGTCGGCGTAAAAACATGGGTTCGTCATCCCTTGTATGGTTTTAACTGTTCACAGACAGGTTGATTTTCACTCGGTAACAGTTTGATGGCAGGTCGGGGTCAAGCTCCATCTCCCTCTGGATCTGTTGACAAATTTCAATCCCTGTCCCGCGCCCTTTACCGGTATCGGCCTGGCCGTCACGCGGGCTGGAACCGACTTCGGGAAAAAACAGGTTAGCACCGGCCAGTAAGGATGCCGCATGCGGCTCATGGGTACAGTGAGCATCAGGAACATCCGCCATGATCAGACGGCTGATTGCAACCAGGCGGGCCATTTCCAGTTCGCTGATCATACCGTAAGGCTCCATGGGAGAGCCGGGAAAATTGATCCGCCGCATGACGCCACTGTAAGCAGCGCCATGATCCCGGGCAAGAAACATCAGATCAACAAGTTCTTCCGCCGTGTGTTCTGGACCAACCGGTTCAACACAATTTGCCCAGCTGAGACCGACATCACGCAGAACCTTGATGGTCTGGATACGTTTTTCACGGTTCAGCGGGGTGACAACCCCTTCACCGAGCCTGACGGCATGATAAGCGGCGACAAACCCGGCCTCCAGTAAAGCTTCACCTTCCCGGTGATTGATGTCCCGGGTATTGGCCACCAGGGGGACAGCAACCTCTTCGGACAGAATCCGCCCGACGTCCAGCAGCTTCTGAAACGAATAGTTGCCCGTGGTCATCAGGTTCAAACCATCCGCACCATATTGTTCCGCCTCTTTGGCCCAGGCAATCACCTGGTCAAGGGGAAATTCTATTTTGTTTTCAGCGGTAAAAATCCCCGCTTTGTAGGTCAGACTGCAGAACTGGCAGTCCAGAGGGCAGGGCTCAACGTTGAGACCGATGTGATAGTGATTTTCCCCCTTTCCTCCAAAACGCTCACGCGACATCCGGTTCGCAGTTTCCATCAGCGCGTAACACTCCGCCGTATGCAGGGGGATCCCCATCAGGGTCAAAGCGTCTTCCCGGCTGAGATAGACCATATCTGCAGCCTTGTCCAGTATATCCGCAACTTCTCTATTGATCTCTCTGCTCATCAGCGTCCTTTCTTATGCCATAACCGGCCAGCTTAACCTCGTCGCCAGGCGTGGTATTTTTCGATCCAGCGCAACAACTTCTCCGGAGCATGGGCACGCTTCCATTCTCCGGCCGCATATTTGTTCATCTCCGCCAAAGTAGGATAGATATGGATGGTTCCCAGGATTTTGTTCAGGCCCAGTTTATACTTCATCGCCAGCACATACTCGGCCAGAAGGTCGCCGGCATGGTGACCGACAATAGTGACCCCGAGGATTTTGTCCGTTCCCGGCTGGGTGAGAACCTTGACCCAGCCTTCATTTGCACTATCGGCAATAGCACGGTCAAGATCATCAATGCCATAACGGGTCACTTCGTAGGGAATACTGTTCTTCTGGGCTTCACTTTCGTTAAGCCCCACTCTGGCAACCTCGACATCGGTAAAGGTACACCAGGGAATCACCCGGTAATCGACTTTAAAAGCTTTAAACTGTCCAAACAGTGCGTTGACGGATGCGTACCAGGCCTGATGCGCGGAAGTATGGGTGAACTGGTAGGGGCCGGCAACATCACCGGCAGCAAAGATATTGGGAAAGCGGGTACGTAAAAAGGGATCAGTGCTGAGGGTGCCCTGGGAAGCGATCTCAACACCCAGCTCCTCAAGACCAAAGCCGGTGGTATTCGCTTTTCGTCCAACGGCAATCAGCAGTCGATCAAATTCTATTCTGACATCCCCCTCACCATTGCGACAGAACAACCATCGGCACTCATTATTCTGCCGAATCTCAACGGCCTGATGGCCGGTTAAAACACGGATACCTTCGCTTTGAAACTTTTCTTCAATAAAGGAACTCACCTCGGGATCTTCTCGAGGCATAATCCGCGGGCCCATTTCGATCTGCGTCACTTCACTGCCGAGGCGGGCAAAAGCCTGTGTCATCTCACAGCCGATCGGGCCACCCCCCAGAATCACCAGTTTCTGCGGCAATGCTCTTAATTCCCACAGATTATCCGACGTCAGGTAATCAACCTGTTCCAATCCTTTAACGGGAGGAATCAGCGGGCTGGCCCCGGTGGCGATGATAATGCTGCGGGTGGTCAGGGTCCGACCTTCAACCGCAACAGCCCAGGGGGAAATTATGCGCGCCTCGCCCAGGAGCACTTCGACTCCAAGATCACTATAGCGTTCGACTGAATCATGGGGTTCAATTTCCGCGATCTTCCTTTGTACGCGTTCCATGACTTCAGCAAAGTTGAACTCCACTTCGGTTTTCTCAAAGCCGAATTCGCGGGCGCGCCTGGCATAGGAAAGCATTTTGGCGCTGCGGATCAGAGCTTTGCTCGGAACACAACCCGTATTCAGACAATCTCCACCCATCTTGTGCTTTTCGATCAGTGCGACCTTTGACTTGACTGCCGCTGCGATATAGGAACTGACCAGTCCAGCACTTCCGGCGCCGATCACGATCAGATTGTAATCAAAAGCTTTGGGCTTGACATAACCCCGATAAACCTTACGTGCCTGAAAAAACCCCAGAACCCGTTTGGCAACAAGAGGAAAAACCCCCAGCAGGGCAAAGGACAACAGCAGCCCTGGTGAAAGGATACCGGAGGCGCTTTGAAGCTGACCCAGTTGCGTTCCGGCATTGACGTAAACAGCGGTCCCGGGCAGCATGCCGATCTGGCTCACGGCGTAGTAGAGAAGTGTTTTCAATGGGGTCAGCCCCATGACCAGGTTGATAACAAAGAAGGGAAAAATCGGAACCAGGCGCAGAGAAAAGAGATAAAAAGCCCCTTCCTTCTCCACCCCCCTGTTAATCGCCTGCAGCTTGTCACCAAATTTTCTCTGCACCCAGTCACGCAACAAAAAACGTGACACCAGAAAGGCCAAAGTTGCCCCGATACTGCTGGCAAAGCTAACCACAACAAAAGCTGTCCAAAAGCCGAAGAGGGCGCCGCCGGCCAGGGTCATCACTGTCGCCCCGGGCAAAGAAAGGGCGGTGACCAGGATATAAATCAAAAAATAGAGCAGAAGAGTCGTCAGCCGGTTGTGCTGATAATAGTGGTCAAAAGTTTCCTGTTGACCTTTCAAATAATCCAAAGTCAGAAAACGACCCAGATCAAAAATAAAAAAACCGACGATCAAGGCTATGATGACCAGCACAAAAAGTATTTTGTATGTAGGGTTTTTCATAGTTTCTCCCGGTGAAACCCTGTCAGCCTATTTGTATGCATGCCATCAAAACCTTTTTGCTTCCCACTTTTTACAAGCCTTTTTCTGGATATCTACTTCGATCTAAGTAAAAGAGGCAAAAGTTTAAAGATTTCATTGGAGGGGTGTCTGGCGCCCGGATGGCGACAGTCAAGCCCCATGGAAGGGTTCATGCGGCCCTGAGAATGAAATCTTTAAACATTACTGGAGCAAAATGGATAACCACAAACCCTTTTTAAGACGAGTATAAATTTAACAAAAGAAGATTAACAACAGATCATCTCAATATAAAGATTTGTTAAAGACGGGTTTTTGGAATCCAGTATTGAAAAATGACGATCCACAGAAACCGACCCTAGTTTAAAGTCGGAATAATCGATTGAACTTACTTGCTCTCAAATATCCCAAGAAATTCGCTACTATTTACCAAGAAACTTATGAGAATCCGGTTGGTGCTCGCTGAGAAAAAGCTCTGTCTGGATCCTGAACTCACTCTTCTGAGACATGTAACCATAATTCCCGAAATCAAAAGCAGTGACTCTGAAGACCCGGCCAGTAGCCATGGCCTTTCAGAGCCACAAAAGGGTATCGTATGAAATTAATGGATCACTTGTCCAAAAGCTCAGCATAAGGCCACTTGGCCTGGCCACCGGTCAGAATGTAGACACGTTCTTCTGTGATTCCCGAAGCCACCAGATGATCGTAGGCAAGCTTGGCTCCGCCTCCACCCCGCGGGCACACCACGATGGCCAGGTTGTCGTTGGTCACCAGTTCGGCAATAACCGGATTTATCTTTGCCCGGTCAGCTGCGCTTTTAACCGGGTAGGCGTAGGTTGCCACAGCACCGATGATGTGGTGCTTGGCAAAATCCTCTTCAACCTGGATATCCACCAGTGTCATGGGGGTTGCCTGTTCGATGTGCCCCTTGACCTCTGCTGCCGACATATAGCGGTAGTTCTTAGCTTGAACGGAGAACGGAAGAATCAGGGTTGACAGAACAAAACAGCTTAAAAACAACATCAGGCTTCTCATATCAATACTCCCAATACACGGATATCGCTCACGGAATTGTAAGCTGGAGGTGATCTTGAATGATGACCGGGTGCCGGTCAAACAGGTAATTCCAATCTCCTCAAGAGCTGTAATTTAATATTCCGATAGGGACTATCGGAATCATGGGATATACCTGTTTGACCTCTGGCTCCAGACGGTTTATTGCTCATGTATCAAAGCTTTCAACAATGACAGGACATCATGGTGACTTGCACCGCTCAAACCTATTGCACAGCATCGTTTGAACGCCAGCTCAAACTGCTGCAGCGCAGTGATAAACGTGGCTCGGCGGCGGCGAAACGTGCAGAAAAGCTCGTTTATTCGTTGGCCAGCGGCCAACTGAGCAGCGCTGAACTCCTTGCAAAGCGAACCAAAAACGGAGAGCTGCGTCTTGATAATTGCTGGAAATTCGACCTCGGCAGCGGCTACAGGTTGATCAGTCTGCGCGAAAAAGAAGCTTTGTATTTTACCTTCGTCGGCACACATGACGCCTGTGACCGCTGGCTGGACAAGCGACGAACCGAAAAGGTAAATTTTGACCCTGCGCAGTTAAAACTGATCAGCGTCAATTCCAAAGAGCCCCCTGGTGAAGAACTGCCTGCCGAACTGCTCACGGCCGAAGCAGAGTATGAAGCCTATATCGCTTCAAAGCTCGATGAAAAGACACTCCGCTACCTTTTTCGTGGCTTGCTGTGACGGAATGCTTCGAGCGTAAAAATTCACTCCTCAAAATACCTGTTTCCGGCCGGTGACCGCTTCTTTTCAAATGCGACCAGTTGGAACATCAGCAAAGGCCTTACCTGAGCCAGCCTCTGTCCAGCCCTGCGACCAGATTTCTGTACATACAACTATCCAGATATGTTAATCTGGGCCTTTATGAACCATACACGTTACCCTCTCTGAAGAAGAAGTATCTTATTTTTTGAATGCGCTTGATTATTTAAATTTGCAACAATCACCAGAACTCTCCATACCAGGCACCACCCATAACCCTAGCCTTCGGTGCCTACTTGACAAAGCCCTTCGGGGCACGGCTTTTTATGGACTATGAAAAATTATTACAGGACATAACCGGTGAAATTGAAAAAACTCACCCTATGGGCCAGATTGCATCCTATATTCCGGAGCTTGGCCAGGTTGACGCTGACCTTTTCGGCATCTGCCTGACGACCGTCAAGGGGGAATGTTTCAGCTCCGGGGCCCACACACATAGATTTTCCATTCAAAGCATCGCCAAAGTTCTGGCTCTGACTCTGGCTTTCGAGCTTGAAGATGAAAAGCTCTGGAAGCGGGTCGGCGTTGAGCCTTCGGGCACCCCTTTCAACTCTTTATTACAGCTTGAGTATGAAAACGGCATTCCACGCAATCCACTGATCAATGCAGGGGCTCTGGTCGTCTGCGATATTCTGATCAGTCGCCTGAAAAATCCCTGGGAGGAGCTGGTCAGTTTCACCCGCGATCTGACGGGAGATCAGTCGATCGACCTTTGTCCCAGGGTGGCCCAGTCAGAAAAAATCTCCGGTTATAAAAATGCTGCCCTGATCAACCTGCTGAAATCCTGCGGCAACATCCACAATGATATTTCGGCAGTATTCAATTTCTATTGCGACCTCTGTTCGATTGAAATGAACTGCCGACAACTGTCACAGGCTTTTTTATTTCTCGCCGGCGGCGGGATCAATCCGCTGACCGGAAAAACCGTTGTCAGCATCAGCAAATCAAAACGTATCAACGCCATCATGCAGTTATGCGGGTTTTATGATGAGGCTGGAGAATTTTCGTTCAAGGTTGGACTGCCGGGCAAGAGCGGTGTCGGCGGCGGAATCGTTGCCGTTCTTCCAGGACAATACAGTGTTGCCGTATGGAGCCCGAGACTCAACAACAAGGGAAATTCCTACCTGGGAATGAAGGCTCTAGAGTTACTGACGACCAGAACATGTCTATCCATATTTTAATTGTTGCCGAGCATCTTGCTGTGAACCTGTCGAATAACTCGGCTGGCATAAAAAAGGAGGCCTATCATGACACGTGAAGATATTTTGAAAATTGTTGAAGAACAGAATGTCAATTTTTTCCGCCTTCAGTTTGTCGACATCTTCGGTTTTATGAAGAATATCGCCATTCCGCGCAGCCAGATCAATAAAGCTCTCGACGGACAGATGATGTTTGACGGCTCATCTATTGATGGTTTTGTACGCATCAACGAATCCGACATGTACCTCAAGCCCGACTATGACACCTTCCTGATTCTTCCCTGGAGAAAGCGCGATAGGATCAACGCCGCGCGCATCATCTGTGATGTTTACAAGTCTGACGGCACCCCGTTCAGCGGTTGTCCTCGAGTCAACCTGAAGCGCGTTTTGGCCGACGCCAAACAGCTCGGCTACACGATGAATGTCGGCACCGAATGTGAATTTTTTCTGTTCCAGGAAGATGAAAAGGGCAAACTGAAAACCGAAACCAACGATGTCGCCGGTTATTTTGATGTCGACCCGGAGGATACGGGAATCGGTTGTCGGCGTGAAATTATCGAGACCCTGGAAATGATGGGTTTCGAAATCGAAGCCTCGCATCATGAAGTTGCCGAAGGACAGCATGAAATTAACTTCAAATATGCCGATGCTTTGACTGCTGCCGACAACACGGTAACCTTTAAGTGGGTTGTCCGCTCGATTGCAGCAAAACATGGGCTGCACGCGACATTCATGCCGAAACCGGTGTTCGGCATTAACGGCTCAGGGATGCACACCAACCAGTCGCTGTTCAATCTGGATGGAACAAACGCTTTCTTTGACGAAAACGGACCGCTTAAGTTAAGTGAAACGGCATATCAGTACATTGCCGGGATTGTTAAAAACGCCCGTGCATTTACCGCGGTCACCAACCCGCTGGTGAATTCCTACAAGCGCCTGGTCCCCGGCTATGAGGCCCCGGTCTATGTCGCCTGGTCGGCATCCAACCGTTCCGCCATGATCCGCATTCCGGCATCCCGCGGGCTCGGGACCAGAACCGAGGTTCGCTGCCCTGATCCATCGTGCAACCCCTATCTGGCGATGGCCATGATGCTCAACTCAGGACTGGACGGAGTCAAAAACCAGCTGCAGGCCCCGGCCCCCGTCAACGTTGATATTTTCAAAATGACCCTGGCCGAAAAACAAGCGGCCGGCATCGACAGCCTGCCGGGAAGCCTTGAAGAGGCGATTAACGTAATGAAGGAAAGTCCGCTGGCCAAAGAAACCCTGGGTGCCCACATTTTTGAAAAATATATCGAAGGCAAAACCAAAGAATGGAACGCTTATCGAACCGCCGTCACAGATTGGGAAGTTCAGAACTATATCAAACAATACTGATACCCCCGATCATGAATTTTACCGGTTTTGAAAAACCGCCCGAAACAGCGCTTCGTGTGTTAAAAACACTGAGTATAATTGGTTATGCAAGAGATTATCAGCCCTTTTAATCCCGCTACTTGTCGTTAAGGATGCGCCATGCCCATTCGTGTTGCCTGTAATCACGTCACCAACTATGAATTCGATCGGCCGGTTTCGTTGTCACCCCATGTACTGCGTTTACGCCCGGCAGCCCACTGTCGTACGCCGATTCATGCTTATTCATTGAAAATTCTTCCAGAAAAGCATTTCATCAATTGGCAACAGGACGCCTTCGGCAATTATCTGGCGCGGCTGGTATTCCCCGAAAAAACCACGAAATTGCGCTTCGAAGTCGAAGTTATCGCCGATATGACCGTGTATAATCCTTTCGACTTCTTCATCGAAGACTCTGCTGAAAAATACCCTTTTACCTACAGCAAGCTGGAAAAAACCGAGCTGGTCCCCTACCTGCAGAAGGTGGTCACCGGACCGCTGTTGAAAAGCTGGCTGGAAACCGTTGACCTCAGCGAAGTCAACACCATCGACTTTCTGGTCGAAGTGAATCGCCTGGTTCGGGAGACTGTGAACTATTCGGTCCGCATGGAACCGGGGGTGCAGAGCTGCGAAACGACCCTGCAAAGAAAAATCGGCTCCTGTCGCGACTCGGCCTGGTTGCTGGTGCAGATTTTCCGCCATCTGGGGATTGCCGCACGGTTTGTCAGCGGTTATCTCATCCAGTTGACCGCGGATGAAAAATCCCTTGACGGCCCCTCAGGCCCGGAGGCCGATTTTACCGATCTGCATGCCTGGACCGAAGTTTA
>JAFGEL010000070.1 GCA_016931615.1 Desulfuromonadales bacterium
AAGTACTATTCTTGGTGATTTTAACAATCTTAAACTGGAAAATAAATCAATTATTCCAATTGGTTATACTTTTTCAGGGACGACTAACTCACAAGATTTGAGACAGAATTTTGCGTAAACACCTATTTTTGATAATCGGTGGCTCAGACAGTAGCGCTTCTACCAAAACGAAAATTGCTAGTTGTGCAAAACGCTCGATGAGCTTAACAGACCTATTTCAAAAGGGAAAATTCGATTTTGGGAATAACAACCAGGACTGACTGTATAGTCGATATTGCCCTTATTTGCCTCAATAATGTCAAAAAATTGGGGCGCCGCCCCAGCACGAATACCCGGCTTACAGACAGCCTTGGTAAATGGAGCGAATAAGTTCCTCCTTATAATCTGTCATTTTGCGCTGCACAAATGAACGCAGAGCAAGATCTGTCAGTTTATCGATATCAGGATCCGGGACTCCGGCTTCCGCAAAAGTCACGGGACTGCCAATCGACTGATAGTAGGTTTTCAATGTCTCGGCGGCCGCCTCTACATTATGCACCTTTTCTCCGAACACCTCTTCCACAAACCGGCAGACTCTCGCTTCATGCTTTTCCCCCGCAAGTCTGGTCCATGCAGGTATCACGACAGAAAGCCCGGCTCCGTGGGCGATGTCGTAAACTGCGCTCATCGGCATTTCCAAGGCATGATTCGGCATGCTCGGTGACGGCACACCGGCCTGACAGATGCCGCACCAGGCCATGGTCGATGACCACATAAACGCGGCGCGGGCAGCGTAGTCCTCCGGGTTTTTCTGGATGATGGCCATGGCATCGACGACTCCTTTAGCAACCCCGGCAAGCAGCCGATCCTGAACCGGCAGGCTTTCAGCCGGGGTAGTGAAATACGCCTCCAACACATGCGAAATGATATCGGTGCAGGCGTAGGCGGTTTGTTTCGCCGAAAGGCTGAAGGTGGTCTGAGGATCTAAAAACGAGGCCACCGGATTGAGGACCGAGGGGATAACCAGCGCACTTTTCTCATCCGTCTCTTCATTGGTGATGACGCAGATCCCGTTCATCTCCGAACCAGTGGCGGGCAACGTCAGAACGGCAAACAGCGGTAATACCGTTCTGGACTGCGCCGTGCCGGAAAAGAGTTCCCATATATCCCGGTCATGCGAGATGCCTGCTGCGATGGCTTTGGCCTCGTCGATCACGCTGCCGCCGCCGACCGCGCATACGGCATCAATCCCTCCTGCGCGCCCCTTCTGGATACCGGCCCGCGTGTGACTGAGAAGTGGATTCCCCTGCACGCCACCATGCTCGACCAGATCAATATCGTAATCTTTCAGGGTTGCTGAGACCTGATCGTAGACACCGTTGTTAAAAATACTTTCCCGGCCATAAACCAGCAGCACCCGCCGAGCGCCGCGTGCTGCCAGTTCCGGCCCAAGCTCTGCGATGACCCCTTTGCCGAAGTGGACCCGGGTTGGATTCTGATAAATAAAATTCTGCATATTCATCTCCCTGTCTTATGGTGCCTTGGTCCTAGGGAAAGCCTGGGCACTAAGATCGAAAGTTAAGGTTTCATCAAAAAACTTATTGTCTTTTCTGTCAATGGGGAAAGGGAACCCTCCGCAAGGGCGATAACCAATCTCGTCGAAAGTCCAAGGCTGAGCCACCACCAGACCTGGATATGCACAAATTAGCAGATCAGGCAGGTTGTTTTAGCCCGTTTTTAGGGCAAAAAGTTGCGGTAGGATATTTGATATTGTCTGAATCGCCAGATCCAGCAGCTTAACCTGCTGGAATCACAATCAACCATGGCGGCGGTTTTGCGTAAGTCCTGTCATAACTTGACGGGCTTGTCAGATCAGGTTATTTCCAACAGTTATCAGGCAACAAAAATCGCTGTCATAAATCGGCTATTATTGGCAATTACAGGTGGCGCTCAAAATCCATTCGTTGGTGAAGAATCCGGACAACGTCAATCCCATCATCCGTTAGCTTGAAAAAAATAACGTGGGAACCCGACCTTATTTTCCGATATCCTTTTCGTACATCACTGATGTCGACAGAAGTTGCCGGATGAAGGACTTGGTCTTGCATCGCAGCCCATAATTCACGAACGGATTTCTCTGCCTGATCAATGCCCCATTCAGCAAGAGTGTAGTCCCAGATGTCGCTGAGATCTGATTTCGCCTTGGGAGATACAACAACTTGGCTCATAGCGACAGAGACTTCTTTTTGTCAGCGATGAAGGCATCAATGTCCAGGCCAGTTGAAGGGCCAGAGTTTTCTCCTTCAATCAAAGCCTGCCGTAACTGTTCCAACATGATGTGGTCTCGCCTAATCAGGTCCCGTACATAGTCAGAAGCATTGGCGTAGCGCCCACTCTGAACGCACTCTTCAACCCAGTTCTTCATTTGATCCGGCAATGAAATATTCATGGTTGCCATAAGAGTCTCCTTTTATAAACTTACAAAATAGACTATGGCAAACTTTGCCAATTGTCAATCTGTGTCAACCCGCATGGGGCTGGAAAGGAGGTAAATCATGATTGTTGGTCAAAAGGTTGGCTATGCGTGTGTCAGCACAAATGCCCAGGACTTAAGCCTGCAACGGGACAAGCTTGCCGATTGCGACCGGATTTTCGAGGAAAAGGTTTCCGGGCGTCGTGGTGCTCCACGGCCTGCACTTCAAGAAGCCTTGGCTTATGTGCGCAATGGGGATGTTATCGTTGTCACCAAGTTGGATCGACTTGCGCGTTCTGTTCACGATCTTATGCAGATTACTCAAACGCTTCAGGATAAGAACTGTGACCTGCAAGTCCTAGATCAGGAACTCGATACGTCGACGCCAACAGGACGTTTGATTTTCCACGTTCTGGCTGTCATTGGCGAGTTTGAGCGGGAACTGATCACCGAACGAATCAATGAAGGTCGTAAGCGGGCGATGGCCGCCGGAGTAAAATTCGGCCGAAAACCAAAGCTCTCTAAGCAGGAAGAAGAATCTCTGGCTTCCTGGATCAAGGAAGAGGCTCTGAGCAAAGAGGAACTGGCAGAAAAGTTCAACGTTTCTGTAACCACCATCTACCAACGAATAGCAACGCTGAAAAAATCTGAAGCATGATATCGATAGCCCCCTTCAGAGCTGTTCCGCTCAAGCGCCAGAGGGGGCTTCTGTTTTTTCAAAATAGAAAATTGCAAAATTTGATAATTCACAGATCGGGTAGCATCATCCTTACCAAATCAGTATTTACCAGTTTTGAAAATAGGTCTGTCTTTATCCGAATAACACTGTCATAAGTGAAATGCTTTTTTTGAAAGCAATCACTCTTGCGCATGCTCCATATATTCCACAATAGACCGTACCTCGTCGTCACTCAAAAAAGAAGCATGACCACGGGCAGGCATGTTGCCTATCCCTTTAATTGCATTTTTGACTAAGGAATCAATGTCTTTAGAAAACCGCTGGTCCCCGGGTTTTGGGGCCCCCATGACTCCGTGATCATGACAAGAGCTGCAACTTTTCTTATAGGCAGTATCCGCTGAGAAGTTTGGCGAAACTTCTTTTTGAAGGCTCTGGGCAAGAGATGGGCTAAAAAGGGCAAGAGAAAGAAACACCAGAGATAAACCAACTCCCGATATATATTGACTTTGCTTCATTTACACTCTCCGTTAGTCGTATAATGCTAACATTACCGTGTATGTGTAGCGACCTTTTCAGGTGTTAAGGTTCTAACCAAACGGCATCCTCTCAATTTCTATCCTTGTACTTTTTCAAGAATGTGGTCAATGACCAGACTATGTTCATGTTGTGGGCTAAACAACACCATTTCGGTCTCTTGATCAGCTTTCACTGTGTGACCTGGGGGCCAGTAAAATAGGTCATTGCCGTAGACAATATCAACATTTCCATCGCTAAAAGTAATTGTTAGTTTTCCAGACAAAACGTAGCCCCAGTGAGGACACTGACACAGGTCCCCCTCTAACCCTTTGAGAAGTTCGGTAATATCTGTTCCTTCTCCAAGGGAAAAGTACTCAGCGCCTATTTTCCCATAACCTGTAACATCACCAAAATCAGTCTGTTGCCGAGCAATGGCCCCTGGAACATTAATTCTAATTGGCACGTCTTCTTTCGCTATTCTCATGATGGCTACTCCTCAGAAGAGGTTGGCATCCTTTTCTCCGGTGCTGACTGGCTTGATATCTTGATCGTCAAAAGAAAAGCCGAACTCACCGTAGAAATTTTATCCTTCGGTAGCTCGGCTGTCTTGCGAAGTTTAAGAGGTAAGATCCGGGGCTTTCCGTCCCTGCATTTCAACAGGTTTGGCATTATCGGGAATACAGTTTAATCATCATAGCACAAATAGATGACCCATCGAGTCATCTATGGGTATTTAATAACGAAATATCATAAAAAGCTGGTATTTATTCATTTAAGTGCTGAGAATTAAGGGGATTTGCTTCTCATAACTTAGCAGTATTGGGCGAATCCAAGATTTTTCGTTTCCAAAACTGTGTTCCTGACTTCCGACAGGCAATTCAAGCTCTCTTTTCACACCAAATCTCCTGCCACAAGTAACTGCAACAAGCAGATTGATCACAACCACAGCATTATCAAAAAGCGGAATTTGCTATTTGTGTAAAACGACCGACCTGCCCTGTCTTGACTCTGTCAAAAATGAAATCCTGATTTTTGGATGGTGATTCAGTCCACGGCCAGCGAGAAGATCTTGGCTCCTTAGGCATCGAAAGAACACGTTTGGGGGTATATCTGCCGAATCGCTACCTCTAATGTCGAAATAATTAAGACAGCTTCTTTCTCAACGGTCTGCATTCTCTCACGCGCCCTTCTCTTGCGACGCCCGCCGAGCAACCCTTGTCGTAAAAAATATCTACCCGTTTTTAGCTCACTTAATACCCCCTAACTCTGTCTAAAATCCCTACTTAAAGGAATTTACTGCTTTCTATAACTATGCTACTATCTACCCATAAAACAACCCGAAGGAGAAAGAGAACGCATGGAAAGATCGGAACGACAAAACATCCAGCTCCGCAGCCACCTTTCGACAGGAGCCTTATCAAGCAAGGCCCTGCAGGAAAGGTTGGGGATGAGCCAAACGGCCCTCTCTCGGGTCGTCCAACGCAACAAGAAGAGCCTGCTTGTTCTAGGTGCAGCTCGCTCGACCAGATACGCCCTGCGCGAGGAGCTGGGCGGGCTCGGATCTGAGATCGAGGTTTTCGAGGTTGACCAGCAAGGCAAAGTCAGCCCTTATGCGATCCTATACCCCCTTGCGGGCAATCAATATGGCTGGAAATTCAAGGACGAGAAAGTCAAGTTGTTCGGCCATCTTCCCTACATGCTGCAGAACATCAGGCCCGAAGGGTTCATGGGAAGAGCTTTTGCACATGGCTATGCCGCCGAACTCGGCTTGCCTGATAAGGTGTCAAACTGGTCGGATAGGCAAGCCATTACCGCCTTGGCTCAAAGGGGAGAGGATTTTGTCGGCAACCTGATTGTCGGTAAAGAATCAGTTCAGCGGTACCTAGCGCAAGCCAGAACGGAGCTAGCGACAGCCATCCCACTGGATCAAAGGTTCACTGCTTTTGAAGAATTAGCGGAAAAAGCTATCGCCGGAGAAACGCCAGGATCTTCCGCTGGCGGCGAGCAACCGAAGTTCACGGCTCTGCTTAAAACTGAAGGGGATTACCAGCGCACCATCGTCAAGTTCGCCTCACGGGGGACGGACGAAGGACAACGCTGGAGCGATCTACTTGTCTGTGAATATTTGGCCAATCAGGTCTTGGCCGAAACCGACTTTACCGCTGCGCAAACGGAAATCCTACAAACCGACAGATGGACTTTCCTGCAATCGGAGCGATTTGACCGGGTAGGGGCATGGGGTCGTCTCCCCCTCTACTCCCTGATGGTGGTTGCTTCTGAATTTGTTGGCTACTGTAAAAACTGGGTGGACGCTGTTGAACAACTGCACGATGAGCAGTTCATCAGCCGGGACAACGTTGAAATTGTTCGGTGGCTGAGTAGCTTTGGTGGACTGATCGGTAATACCGACATGCATCTGGGGAACCTGTCTCTTGTGCCAGCCGAAGACTCTTTTAATCTGGCACCAGTCTATGATATGACCCCGATGCTTTACCGGCCCAAGGCGGGCGGGACGTTACCCAGCAAAACTCTTGATGCCGGGAGTCTCGCTGCGAAGATCAGCAGTAATGATGTCAGCCTGGTCGCAACGCGGTTTTGGGAAGCCGTTCAGGATGATCCACGAATATCGGATGGCTTCAGACAGATCTCCCAGGAAAATCTTGCTGTTCTGAAGTCCCTCGATGAAGGACCGACCATGCGCTTTTTCTAAAATTAGCGCATGTGCCGTGTCAAAAGGGGCAAATCTCCTGCCGAAATTGATTTTCGTAAATCCATAGGAATTTTGTTAGGCGCATTGTCTTATATATGGAGTTGTCGAGCACGCCACAATTCAGAATAAGGCCTGTCAACTCACATCTCAGATGTTGTTTTTTCAAAATGAGCGGCAAAAGCCCTAAGGAACTGCTGACAGGGAATTTCCTGGGACATTCCTTGTCTTTGTCTTTTGAAAATAGCTGTCAAGGCGGAGAAAAAGAAATCTCTCCAAATACGAACTATTCCTCCACCAGATCTCTGGTGAGCAAACTCCCCGCCGCCATCAGGCATCCCAGACCGACAAACGCCAATTGGAACAGTCCGGCATCACCAAGCATGCCCAACATGAGCGGCCCCACCCCCGCTCCCAGCAGGAAGCCGAAAGGAACGGTGTAGGCAATCGCCTGATTCCGTAACTCGGCCGGAACAGACAGGGCCAGCGCCTTAAAGGCCGGAGGGAAAAAACAGACTGCCAAAAGCGGTTGCAAAAATACCGGGACAAATATCCAATAGCCCTGCAGCACACCTATCGATGCGGTCAGCAAACCAGCCGTGACAAGAATAATTCGCAGGGAGCGGCGTACACCGATCCGGTCCGTCAGCCACCCACCGACGAGCACAACGGGAATACTCAGGGTACGCGACGCCGACAACATGCCGTTACCCAGGTCCCGCTCGATTCCCTGGTCGATAAAGTAAACCGGCAGCATCGAGTAGATACCGAGAGTACTCCCCACCCCCATGCCGAAGAGTAAAACCAGTTTCCAGAAATTTTTCTGCCGAAAAAAATCCTTAAAGGTAGCCAGTCTCGGAGCAATACCGCGACTGCCACCCTGGCCGGCATAAAGACGATGAGCGCCTACAATCCCCAGGGTCAGCAATCCCTGGCACAACAGCACCTGGTGCCAATCAAAAAAATGCAACAGAACTTCCACCTGCAAGGGGGCGATGAATAGTGCGCAATTCGGCCCGAGTTCATGAACCGCCAGCCCCTTTCCCCAGTGAGCCGATGGAATCAGTTCCATCAACTTGGCCATACCCGCTGGGAGATAGAGCCCCGACATAAACCCCAGAAGAGTGACGAAAACCCCGATCTGCAAATAACTGCGACTGAAAGCGATGAAAATCAGGCTCAGTCCGAACCCGACAACGGACAGCTGGATGGTCTGGGTGAATGTCCAGCGGGAAGAGATTTCCCCGGAAGCAAAAAGACCGACAAAATAGCCGAGAGATATGAGCAAGAAAAGGCTTCCGGTCCCGGCATGGGTATATCCGAGTTCCGCTTCCATCACCGGTGCCAGCGGGGAAAGCAGAACCCGGGCAACAAAGTTCAGGTAGAACAGCAGGGTGAGAAAAATCAGTGGGACCAGCCAGGAATGTTTCTGCGCCATCAAGAGTCTCCTGAAATTGAGGCGCCCATCATAACCCCAATTTAGAATTGAATGGGGTTTTTGTTGCTTTGTTTACCCGACCGGAGCTTTCCTCAACTGCCGCAGAAACAGCCACACCACCGGTGGAAGGATCACGCCAAAAGCGTAACAGAGGATCAGAAAGGTCTGCTGCACGCCAAAACTGTCAGCCAGTTTGCCGATCAAGGGGCCGGTACAGACAAAGGCCAGGCGAAAACAGAGGGACTGCAGGGAGAGGATCCCGGCACGGTTAGGAGAAGGAATCTCCAGCTGGGCATGATTGAGCATCATCGGCCCGCGCAATCCGCGCATGCTGGTCAGCAGGTAATAAAAGACGAACCCCCACAGCCCACCAACTAAGCCCAGGCCGAGGAAACCACCAACAATCAGGGCAGTAAACAGCAACACCATGCGCCCATCACCCAGCCTCAGGTGAAAGCGCTGGCTCGCCAAGGCGAACAGGGCAACCGTTAAATTGGCGATGGCCCAGATCGGCCCGAACCAGGTCACCGGAACCCCGCCTTCCTGCATGTAGGGTTGAATCAACCAGACCGGATAGAAGGATGCGAGGCCCAGCACCAGGTTGAGAAGGATCGTATAGCGCAGCTTCTTATTTTCCAGCAGCGCATAACGGGTCGATTGCCAGGCCTCAGCAAAGTGGCTGGTCGGTGCCCTGGTGATGCGGTGCGGCTCGACCAACGTGCGTGAGAGAAAAAAGATCAGAATCCAAACCGCGATCTGGATCATGAACGGCAGCAACGGCGCGGTCGCGTAGAGCAGCCCGGCAAACAATGCACCACAGGCTTCGCCGAGCTGGCCGCTACCGTTGACCCGGCCCTGATGGCGGGCGTAGTGCTGCTCTTCGTCCGTCCCCTTGAGGCTTTCAAACAGCAGGGCACTGTCCGAACCACTGATGAATGACAGGGAAATACCAAGAATGATCTCAGCGATCAGGACACCGAAAAAAGAATCAGCGATGGTGTACAGCCCCCATCCGACCACGCCCAACAGCGCTGCGTAATTCAATGCTTTGCGATAACCGATCCGGTCGCTCAGATAGCCGGAGGGGTACTCCATGATCACCATGGCCACGGCAAAAATCCCCTGCAGCAGCAGAATCTGCGTCAGGCTTAAACCGATCTGATCTTTCCAGAACAGAGTAATAATCGCCATGGGAAACAGGCTCATCTGCAGGAAAGAAAACGCGTAAAGCGTTCTGATGTTACTGTGCAAGGTGCTCATGTTCGGAAGAATAGACTGATCCGCAGCCGTTCACCATACGAAATTGTCTGCATGAAACGGATATCTCTTCTGCTCCAAACTTAATGAGCTGGCTGTGCTGATTCGGGATATCAACCTTCTTCGGAACAAAAGACCTCAACGGAGTCGTCAGGAATCGCTTCTTGGCTTATTGATCGAAGACACGGATGCAGCCATACTCACCGTCATAACCTTCACGAATCATAACCTTCCCGGCACGCATGCGCTTGATCATTTCAGCAAACAGGAGATCCTTTTCGTCTGTGAACACCTCCAAGGGCAGATCCATGAGGATAAACAGTTCCGGCCCCCACCTGAGAATATAGTCGTGATAAACCTGCGCAACCTTTTTGCTTTTCTCACCCACTGCCAACATCTCGGCGAGAAGTTCTTTGAGCGGAATCAGGGAATGGAACGCTTTGCGGTTGGGCCGCTGCAAAATATCGACCCGATCGGACAGCTCCATCACCCGGTTGGCAACACCCAGGGTCACCGGCTTACCGCATACGGGACAGCGGCCGTGATGGCCCAGAGTTTCCTCCGGGGTGAGACGGACACGGCATTTGCGGTGTCCGTCAAAATAATATTTCCCCTCCTGAGGAAAGAAAGAAACCGTGCCGAGAAAACGTTCGTCGCCGCTGATAATCGCCTCGCGGATGGCGGCATAATTTAATTCGCTCGCCAGCAGGTTGGCATTGCGGCCCAGCTTTTCCGGCGAATGGGCGTCGGAGTTGGCCAGTAGGGTAAAATCATCGAGAAAAGAGCACCTCCAGTTCATCGCTGGATCCGAAGACAAACCCATCTCTACCGCTGCCAGTTGGGGAGTTAACTCCTCAAAACACTCATCCAGGCGGTTAAAGCCGGATCGGGCTCCCAGCACTGAAAACCAGGGGGTCCAGATGTGCGCCGGGATGAACATAATGCGATCACTGAGGTTAAGGCACAGATCAAACAGATCTTTTGAATCGAGTCCGAGAATGGGGCGACCGTCCGCAATAATGTTGCCGATTGCGGCCAGCCTGCTCTGAAGTCTTTCAGCCGTGGCGAAGTCAGGCAAACATACCAGGTTATGGACCCTGTGGACCTTGTTGCCTTTCTTATAGATAGTGCTGATCTCACCGGTCAGCAGGAAACGCACTTCTCCACTTGGGGCGGGGAAGTCAGCTGGTTCGACAATGCTCCGCCAAGCCGGGTTCAGTTGAAACAGGCCTTCTTCTGCCGGTTTCAGCTTTTTCCTCAATTCGGCCAACCAGCCGGGATGGGTGATATCACCACTGCCGACCACCTGAATCCCTTTAACCCGCGCCCAATAGTCCAGATATTCAGGGATCAGCCGTTTGCTGGTCGCACGCGAAAAATGCGAATGGATATGCAGATCGACAATAAGCTTTTTATCGGGGGTCATAGAAAAAGCTTTTTCAGGAATACTTGAGAAACATGCCATATTTGCAGCTACATGATTAGCTTTGCCCCTGCCGATTGTGTCAAACAGCTTACCTACAGGATCAAAAGAGAAATTGTCATTTTTTCTGCGAGTTCGTGATCAAACCTTGCAATAAAAAAGGATACTGCCCGATAGTGAATTTCATGTTACAAGCTAGCTGGATGAACTAAAATAAACAATCAAAACTGTTGCTGTTAACGAGGTGCAAAGATGAAAAAATTCATATTGTTGATCAGTCTGATATTTTTGGCAAACCAGACTCTGGCCATGGAGAACTCGTTGAGCAATCGAGAAATTCAGGCTGAGCGTTATCTTGAAGCGACCCCGCCGAAAATGCTTTTTACCGATATGGCTGACAAAGTAGCCTATAACCTTCCGCCGGAAGATCGCCAGACGTTTAAAGACCTGCTGACCAAACATTTGGATGTTAACGCTCTGACCTATGCGATAAAAACCGCAATGGTGAACAATTTTACCGCGGATGAACTGAGTGCTCTCGCTGATTTTTATGGCTCGGACGTCGGCAAGTCGGCCATGTCGAAGTTCGGGAATTACATGGCTGAAGTGATGCCGTCAATCGAAGCGGAAATGACCAAAGCCTACGCCAAGGTGAGTCGCGAAATGGACGAAAAAAAGCAGTAGAGAACAGAACTGGAGCCATGATGCAGAGCACACTGCTTCACGCCTTAACGGTTTTCATGGGATTTTTTGCCATCATGAATCCGATCGCCAATGTTCCCGTTTTTATCGGTCTGACCAGCGACGATGACGACAAAACGACAAGCGCCATAGCATTCAGAGCGTTACTGCTGGCCTTTATCATCGTCACTCTGTTCTCAATTGCGGGCAAAGTCATCTTTCAACTTTTTGGTCTCACCCTGCCTGCTTTTCGCATAACCGGCGGCCTACTTGTATTTCTGGTCGGTTTTCATATGCTGCAGGGAAACCATTCCAGCATCCAACATCCGAAAGGAGCAGAGCAACAGAAACCGCTGGAGGAATCTCTCAGCATCGCTGTCGCTCCTTTGGCGATGCCGATACTTGCCGGACCGGGAACCATCACAACAGCGATAAGCTTTGCATCGGGTGGCGGGCTGATGGAACTGTCCGTCACCATCGTCATGTTTGCCATCTTGTGTGGCATTACTTATCTGTTCTTCATTTTTGGTGAAAAGTTGGTCACTTACCTTGGGGCCAGCGCCATGGGAGTTATCACCCGTATGATGGGCCTCATTCTGGCATCAATAGGAACCCAGATGGTGATTGAAGGAATCAACGGCGCTTTCAAATTCACTCTATAAAATATGACTGCTGTCTTGCCCGGTTCGCTATGAACGGAAAAAATCAAAAAATATCTTGGCCGCCAATTCGCCCATGTCATAGTTGCCGCACACTTACCGAAATCATATTCATATATCGATTCAGGCCTTGTAATTCATCGGCGACACAGACAGACTTGTTTTGGCTGGTAAGCAATCCGTTCAACCACCTTCTGTTATTGAATCCAAGTCACAACTTTCTTGAACTTCTGGTCGACACATGACGGATCTTTTTCTACAACTCTGGGGCGGGCTGTTTTACCTCGTTAATAAAGCTCTCTTTGCGCTGTCCGAAGGCAGAAATAAACAGAGCAAAAAACAGCTGAAAACCTACGGCTGGATCATCTACATTCTCGGGGTTCCTGCCTGGGTGATTATCCTGAGCTTTAAACATAACTGGATCGCAGCTTCGATTGAAGCCGGCGGCCTGCCGGCCATGCTTCTCGGTTTATACAACGTTTACACTGATCATTCACGCCCCCAGCGTTTTCTGAATGGACTTGCCGCTGTTTCAACCTATACTTTTATTATTCTCGGCTGCACTTACAGCCTGTATGACTTTGGCGGGATCACTTCACTGTCCCAGATCCTGGAAATCGGTGTCATGGTCGGCTTCCTGCTGGGGAGTTACCTGCTGGCACAAAACAAAAATCAGGGCTGGCTGTTCTTCATGTTGATGAACACAAGCATGGGCACCCTCATGTTGCTGCAGAACAAACCGATCCTGGCTTTTCAACAGGGGGTTTCCCTCTGCTTTGTCATCTACGGGTACCTGATCGCAACAAAAGGGAAACAACCAACGCTGACCGGTAAAAACTGAACCATTCAGCCTGCGGGGTCATGAATATGCTCCCATTGAGCCACATCGACAGAACCATTCTCAAAGACATCGATACACTACTGACCGACATTGACGACACCCTGACCATTGATGGAAAAATCCCTGCGGTCGCTTACTCAGCCATGGAAAAACTTCACTCTGCCGGGATCAGGGTTCTTCCCGTCACCGGCAGACCTGCCGGCTGGTGCGATCACATTGCCCGCATGTGGCCGGTCGGCGGGATTATCGGGGAAAACGGGGCTTTTTACTTCCACTATCAGCAACATGAACGCAGAATGATCCGGCGTTACTGGCAGCCCGAAACAGTGCGCAGGGAAAACCGTAAAAAACTCTCCGCATTGGCTGACAAAATCCTGACCGCTATTCCTCAAGCAAGAATATCAGCGGATCAGGCTTACCGCGAAACCGATCTGGCCATCGATATCCGTGAAGACGTTCCCCCCCTGCAACCGAAAGAGATCACCCACATTGTTCAAATATTTAAAAGCAGTGGTGCTCAGGCCAAGATCAGCTCGATCCACGTGAACGGCTGGTTCGGTGACTATGACAAGTTGGCCATGACCAGAATTTTTCTGCGGGAAGTCTTCAAAGTTGAGCCGGAAAAGCATATGGGACGGATTCTTTTTGTCGGAGACTCGCCGAACGACGAACCCATGTTCGAATATTTTCCCCATAGCGTCGGCGTCGCCAATATCGTGCCATTTGCTGAACAGATGACCTTCAAGCCTGCCTGGATAGCCCAACGAGAAGGCGGGCTGGGGTTTGCGGAGCTGGCTGAAGCGCTCCTTAAGGCAAAAACACTCAGGGGACGATGAACCTCTGGAAATAAGGCCGACAAGTCAATAAAGAACCAGACCCGCAATGCCGCACACCAGCACCACAGACCAGGAAGGCATAGCCTTGAATTTCAACATCCAGAAGGAAAATCCTGCCAGCAGAAGATGAGAAATGCCGTGGATTCCGCTGGTGAAAACCGGAGTAAAAAACGCCGCCGTCAGCAGTCCGACCATCCCGGCATTCACGCCAGAAAGAATCCTGCGAACGGTGGTGTTCAAACGTAGCCGCTCCCAGTGGGGAAGAATACCAATCAGCAATAGAAACGAGGGCAGAAAAATCGCCGTCAGGCAGATCAGGCCACTGATCCAGCGAGCGACACCAGTTTCCATAGCCGCGCCGAGGTAAGCGGAAAAGGTAAACAGCGGTCCGGGAACGGCCTGGGCGGCGCCGTAACCCGCGACAAAAAGTTCCTTATCCAGCCACCCGTGGCCGACGACTTCGGCCTGAAGCAGCGGCAAAACCACATGGCCGCCGCCGAACACCAGAGCACCACTGCGGAAAAAACCGTCAAACAACTGAAGATAGTGGCGATCACCAACCGCCAATGGCAGACCGAACAGGAGAATAACGAACAACAGGCCGGAGAGTTTCGCCTGGGTGCGACTGCCCTGAAACCGCATCTCATGCTCTCCGGCCGCACCGGCTCTCTCGCCGGAGATAAAAAACCAGCCACAGAACGCGGCAAACAACAGGGCCAGCAATTGCCCGGAAAGACCGGACACCAACAGGGCCAGCAAGGTGGCAATCACGGCGACCAGACGCCTGGGCGTATCGGTACAGAGCTTTTGCGCCATCCCCAGCACGGCATGAGCAACCACGGCAACCGCGGCGATTTTCAACCCGGCAAGAAAACCATTGACAGACTCTGAAGCAAACAAGCCGACGCCATAGGCAAACAGAATCAGCACCACTGCCGAAGGCAAAGTAAACCCGCACCACGCGGCAATCCCGCCCCGCAGCCCCGCTTGTGAGAGACCGATTCCTATGCCCACCTGACTGCTGGCTGGGCCGGGAAGAAACTGACACAAAGCGACCAGGTCGGCGTAAGCCTCTTCTTTCAACCAGCGCCTGCGAACGACAAATTCATGATGAAAATAACCGAGATGAGCGATTGGCCCACCAAAGGAGGTCAAACCGAGACGTAGAAAGACACGGAATATTTGCAGAGGAGAATTTTGCTGAGGAGTTGATTGCATCTTTGAAATGTCAAGCCTTGCTTGAGGGACGAAAACAACCCGGAAATACTGTCACCTGATCAGCGCGAGGCAGTCCTCAACCGCGGCCTCAAGGACGCCGGTGTGTGCGGCAAGATCAAGCACCGTCACCCGTTCACGGATAGCACGGGCATTAAGAGCCGCGAGCACAAATTCATTGCGGCTGAGATTGAATGCTTCGAGACTGAAGGGGGCGCCGACACGGGTGAACAGCTCGGCAAAATAGTGCGGCGGGCGCACCTGGCTGAAGAGTTTCTGCAACTCTGTCCAGTGTTGCGACAAAAGCCTGTCAAACTGTTCCAAAGAACTCTTTTTATTCTCAAACTGTTGGGCAACTTCTCCAGCAAAAGGACCCCAGATGTCAGGAATATTCTCGGCAGTGGTTCTGTAAACCTGAGCGGAGCGAGGGGACAGATCTTCCACCTTGAATCGCGTCAGTTGCTGGTAGCAGGCGGCCGAGAGGATAATCCCCAGGCCGACCTGAAGGCCGTGTAGTTCCGGAACCCGTCCGGTCAGCGGCTCGCGCATATCCCAGAAGTGTGAAACCAGGTGTTCCCCACCAGATGCCGGGGCACTGGACCCCGCCAGACTCATGGCGACACCCGAAATCAACAGGCCGTAAAACAATCCCAGTGTCGCATCTTGATCTCCGCGACCGATAGCTTCAGGAACCTCGGCATAACGGTTTTCCACCGCGACCATCATCGCCGACGGCAACCCACAGTAATTACTGCTGAAGAGCAGGGAATCGATTTTCCAGTCGACATCGGAAACCACCTTGGCCAGCACATCGCAAAAACCAGCCTGGCGTAATTTCAGCGGCGCCTGTTGAATGACCGACGGAATGGCATAGAGCCGTTGGGGAGGCAGGGCCGGCAGGGTGCGTTTGACGCCTTTGACCTTGATCGCGGCAATGCCGGAGGTATAGCCGTTCATCGATGGGGCGGTCGGCATGGTCCAGAAATCGATCTGCTCATGATGAGCGGAGTATTTGCCCAGGTCATTGATCGTTCCCGACCCAACCGAAATCACCAGGTCAATCCCCGAACAGGCGGCCCTGATTTTTTCGATCGTGACATCATCCGCGTGGAGTTCATCGGGAAGCGGATAATGGCGAACATCAACTCCCAACCCTGTCAACCGGCTGAGCAGTTCGGCTCCGACAACCGCACGGGTGTTCGGGTCATCAAGCAGCAGAACCGATTTTCCGCCATAAAAAGCACGACAGTCCTCAGCCATGACCCGACAGGCATCTTCTCCACTGTAAAGAGTGACTTCAGGGGCAGGATGCTCGCCGCCGCAGGTACACTGCGACAGGCAGGTTTGGGCTTCAACGATACGTGGATGATGGCGCACAGTCTTGGGCATGAACCGCCTACTTTTCCCGTTCAACCAGACCCTTGACAAACCAGCGTTGCATGAACAAAACCACCAGTACCGGCGGCAGAACGACAATCAAGGCCCCGGCCATGGCGATATGCCAGTCAGGCGGATCTTCAGGAGAAGGCAGAAGATGTTTCAATCCGATAACCGCTGTGGTCATTTTCGAGTCGGTGGTAATCAGAAGTGGCCAGAGATACTGGTTCCAACCATAGACAAACTCGATCACCACCAGGGCGGCGATATTGGTTTTTGACAGCGGGAGAAGAATTCTCCAGAAAAAAGTCATCGGTGAGGCACCATCCATCTTGGCCGCTTCGCAGAGTTCTTCCGGGATCGTCAGAAAGAACTGGCGAAACAGAAAGGTACAGGTCGCCGATGCCGTCAACGGCAGGATCAGGCCGGCATAACTGTCGAGCAGGCTGAATTCGAGTTTCACCTGAATATCATGCCCGGCAAACCAACTGACTAAGCCATTCAACCCCAGGGCATCCCAGACTCCCTGCAGGGGACCGAAAAGATTCGCCGCCATTTCATAGGTCGGAAGAATCCGCACCTCAACCGGTAACATCAGCGTACAGAAGACCGTGGCAAAAACAAAAGTCCTCAGGCGGTAATCAAAATAAACAATGGAAAACGCCCCGAACAGCGAGACGATGATCTTGCCAAAAGTAATGCCACTGGCCATGATGAAAGAATTGAACAACTGTGTCCCCAGGTCACCCCGCGACCAGGCTTCACGGATATTATGAAAGAGTTGATCTCCGGGAATCAGAGGCATCGGCACACGCGAGACCTCCTCAATCGGCAGGGTTGCCGCAATGATCGCATAAAAGATCGGGAACCCGACCAGCGCAATCCCAAAAATCAGGGCGCCATAAGTAAAAGTATCAAGAGCCGGGGTTTTTTCTACCATCATAGCCGTTATCCTGTGTACTGAACCTTACGTTCGACATATTTGAATTGCAACACCGTGATCAGAATGATCAAACTCATCAGAACAACTGACTGGGCCGAAGACGACCCCAGGTTCAAGCCGATGAAACCATCCTGATAAACCTTGTAGACAAGGATATTGGTCGAACCGCCAGGGCCTCCCTGGGTGACCGTATGAATGATGCCGAAAGATTCAAAAAAGGAAAAAATAATCGTCATCACGGTGACGAAAAACATCGTCGGGGACAACAGCGGAAAAGTAATGGTCCAGAAACGTCGGAACGGACTGGCACCGTCCATAGCAGCAGCTTCTATGAGTGAATGCGGCACCGCCTGGAGTCCGGCCAGGAAAAACACAAAGTTATAGCTGATATTTTTCCACGAGCTGGCCAAAACGATCAGCACCATGGCATGAGAACTTTCCAGCAACGGATCCCAGTCGAGGCCGAACCAGTTCTCCAGGGCAATCGCCACCACACCATAAGAAGGATGGAGCAGGAACAGCCAGAGGACCCCTGAGATGGCCGGGGCAATCGCGTAGGGCCAGATCAACAATGTTCTGGTCACAGTTGTCATGCGTAACGCCCGATTCGCCATGGTCGCCAGAAAAAGCCCGCAACAAATCGAAACTGCGGCGACAGAAGAACTGAAAACCAATGTCGTGACAATCGATTTGAGGTAAAGCGGGTCCTTAAACAGGCTGATGTAGTTATCAAACCAGACGAAGCGGGTATGCAGCCCAAAAGGATCACTCAGCTGAAAAGAAGACAGCAATCCCTGAGCTGCCGGCCAGTAGAAAAAGGTCAGGGTAATCAGAATCTGTGGCAGGATCAGAAAGTAAGCCAGCGTCCGGGTTTTGAAATAGGAGCGTTTTTTTATCATTTCAGTATCTTAACAGTCATTCAGGGACACCCTCAAAGTGAAGATGTCCCTGAGTATTGATTTAAGCCTGTCAAGCCGTATTACTTGTAGGTTTTTTCAAACGCGCGCAACTGCAGGTTACTTCTGGCAACAGCGCTGTCCATAGCTTCTTTTGGCGTTTTGGAACCGTTCCAGACCAGTTCAAGTTCTTCGTTGATGATATTACGGATCTGGATGAAGTAACCGAGACGCAAACCGCGGGAAATTTTGGTCGGAATCCTGCGGGTCAGTTGCTTAATGCCAACCTCCTGGAAAGGATTCTCCTGATAATAACCGTCGGCTTTGAGCTTGTCGTAAGCATCCAGGGTGATCGGGAAATACCCCGTTTCCTTGTGCCAGAGAATCTGCGGCTCGACCCCGGCCAAGTAGCTCAAGAAAGCGGCAACACCTTTGTAGTCCTTTTTCGGCAACCCCTTGAAAACCCAGAGGGATGCACCCCCAATGATGCTGTTCTGAGGCTCTTTCATCCAGGATTCAACCGGCAGCGGGGCAACGTCCCAGGTAAAATCCTTGATGGCGGCCTGCAGCTTGGCAATCGCGCTGATCGAGTCGATGTAAATCCCGGCGTTCTGGGCGATGAACTCGGACTTTGGCCCCTGATACTTCTGTCCGCCATAATAGAAACGCTTGTCAGCCATCCAACTCTTCAATCGGGCAATGTGATTGATGACTTTGTCATTGTTGATCATCAGTTCCGTATCCAGGCCTTCATAGCCGTTGGCCTTACTGGCAAACGGAATATTGTGAATGGCACTGTAGTTTTCCACCTGAGTCCAGGATTGCCAAGCTGTGACCATGCCGCCTTCGACACCGGATTGGACCAGCTTGCCGGTAATCACACCCATCTCATCCCAAGTCACCGGTTTTTCCTTGTCGAGCATCGGAATCCCGGCTTTCTTGAACAGGTCGACATTGTAATACATGACCGGCGTCGAGGAGTTGAACGGCATCGACATCAGGTTGCCGTCGGCATTCATGTAATAGGAAAGCACCGGCTGCAGATAACGGGACCAGTCGACCTTATAGCCCGCATCGGCCATCAATTCGTAGACCGGGTAGATCGCCCCCGACAGCATCATCGTCTGGGTCCCGACTTCAAACGATTGCAGGATATGCGGCTGTTTTCCGGCACGCACAGCAGCGACCCCGGCATTGACGACTTCATCGTACTCACCTTTATAAACCGGGACGACCTTGAACTCGGACTGTGAAGCGTTGAAACCATCGACGATTTTCTGAACCGTTTCTCCGCGAGCACCGCGCATCGCATGCCACCAGTGAATTTCCGTGGGCGCCGCAAAAGCTGGAGCGGCAAAGCTGATCAGCATCCCAACAGCCATAACCAGCCAGAAAACTTTGCTTTTTGACATACCTTCCTCCTCAAATCCGGGTTTAAAGAATGGTCATTTCCAACATAAAACCTTGCAAGCAACTGTTCGATAAGGCAGAGTGTTTACCGAACATAAACTTCCGTTCAACTTTATCAAGTAAAGACGAATAAACAGCTTTCGTCAACAAATTGCTTTAAAATAATCTGGATTCAAACTAAAAAATTCTCTAGCCTAATGAAATGATGAAAATTGATTATCCTGTAACAATATTGACTGCTTAACCTTGACAGCCCAACTGGAGTTTTTTTCATGGCCAATGTCATCCTCAAAGATGTCTATAAAAAATATGGCAAACTGGAAGTTGTTCACGGGGTGAATTTAAACGTTCAGGATAAGGAATTCGTCGTCCTCGTCGGGCCTTCCGGCTGTGGAAAATCGACTGTTTTGAGAATGATCGCAGGTCTCGAAGAGATCAGCGGCGGGACCATCGAAATTGCCGACCGGGTCGTCAACGAGTTGGCCCCCAAAGATCGTGACGCCGCTATGGTCTTTCAGAATTATGCTCTCTACCCGCACATGAACGTTTACAAAAACATGTCCTTCGGCCTGACCTTGAGAAAGATGCCGAAAGATGAAATCGCCCAGCGGGTTCAGGAAGCCGCGGAAATCCTTGAACTCGACCAGTTGCTGCTGAGAAAACCTCACGAACTGTCCGGTGGCCAACGTCAGCGTGTCGCCATGGGACGGGCCATTGTCAGGCGTCCTGCAGTTTACCTGTTCGATGAACCGCTCTCCAATCTGGACGCCAAATTGCGCACCCAGATGCGCCTGGAGATCAAACAGCTTCATCACCGCGTCCAGAATACCATCATCTATGTCACCCACGACCAGGTTGAGGCCATGACGCTCGCCGATCGGATTGTCGTCATGCGTGACGGTTACATTGAACAGGTCGGCAGCCCGATCGACATCTTCCAGAATCCCGTCAATGCTTTTGTCGCCGGCTTTATCGGCTCTCCCCCGATGAACCTGCACCCGGCCGGCATCGTCAATGCCGGGGACACACAAAAGATCCGCCTGAGCGACCAGCTGGAGATCCCGATCCCACCGAGAGAAGGAACTCAACTGAAAGATGGGCAGAAAGTGATTATGGGGCTGAGAACCGAAGACATTTTTATCGCCCATGAAGATGACAAGGGACCTGAACAACTCCGGTTTTCCGTAACCGGAAACGTCGAAATCGTCGAACCCCTGGGCAACGAAACCAATCTGCACATGAACCTGAAGGGGGCTGCTCTGATCGCCCGATCAGAGGGCAGACGCCTCTATAGTGTCGGCGAAGAGCTTAAAATGACCCTTGATTTAACCCATTTGCACATCTTTGACGCGGAGTCGGAACAGTCAATTTATTAACCTCCTGAGCTCCCCCTTAAAAAAATATCACACTCTCTTTTTTTATATTGACGGACTTAGTTTTCGAGCGTATAGGATCGCTCAAATGACGTATTTGTCTGAAGAGCGTAACGACCAAGCGACAAAAGCGACCCCTTTTTAGCCACAGCCGCCAAGCCTTTCAGGCGTTTTATCCGTCTCCTCAATTTTGAGGTTTTTAAAAGCAGTGGCTTATTTTCATCAAGGGGTTGAGCATGCATATCGCCGTCACTTTCAATCAATGTGTCGCTGAGGAGGACGACCAGCCTCCCTCTTCCGGCCAGTCCGACATTCAGCACCTCCCGCAAGACATCTACGCCGAATGGGATGACGCAGAAACCATTCAGGCCGTCGCCGCAGCCCTGGGGCAAAAGCACCAGATCTCACTGGTTAATGCCGACCTCGATGCGTTCGAGAAACTTCGTGCCCTGTGTCCCGACCTGGTCTTCAATATGGCCGAAGGCCTGTACGGCGGCAGCCGCGAAGCGCAGATCCCCGCCCTGCTCGAGATGCTGCAAATTCCCTATACCGGGAGCGATCCGGTGACTCTCGGCATCTGCCTGGATAAACTGCGCACCAAGGAAATTCTAGCCTATCACCGAATCCCGACCCCGGCTTTCGTGCAATTATGTCAGGCGAGCGAACTCCCCGACAGCTTCAATTTCCCATTGCTGGTCAAACCGGCCCTGGAAGGCTCGAGCAAAGGGATCACAGACCAGTCACTGGTCCACAACTCTGCAGAACTTCAGCAACAGCTCGACCGCGTGTGGAAAAATTATCACCAACCCGCGTTGGTTGAGGAATTTCTCTGCGGCCGGGAATTTACCGTCGCCATCCTCGGCAACGGCCTGGACACCCAGGTTCTTCCGATCGTTGAAATCGATCTTTCTACCCTGCCCGCCGGAGCCAACCCGATTTATTCCTACGAAGCCAAATGGCTGTGGGATACGGAAGCCGCTCCACTGCAGATTTTCCATTGCCCGGCGCAGCTTGAACCGCTGTTACAACGCAAAATCGAAGACCTTTGCCGCAAGGCTTTTTTCCACCTGGGTTGTCGCGACTGGTGCCGCATTGATGTGCGGCTTGATGCCGGCGGCCACCCGCAGATCATCGAAGTCAATCCACTCCCGGGGGTTCTGCCCCGACCGGAGCAGAACAGTTGCTTCCCGAAAGCCGCTCGGGCGGCCGGATTGAGCTATCAGGAGATGATTCTCAGTGTCGTTGATGCCGCTTGCGAACGGCTCGGCCTAGTGGAGAAAAATGATGCGCATCGCTGTCTGTTATAACCACACTCCCGAACATTCTGCCCGGGGTGAAACCCGTGACCGGATTGCCGACAGCGGCTCTTTTGCTCAGGCCCAAGCTGTTCTCCAGGCCCTTGGTCAACTCGGCCACGATGCGGAACTGATTGTGCTGAGCGACAATCTCCGGACTTTTATTTCCCGCCTGGAGAATTTTTCTCCCGACCTCATCTTCAACCTCTGCGAAGGGTTCTGGGGAGATGCTCATCAGGAGATGAATGTCGCCGGAGTTTTTGAACTGCTGGGAATGAACTACAGCGGTTCCCAGCCGCTGTGCCTCGGACTGACCCAGAACAAGCTGCTTACCAAAAAACTGCTGCTCCAGCAGGGACTGGCAACGCCAAAGTTCCGCCTTGCTCCTCCGGAAGAGAATCTTCCTGATGTCGCCGAACTCCGTTACCCGCTGATTGTCAAACCCGCCTGGGAAGATGCCTCCCAGGGAATCGAAGCGGCGAGCGTGGTTGAATCTCTACGCCTGATGAGTGATCGGGTCGCCTATATTCATGAAGTCTACCGGCAGCCTGCGCTGATTGAAGAGTTCATCGACGGCCGCGAGCTGAATGTCGCCATTCTTGCAGATGGTGGTTTAACCACCCTGCCGATCGCCGAAATCACCTTTGCCGCTGATCTGCCCCGTCCGATCGTCTGCTTCGACAGCAAATGGACGCCAGAAAGCGCTGCCTATCGCGGCACGAAGCCAGTCTGCCCGGTCCAGTTGACTGCGCTGGAAACCGAACTGATCAGCGAAGCCGCTCAAAGCGCTTTTACCCTGCTCAACTGCCGTGATTATGCCCGCATCGATATCCGCCTGCGCGACCGAACCCCTTACATCCTGGAAGTCAACGCCAATCCCGACATCTCTCCGGATGCCGGCCTGGCACGCTCTGCTGGCGCAGCCGGTTTATCCTATCCACAGCTTATTGAAAAAATTGTCAACTGCACCAGCAAAAGAAAGGAACAATCCCATGCGTCAGCTGCAACCCTCTGATCTGACGGGACTGGAAAAAATTCTCCGGCTCCTGGAAGAGACCGGGGCTTTCACTGCGCCGGAGGTTGAATGTGCTCTTGAATTACTGCGCATTGTCCTCGACCAGCCCGAGCAACAGGATTACCAGGTTCTGGTCACGGAACATGATAACCAACCGGCCGGCTACATTCTTTACGGTCCTGTTCCGCTGACGGTCGGGAACTTTGACATCTACTGGATCGCTACCGACCCGCGGCTTCACGGACAGGGCTTCGGTCGCCGACTGATGAGCGGCGCGGAACAGGATATGCGTCAGCGGGGAGCACGCATGATCGGCCTTGAGACCTCGTCCCAGGGGTCATATGTCAAAACCCGTGCGTTCTACGACAAATCCGGCTACCGGCAAGAAGCGCTTATCAAAGATTTTTATAAGCCGGGAGATGACCGGATCACCT
>JAFGEL010000071.1 GCA_016931615.1 Desulfuromonadales bacterium
ATATTATCACCGGGCCGGCGTTTTCCCAGCGCGACTTCGGCAGCATATTGTCCGGCGCGCAGGGATTCTTCCGAGACATAATCGACCAGATCGTGGACATGCAGTACGTTGCCGCAGGCGAAGATGCCGGGAAAGGAGGTTTCCAGGGCGCTGCTCACTCGCGGTCCTCCGGTGGCCGGATCCATGTGCAGCCTTAAACGCAGGGATAACTCATTTTCCGGAATCAGCCCGATTGAGAGGAGGAGGGTATCGCAGTCAAGTTCCCAGGAACGTTTGAGATCGGGTCTGAGGTGTTCATCGACCGGTGCCATGGTCAGTTTTTCCAGACGATCTCTGCCATGAATAAACGCAACGGTTGAGGACAGGTGCAGGGGAATGTTGAAATCATCCAGACACTGGACCCGGTTGCGGGTCAAACCGTTTGAATAAGGCAGGACTTCGTAAACACCGACCACCTCGCACTCCTCAAGCATCAGCCGGCGGGCCATGATCAGGCCGATATCTCCGGAGCCCAGGATCGCGATCCGTTTTCCCGGTAGCACCCCCATCATATTGACCATCTTCTGGGCCAGCCCGGCGGTCATCACCCCGGCCGGGCGAAAACCCGGGGTACGAATCGCTCCGCGGGTGCGCTCGCGACAGCCCATGGCCAGGACGACCGTGCGCGACTGAATGTTCAAATGACCGTAATGCACGCTGATGACTTCCAGGCGCAGTTCGGAACTGATGTCGATCACATAAGCATCGGTGAGTACATCCACCTGCTCGGCCAGAACATTCTGAAGAAAACGCTCGGCATATTCGGGTCCGGTTAATTCCTGGTTGAAATAATGCAAGCCGAAACCGCTATGAATACATTGGTTGAGAATGCCGCCGGCTTCATTTTCCCGGTCGATGATCAGGATCTTCTCCGCACCCGAGCGGCGCGCTCCCAGTGCAGCAGCCAGTCCGGCCGGACCGCCGCCGACAATGGTCACGTCGTAAGGTTTATTCCGGGAAGGGAGCATCGTTCAATCTCCGCTCGTTCAAGGGTCATGGCGGGGTCGGCAGATTTCCGATCCTTGTCCCCGCTTGCTGATTGCGGTCAGTGGGATGTCCAGTTTTTGAGCCAGCAGATCCATGATCCGCGGCGTGCAGAAGCTCCCCTGACAGCGGCCCATGCCGGCGCGAACCCTGAATTTCACGCCATCCAGTGTGCGTGCCCCATGTTCGATGGCGTAAAGGATTTCCCCTTCGGTAACGGTCTCACAGCGGCAGACAATGTGCCCATGAGCGCAATTTTGAAGGATGGCCGCTTGGCGTTCGGCGGGGGTCATTTGAGCGAAATGCGGGGGACCCACGATGGCATTCTTCCACGTGCTCTTTTCGCTCAGTTCAAGCCCGGTTGCTTTCAGCATGTCAACGACATAGGTGGCTATGGCCGGGGCGGCCGTTAAACCCGGGGACTGAATGCCGGCGACGTTGTAAAAGCCTTTGACCGCCGTCGGGCCGATAATGAAATCGTTTGAATCTGAGACGGCCCGCAGGCCGGCGAATTCGGTAATGGTATCGCGTTCGGAAATCGCTGGGCAGTAGTGGCGTACGGCCGAGAAAATTTGGTCTGCGCCGTTGAAGGAGGTGGTCAGATCCTGGCGATCTTCGACATCTTCCGCTGTCGGGCCAACCATGACAGGACCATCGACCGTCGGGATAATCAGCACACCCTTGCTGGTCGGGGTCGGGGTTGGAAAAATCAACCGTGTGACGATTCCCTGAAGGCGGCGGTCGAGCAGGTATTCCTCCCCTTTGCGCGGCAGGATTTTAAAGTCATCGGCGGAAACCATGGCCGCAACCCGATCGGCAAATAAGCCGGAGGCATTGATGACCAGTCGGCTGTGAAACTTTTGCTGCGGTGTGTGGAGGGTAAAATAATCATCCTCAATTGCAATGCCCGTGACTTGAAAGCCGCAGAACAGCTCGACCCCGTTCTGTTCGGCACACTGCATCAGTCCGAAACAGGCTTCGTAGGGATTGATCACGGCGGCTGTTGGCGCATGAAGAGCCTGAAGGATGGCGTGACTGAGGTTGGGTTCTTCCTTCTGAATTCGTTCCGGCTGCCAGATTTCAATGCCGGTCACGCCTCTCTCGTCGCCCTGCTGTTTGAGGTGCTGAAGATAGTTCAGATCGTCTTTTTTCAGGGCGATCAGCAGTTCGCCGATGCGCTTGAAGCCGAACTTGAGGTCGCTGGCGAGTTCGTCCCACATCTGGTTGCCGCTCCATTCAAAGCGACCTTTGAGAGTTCCGGACGGCGAATGGTGCCCGGCATGAATAATTCCCGAGTTGGTTTTACTGGTACCGAAGCCGACTTCAACCTCTTTTTCGACGAGGGCAAGACGCAGTTCGTAACGGGACAGCTCACGGGCCAGGGCACAGCCGACGATGCCCCCGCCGATGATGATCAGGTCATATTTGGTTCCCACGCCGGAGCCCCGTGCCTGCATGGCTTTTCACCCCCCTGAAGTTGTGGATCAGAGCCGCTCGGTAACACTGGCGGTTGATGCTTTCAAGTTCGATGAAAATCAGTGCTGTTATCTTCTTGTTTATCACTGTTTCGGTGTAACACAAGGGACAGGAGGGGTTTTACTGCCGAGCTGGGCGCGTCAGAAGGTCCCGAGGCCGCAGCTTTCCTGGATGCGGTATTGAAGATATTTCCGGCGGGATGGATCGGCAAAGGCCGAATAGGCCAGGGTATAGGGATGGTCCCGGTTGTCCCACAGGGCGGAAAAATAATCATTGACGGCCGCTATCGGGGGTGCAGTGTTCGGTCCTCTGAGCAGCAGATCGGTTTCCAGGTTGTAGTTGCCGATGTTGCGGCGGGTCAGGTTGGCCGAACCGAGAAAGACCCTGCTGTTCCCACTACTGTGCCTGATCAGAACCAGTTTGCTGTGAAACTGTTCCCCTTGAGTCCGGTACCAGCGGATGGCGATCCGTCCCGCCGACTTTTGTTTCAGCTCGGCGGCGACCGGACGATTCGGCACGCCATTTTTCTCATAGCCGAAAGCATCCCGGTTCGGGTCCAGGATCAATTCGACGTTCACCCCTCGTTGACTGGCCTTGATCAGGGCTTCAATAACCGCACGGTCTGCCAGGTAAAACATCACCATGCGAATAGAGTCATCTTCGGCACTTGAAGCGATGGCCGCACAGAGTGTCGAGCCGATGCTCGCTTCCGTAAGCAGGCGCACAGTCGTTGCCGGTCGGCTTCTGTGACTATCGTCTGTGCTGGAGAGCCTGGGCAAAGGATGCAATTGCCCTCCCGACATTCGGGCAACAGCCTGCTCGGAATGGTAGAGATCCTGCGCCAGTTGAGCATCGCGAACCACCAGGCCAACGTTGGAATGCTGCCGGCTGCCGCCGTGCGGGTTGGCCGAGGTGATCAGTGACGCCCAGGTGTGTTGCTGGTCGATCAGGGCAACCTTGCGGTGATTGGCTTTGAAATTGATCAGCTTCAGCCAGCCGGCAAGGCTGACTCTGGGACCGGTCGCATCGAACGGATGGGGCAGGTAGTGGCCCCAATCGGGAATCCAGCGCAGCAGTAGGCGCCACCAGAGGGAATAGAGCGGGTTGCTGTCGCGCAGAGGGAGGAGATCGGTTTCAATAACGTTGACCCCCGCAGCGCGCAGACGGTTCAGCGCTTTGGCTTCGGCTCCGTCGTAGGCGCTGTTGATCGGGTCGGTCAGCAGATCGATGACCAGAGCGGGAACCTGTTTTTTGCGGGTCAGCAGGTGCTCCACCAGTTCGGCGGCCAACGGTTCATGCGCTGTCGAAGTCTGTAGCCCCTGATGGTCATTGATGAGGAAAAAATCGAGGAGGATATAACGTTCAGCCTGATCGATCAGGCTGAACAGGGTCGGAAAAATCTGCTGCTCGATAACCCGTTGACCAACTGCCGATGATGTCGTCACATCGGCCAGGAAAGTAACCTGTCCGGCTCCAATCGAATGGTCTGTGCCGCTGAAATCGAGCCCGGGGGGAAGTGGTTTGGTACTGTGCCACCAGCCGTAGAGAACCAGCCCGGTGATGAAAATAATCAGCCAGACAAACATGGGACGCAATGATTTCCCTGGACCGGAGTCAGGCATACCAAGCCGCGAGTCGTTATCTGTAAACCTGTCCAGAGGGTATTTTAACCCTCTGGGGCCAGCTCAAATTTTATCCGCTTCAGCGGCGATCGCCGATGATCCGCAACAGCATCAGGAACAGGTTGATAAAATCGAGGTAAAGCCGTAATGCTCCGAGGATGGCCGCCTTATGGCGATCCTGCTCGCTGGCGAAACCATTTTGACCGATCTGTTTGATCTGCTGGGTGTCGTAGGCCGTCAGGCCGACAAAGATAAACACGCCGAGATAACTGGTCACCCAGTAGATCATCTCGCTGTGAAGAAAAATATTGACCACCGATGCGATAATCAGACCGATCAGTCCCATGAACAGGAAACTGCCGAAACCGGTCAGGTCACGTTTGGTTGCATAACCGTACATGCTCATGGCCGCGAAGGTTCCGGCCGTGACCAGAAAAGCGCTGACAATGGAACTGTTGGTGTAGACCAGGAATATCGCCGCGAAAGTCACTCCGTTGAGGAGCGAGTAGCCGAGAAACATCAGGGTCGCCGTGCTCGCGCTGATGCGGTTGATTGCTGCCGACATGGCGAACACTAAACCCAGTTCAGCGATGATCAGGCCGTAGAACAGCATGCGGTTGCCGAAGATCAGCTGCATGGCTGCCGGACTGGAGAGCATGAAAAAGGCCGCCAGCGCGGTGGCGCCCAAGCCTGCGGTCATCCACAGGTAAACTTTGCGGAAAAAAGTGTTGGTGATTTCAAGTGAGCGGCTGTCACTGTAGATCTGGTTGCTTTCGTACATCAGTTGATCCTTGAATTGTTGTCAAAGAGTTAATAATTCTGCCTTGGATCAATTATAGAACATTCGACCCCGATTATGCCAACGCCACCACGGCACGTCTCTCAGTTTCTCCAGATACCGAGAACCAGAAACAACCATCCGAGCAGAAAAGCGAGCCCCCCGACCGGGGTTATGGCACCAAATGATTTTATCCCGCTGAGGGTCATCAGGTAAAGACTGCCCGAAAAGAGCAGGGTCCCGAGGAGGAACGACCAGCCACTCGCAGTAACCAGCGCAGAAGGCCAGTGACTGCATGCCCAGGCAACAGCCATCAGGGCCAGGGCGTGGTACATCTGGTAGCGCACGCCGGTTTCGAAAACGGCCAGCATGTCGGCGCTGATTCTGTGCTTCAGTCCATGGGCACCGAAGGCCCCCGCAGCAACACCGATAAAGGCTGAAAGGGCGCCGACAGTCAGGAATATGCGTTCCACCAGTGGTTGTCCTTTCGGGAGCTTGGTTGAGCGGAAATAATATTCCGATTATTCCGTGATGATCTCGATCTCCGGAGGGTCGGCAAGAGCTTTTTTAACCGAACACATGCCGGCGGCGCGGATCACGGCTTTGCGGTATTTATCCGGGAATCCGTCAGGCAGTTGAATCGCCATGTTGATTTTTTCCAGCCGCCGGGTTTCTGCGTTGCGCTCGATATCCAGGGTCATGGTCATTCCCTCGGTCGGAAGCTCGCGCTGCTGACAGAAGCGTTGCACGTAAAATCCGGCGCAAGTGACGATGGAGGCGAGAAACAGGGTGTAGGGTTCCGGAGCCGAGTTGGCCCCGCCGTTGTCTTCGGGCTGATCGGTCTTGATGAGAAAACCGTCGGCATGGGCATCAACAGCGGCTCCTCCGGGAAAAGTGACGGTAACTGCAGACATGGTGTTAAGCTCCTTTGGGTTGATCCCTGCTCAAAAAAGAGGGGAAAATGTTTTTTTCGCGTTCGATCTGTGCTCTCATTTGACCTTCAGTCCCCGAACATCCGGCTCATATTACTGAAAAAATTGCTGGCGCTTTGAGCAGCCAGCTCCGGGGATTCGGGGCCTGGTTCAGAGCTGTCCTCCGTATGTACAATGTGCTCGGGGATTTCGCTCAAAAAACGGCTCGGCTCGCGTTGTTCCAGTTTGCCGTATTTTCTGCGTTGGCGCGCTCCCAGAAGAAACAGCTGCTGCTGTGCCCGGGTGATGCCGACATAGCAGAGGCGTCTTTCTTCGGCGATATCGAAAGTTTCGTAAATCGACTTTTTGTGCGGCAGAAACCCTTCTTCCATTCCGGCCAGAAAGACAATCGGAAACTCAAGGCCTTTACTTGAATGTAAACTCATCAGGGTCACGGCATCAACCTTGAGCAAGCTTTCCTTGTCGTTTTTTGTCGGACCTTCATCGTCGGCCAGCGAAATCCGTTCGAGAAAACCGCGCAGATTGGGTTGCGCCGTCCGCTCAATGTAGATGGCCAGACTGTTGAGGATTTCATTCTGGTTGTCGACGCGGCGTCTGGCAACCTGGGGATCTTTTTCCTGACGGTAGATCTCATCGCCCAGTTTCAGCTCTTCAAGCAGTTCACGCAAACTGTCGAGCAGGAACAGGGGCTGTTTGAAACGCTGTTGAAAGCGTTTGATAAACGCCACGAAGTCGGCAATGGCAGCGGCTGTACGCTCGTTGACGCCTTCATCAAGTTGAGCGACTTTTTGCAGGACCTTCCAGAGTGATATCTCATGTTCTGCCGAATAACGGATGATTTTATCGATGCTGCCCTCGCCGATGCCGCGCTTGGGGTAGTTGAGTATCCGCAGCAGGCTGACTTCATCCGCGGGGTTCTGAATGGTCCTGAGGTAGGCGATGACATCTCTGACCTCTTTGCGGTCATAAAACTGCTGACCACCGATCAGCACGTAAGGGATGTTGTCATAGCGCAGTTGCTCCTCAAAAGCTCGCGACTGGGTATTGGTGCGGTAGAGAATGGCAAAATCCCCATAACGCAGCTTGGAACGGTACTGTTGCGCATGAATCTGTTCGACGATCAGGCGCGCTTCGTCTTCGCTGTCCTCAGCCAGCAGATAGCGGACCTTTGCCCCTTCCCCCCGGTCGGTCCAGAGGACTTTTTCGCGCCGTTTGTCATTATGGCCGATGACCGCATTGGCCGCGGCGAGAATGTGACCGGTCGAGCGGTAATTCTGTTCCAGCTTGATCACTTTCGCCCCGGGAAAGTCCTTTTCGAAATCGAGGATGTTGCCGACATCTGCTCCGCGAAAAGCGTAGATCGACTGGTCATCGTCACCGACAACGCAGAGATTGCCGTGACCGCCGGCGAGCAGTTTCAGCAGCTGGTACTGGACCGGATTGGTGTCCTGGTATTCGTCAACCATCTGGTAACGAAAGCGCTCACGGTAATGATCCAGCAGGTCGGCATGCCGTTGCAGCAGCTGCACTGAAAAGACCAGGAGATCATCGAAATCGACGGCGTTGTAGGCTTTCAGGGCTTTCTGGTAGCGGGGATAGACCTCGGCAGTCAGGGCCGAAAGAGGATCCCGAGGTTCGGCCTGATAGTCGTCTGCCGTAATCATCCGGTTCTTGGCCGCGCTGATGCGCCATAGGACCTGATCGGCATCCGCCTGGGTGCTGTCGGAATTCAGATTGCGCAGCAGCTCGCGTACCAGACGCTGCTGATCGGCTGCCGGGTAGATGGAAAAGTTCTTTTTAAAGCCGAGCCGGTCGATGTGGCTTTTAAGAATCTGCAGGCACAGGGCGTGAAAGGTCGCGATCACCATGCCCTGGGGAGCTTTGCCGACCATTTCATGAACCCGTTCACGCATCTCCCGGGCGGCCTTGTTGGTGAAGGTGACGGCCAGAATCTGCCGGGCCGGAATCCCCTGTTGCAGCAAGTGAGCGATACGGCAGGTGATCACCCGAGTCTTGCCCGAACCGGCTCCGGCCAGAAGTAAAAGGGGGCCATTGATATGCGAGACCGCGGAACGCTGCTGGGTATTTAAATCATCAAGGTTGAACATGGGGTTGGCTACGCTGAACGCTGGTTACAGATCCGATGCTTGGGCGAGAGTTGATAGGAACGTTGAAACGAGCTGGGAGACTATCATGAAATAAATGTGCGTGGCAATCGATTGGTTTTTTGAAGTGCTCTGAGGAGTTTTGATCTGACAGACGTTGTCAGCTTTTGAAGTGGCTCAGGGTTACGAAACTCGCTAGATTTGATAATCGGCAGATCAGGTGGTATCGAACCAGCCAAAATAGATTTTACGACTTTTGCAACGAATGATTATTCCAATCTGAGTTTTCATCACATCTTGACGGAAAACTGCTCTGCTGTTAATTTCCACCCAGAGAATACTGAAAGGAGAATTTTATGGAGATTGTGATCATGCGCAAAAAGGCAAAGAGAGGTCTAGGAGCTTAGCATTTTAGCCCCCCACTACTCCTCCTTTGCCCGGTCATAGCGCCGGGTTTCTTTGACATCAAAGGAAACCCAACCAGATTTTCCTGACGACACCATGTCAAGCCTTATTGCTTTTCGGACAAAAACGTCCGAAGGGGGTTTCTATGTCAAATTCATCCTATTCTCTGCCCCAACTGGGTTGGAGTCACTTCTTTCAACAACAATTGAGTCTTGAAGAGTGGAAAGCGACCTTTCCTGCTCGCGTTTTCGGTATTTACCGTAACAGCATCGATATTGTCAGCGAGCACGGGCAGCAGCAGATTGTCCTGCCTGGGGCCTGGCGCTTAAGAGATCCTGAAGACCTCCCTACAGTCGGAGACTGGCTGCTGATCGATTCCTTAACCAGTCAGCCACAAAAAATGCTGGAGCGCAAAAGCCTGTTCCAGCGCAGAGCAGCCGGTATTGACGCCAGGTTGCAACTGATCGCAGCCAACGTCGATACTCTGTTTATAGTCACATCGTGCAACCAAGACTTCAACCTGTCACGCCTGGAACGCTATCTGGCCCTTGCACTGGAAGTTGGTGTGGAACCCGTGCTGGTTCTGACCAAGGCGGATTTAAGCGATCAAGTTTCAAAGTATCGCCAGCAGGCACAATGCATAAATCCGAATTGGTCGATTGAAACGGTCAATGCCTTGGACCCATCCTCTATCGATGCACTGCAATTTTGGTGCGGTACTGGCCAGACCGTCGCCCTGGTGGGATCTTCGGGCGTCGGCAAATCAACACTGATCAACACTCTTTGTGCCACGGGCACCCAGAAGACCGGCACAATCCGTGAGGATGATTCCAGGGGCCGCCATACAACAACCTCCCGAAGCCTGCACATGCTTCCAGGAGGAGGCCTTCTCATCGACAACCCTGGCATGCGTGAACTGCAGCTCAGTGATTGTGCCAGCGGCGTTTCTGAACTGTTTGAGGAAATAGAAAATCTCGCAACGCGTTGTCGCTACAATGACTGCCAACACCAAAGCGAAGATGGATGTGCGGTAAAATCTGCCCTTGAACGAGGGGAGGTCGATCCAAGGCGATTTGCCAACTATCAAAAGCTCAAAGCAGAGCAGCAGCGCAATGCGGAAAGCATTGCCGAAAGACGAAGGCGGGAAAAGACTTTTGGCAAGTTATGCAAAAGTGCCTCTGCTATTCGGCACAAAGAACGTGGTGGTGCTTGATGACATAAAGGGGAGCCCTGGCAAACGCTGGGGTTCCTTTTGCTTGGTGCGCCCGGCAGGGCGCGTGGTGCGCAAGCACCATCCATTTGACTGTGGTGGTCAAATGGTGACTTGGAGGTGCAAGTCCTCTGCGGACCCTGATGACGGGAAC
>JAFGEL010000072.1 GCA_016931615.1 Desulfuromonadales bacterium
TGAATATGGATTGCCATGAGCCCTTTTGGCAAAGCCAAAGGACTCTGACCCCGTCCAGAGGACGGGGGTTTCTACTTCACACTAAAAGCCTGGGACACACCTGACTACGAAGCCGACTTTCAAGCTTTAAAACGCAAAGAAAAACAAAAAAATGAAACCCTTTTCAATTTTTTATAAACACTGTTATATTATTTCAGATTAGATTACTAATTTCGTTATTTATATATATTTTCAATATTTTATATTGTTTTATTAGAAAGTGTATCAGATTACCAGACACCTCTGAATATGCTTTTTATACACCCTTAACAAAAAACCGTATTGACAATTATATAACAGCGTATTACTGTTCCGCCACTGGAGAAAGCCCAATGTATTAGAAGTTGCTAAAATGAACACCTGGTTTAAAATCTACCTGACAGGGTGACAATCAAATGCCGAGCAGAGATAAAGACTCCTACAACATCAGATCGGTTGAAAATGCTCTGCTGCTGCTCGAAGCCCTGGCGGAAGAAGGAAACAAATGCAGTTTAGCTCAACTCAGTCAGCGGCTGGACATGACCAAAGCCAGTCTGTTTCGCCTTATGGCAACTTTTGAGAATCACGGCTTTGTCGAACGGGGCCAGCGCTCGGGCGAATACCAACTGGGCATGGCAGCCTATGAAGTCAGCCAGAAACTGCTCTCCAAAATGACCCTGCTGCGCAAAGCGAAACCGGTCATGGCCCAGCTCGTCAGACAATGTGAAGAGACCGTTTATCTGGTGGTACAGCGTGACATGGACGCTTTGTTTCTGGACATCTCGGACAACGACCAGAAGGTCAAGGTCGTTCCGCTGACGAGTCAGCGTTTTCCTCTCGACAGCTGTGCCTCGGGCCGGATTTTTCTGGCCTTTGATGAAAGGAATCAGGATCTGCTGGACAATCGTCCCCACCTCGCCGAGACAATTCAGGCCTGTCGTCAACAGAAATATTGCATCGACCACAACGGCGTCGGCGAAGGCAGCACCTGCATGGCCGTACCGATTTTTGAGACCGGCGAACGTTTGGTCGGTTGCCTGGCCCTGGTTGCACCGAGTTTTCGCATGAGTGAAGACCGCATTCGAAAAGAACTATTACCGGCCGTCAAAGCCGCGGGAGAGATGATTTCGGCGCGTCTGGGGTTCAACGCTTACGCGCCGAGAACCATGAGTTAGGCCGGAACGAGACCAGCCGGGCAACCACGGGGGGCCCTTGACCCGGCATCAGTAACCACAGAAGTTTTTTGGGATAAAAACGCAACCGCTTAAATTCTTGAAAGGAGGAAACATCAGACAGGAAACACTCAGGGCAGAAAGTCGGCCCGAAAGTTCAAACGTTTGGTTTGTGGAGGTAACAAACAATTTCTTGTGAGGAGGTTTTTAATGGACAATCAAGGTCAAGCTTATTGGAAGGCAACTTTGGGACTGATCAGAAATGTTCTGATTGTCTGGTTTGTCGTGTCCTACGGTCTCGGCATCATTTTCGCCCCGGCGCTGAACAGCATCAGCCTGGGCGGCTACCCCCTGGGATTCTGGTTTGCTCAGCAGGGTTCAATGTATATTTTTGTCGCGCTGATTTTCATCTACGCCAAGTTGATGGGAAATATCGACAAAAAATTTGACGTTCACGAAGACTAAGGAGGAGCTACGACTATGGGACTTCAAGCTATGACATACTTCGTCGTCGGTCTGACCTTTGCCATCTACATTGGCATTGCGATCTGGGCCCGCGCCGGAAGTACAAGTGAATTCTACGCTGCAGGTGGTTCGGTTCACCCGGTTCTGAACGGTATGGCAACAGGCGCTGACTGGATGTCGGCCGCTTCCTTTATCTCCATGGCCGGTCTGATCGCCAACATGGGTTACGGCGGTTGTCTGTTCCTGATGGGCTGGACGGGCGGTTACGTTCTGCTGGCCATGCTGCTGGCACCTTACCTGCGCAAGTTCGGTAAGTTCACCGTGCCGCAGTTCTTTTCTGAGCGCTATTACTCCAACGGTGCCGCTACCGTGGGCGTTATCTGCCTGCTCGCCGCGTCCCTGACCTACATCATCGGTCAGATGACCGGTGTTGGTGTTGCCTTCTCCCGCTTCCTCGGCGTGTCCAACACCACGGGTGTTATCATCGGTATGGCGATCGTTTTCATGTACGCGGTTTTCGGCGGCATGAAAGGCATCACCTACACCCAGGTCGCCCAGTACTGTGTTCTGATTCTGGCTTACACCGTTCCGGCGATCTTCATTTCGATGCAGCTGACCGGCAACCCGCTTCCGCAGCTTGGTCTGGGCAGCGAATACCTGGACACCGGCCACTCCCTGCTCAACAAGGTTGACCAGGTGGTCACCGAGCTCGGTTTCGCCAAGTACACAACCATGACCCGCGGGAGCCAGCTCAACGTCTTTGTCTACACCTTCTCGCTGATGATCGGTACCGCCGGTCTGCCCCACGTCATCATGCGCTTCTTCACCGTTCCCAAGGTTCGCGACGCTCGTTCCTCCGCCGGTTGGGCGCTGGTTTTCATCGCTATTCTGTACACCACGGCTCCTGCTGTTGCCGCCATGGCCCGCCTGAACCTGCACGCCACGGTTAACAAGGCGGTCACCCAGCCGCGCGAAACAGCCGACTTCTTTGCTCCGGAAAACAGCATCAAGTATGATGAGCGGCCCGCCTGGATGCAGCGTTGGGAAGTCACCGGCCTGCTGAAATTCGAAGATAAAAACGGTGACGGCCGGATCCAGTACTACAACGACAAGAACCCGCCGGCTGGTGCTGTGGCTGCGGGATGGCAAGGCAACGAGCTGAAAGTTAACAACGACATCATGGTTCTCGCTAACCCGGAAATCGCCCTGCTGCCGAACTGGGTTATCGCCCTGGTCGCCGCCGGTGGCCTGGCCGCTGCGCTCTCGACCGCTGCCGGTCTGCTGCTGGCCATTTCATCCGCAATTTCCCACGACCTGTTAAAAGGGATGTGGATGAAGGACCTGTCTGAAAGTGGCGAGCTGATGGCTGGTAAAATCGCCATGGCCTGCTCGATCCTGGTCGCCGGTTATCTCGGCCTCAACCCGCCTGACTTCGCCGCCGGTACCGTGGCCATCGCTTTCGGTCTGGCTGCCAGCTCAATCTTCCCGGCGTTGATGATGGGTATCTTCAGCAAGACCATGAACAAGCAGGGTGCCATCGCCGGTATGCTCTCCGGTCTCGGCATCACCATGATCTACGTGTTCGCTCACAAAGGCATCTTCTTCATCAAGGGCACCGAATTCCTCGGCGTCTTCGGTGGCAAGCCGAGCTTCTTCTTCGGTATTGAGCCGAACGCCTTCGGTGCAATCGGTGCCGTCGTCAACTTCGCCGTGGCCTTCGCCGTGAAGAACATGACTCCTCCGGTACCGGAAGAGATCGCTGCGATGGTCGAGAACGTCCGGACTCCGCGTGGCGCTGGTGCGGTCACTGGTGGCCATCACTAACAGTCCTTAGTTCAATGTGATCAGTTTTGACTGATCAATTACCCCGCCGGCTCGGCCGGCGGGGTTTTTTTATAAAAATTTACTTGCAGTGCAGTACCGGCTTGGGTAAAAAGGCAAACCTGCTGTTCAAATGATTGACCGCAACACGAAGGAGTCACCAATGGCGTTTGATGTCAGTATCTTACTCACCTGGATTTTATTTCTGGCCCTGTTCCCCATGGCGTTTTTCTGGCTCAGAAGAGCCTGGCGGATCTTCATCAAAAAGAATTATTCGGAAGTTGCCACCAAGAAAGGCCTGCCTCCGGCAAATCCCAAAAAATGGGCACCGGTCGTAGGCTTACTCAATCTTATCTGCGGTGCCGTCGCAACCTGGATTATTCTCGGGATCCTGCTTTGGGGATTTGCCGGCATCAACCTATTTGGTGGCGTTCCCGACTTCAAAACCTGGAATGCCTACGGCGGGATGACCATCGTCGGCAAAATTATGGCCGACATCATCATCCGCTTTCAGGCTCATCCCATCACTTTCGGTCGTAAGAAAAATACCGCTTCGGAATAATCCTGCGAGCCGGGGAATCCGGCCAGGCCACTTGATATCTTCCATTATCCACCATACTTGTGATATCCTGCGCATATTGTGGATCAAGGCTTCCTAGCGGAGGCCTTTTTCGTTGAAGCTTAAGAATATCAATATCGTCATACAGGGATATATCACTATGGGGCTCATCAAAACCTTACACGACACCGAACCTTTCAACCAGTTATCAGAAGAGGTTTTTGAGCAGCTGAACCAGGCCGCGGTGATCAAAAAGTTCCCACCGCAGATCCACATTTTCAATCAGCACGATGAGCCGACCGGCTATCTGTATGTCATCAAATCGGGTCTTGTCGAAATCACCGTACTGACCCCGGGCGGGGTTGAGATGATTGTCGATTACCGTAAGGCGGGTTCATTTTTTGGCGGAACCCCGGTTTTTACCGAGGGGGGGTATACGGCCGGAGCGCGTACCGCCAAGGAAACAGAGTGCTACCTGATCCCCAAAGAGATACTGGTCAAGACGGCGGAGAACTATCCGCATATCACTGAGTTTTTCAACAAGGCCGTCTATTCGCGCATCCGCAATCTCTATTCGGGCATGGTCAGCGATCACGCCCAGAACGCCCTGACCCAGATGGAGGCGTATCCGTTTAAAAAGCGCCTCTCGGAAATCATGTCCACACCGGTTGAAACCTGCACCCCCGATTCTCCCGTTCGGGATATTGCCCGGCGCATGACCCAGCGCGGGATCGGTGCTATGCTGGTCTGTGATCAGCACAATCAACTGCAGGGGATCGTTACCGAGCGTGACCTGGTGACCAAGATTCTGGCCCGCGAAACTGCCGACTGCAAAACTTCCCTGGCCCGCGAGGTGATGACCCCCCACCCCTACACCATGGCTCCCGATACCTTCATGTACGAAGCCACGACCTTCATGATGGGACACAAGATCAAGCACATGCCGATTCTTGACCACGATGAGATCGTCGGCATCGTCACCATGCAGGATCTGATGAAGTATCGCAGCCAGAAATCGATGTTGCTGGTCGGCAGTGTCAACAAGGCCCGCACGGTCGAAGACCTGATCAGTGCCAGGGCCGAGGTGGTCAAGGTCGCGCGGGCCCTGATGAGCGAGACCCGTTCACATGTCGAAACCATGGAGATTATTTCCTATATTCACCACCGGATCATTCGACGCTGTTATGAAATCGTTTTCGATGAAATGAAGCGCCAGGGGAAAACTCCCCCCGACATCAAATTCTGTTTCATCATCATGGGCAGTGGTGGACGCAAGGAGATGTTACTCGGACCGGACCAGGACAACGGCTTCATCTACGAAAATTTTGCCGATGACAAAGTGGCCGAAGTCGATGCTTTCTTTATACCCTTTGCCGAAAGACTGGTCACCGCTTTGGCACGCATCGGTTATCCTCGCTGCAAAGGCAACGTCATGGTCAGCAATCCGCTGTGGCGCGGCCGCCTGGACGAGTGGAAGGCGCGCATTTCCGACTGGATCAAGGTTCCCGAACCGCAGAAAGTGCGCTATTCGTCGATATTCTTCGATTTCATGCCGATTGCCGGTGAGGCTTCGCTCTGTCAGGATCTGCGTGACATCGTTCATCTGCAGATCAAGGAGCACCCGATTTTTCTCTATCACATGATGGAGCTCGACTTTAAGCACAAGGTCCCCTTAAGCCTGATCGGGCGCTTCACCCTGAGCCGTGAAAAAGAGCACAAGGGAACTCTGTCCCTCAAGCAGGCCGGTAGTATTTTTATTGTCGACTGTGTCAGGATGTTCCTTCTCGAGCAGCAGATCGATGCGACAACCACCACGGAACGCCTGGATCAGCTGGTGAAGCTGAGAATCTTCAACCAGGAGACGGCGGAACATATCAAGGCCGCTTTTGAAGCTTTTACCTTTTTACGTCTGCGTAACGAAATCACCTTGATTGATCAGGGGAAATTCCCATCCCACTATCTTGATCCCTATAGTCTGAGCAAAAACGAACAGGATCTGCTGAAAGAGGCGTTCCGCGTGGCCAGCAAGCTTCAGGATTCGACGAAAAGACACTTTTCTAAACTCGTGTCATGATGCTGCGGCGGTCAGCAGCCTGGAAAATAATAGAACGCCGAAAAAACAGAAAAGGCGATAAAGTCCCTTTAGATCGGTCTATTTACGTTCGCCCGGTTAATTATTCATTGCTAAAATCATATTCATGGATAAAATAAGGACGTATTACAACTCTGAGAATCGGGGCATTTCTTAGCCTGTCATGTACCGGTAAAAGACCAGACGGAGTTCACATGGATCGCCAACAGGAACTGCAGACCTACTGGAAGCACAATGTCAGGTATATCGCCGTTCTGTTATGTATCTGGTTTGTCGTCTCCTACCTCTGCGGCATCATTTTCGTTGATCAGCTCGACAGGTTCAAGCTGGTCGGTTTCCCCGTCGGGTTCTGGTTTGCCAACCAGGGGGCTGAAATTACTTTCTGCCTGCTGATTATCGTCTATGTTATCCTGATGAATCGACTTGATCGGAAGTTCAATGTTTTTGAGGACTGATCCAGACATCAGCCAGAGGGCCTTCCTGCCATGAGCATTACAACCTGGACCTGGGTTCTCATCGGCATCACCTTCACCATCTACATTCTTGTCGCGATCCGCGCCAGGGCCCTGTCGACCGGCGCGTTTTACGCGGCTGAGCGCACCATTCACCCGGTCATGAACGGCATGGCAACCGGGGCGGACTGGATGTCAGCTGCGTCATTTATTTCCATGGCGGGACTGATTTCCTTCATGGGCCGGGACGGCTCCATGTATCTGATGGGCTGGACGGGCGGTTACGTGCTGCTGGCGATGCTTCTCGCTCCTTACCTGCGGAAATACGGCAAGTTCACGGTCCCGGAATTCATCGGTGATCGTTACTACTCACAGAGTGCTCGAATCATCTCGCTCGTCTGTGCCATTTTTGTGTCCTTTACCTACGTTGCCGGTCAGATGCGTGGGGTCGGCGTGGTTTTTTCGCGTTTTCTCAATGTTCCCATCAACACCGGCGTGGTCATCGGCATGTGCATCGTCTTCTTCTATGCCGTGCTCGGAGGAATGAAAGGCATCACCTACACTCAGGTCGCCCAGTATTGCGTGCTGATTGTGGCCTACATGATCCCGGCCATCTATATTTCGATCATGCTCACCGGCAACCCGATTCCGGCATTCGGATTCGGCAGCTCCATCAGTCCCAATGGCGCAGAGATCCTTCAGGACAGTTCAGTTCAGGGAAAATACCTGCTCGATGTGCTCAACGGCATCCATCAGGACCTGGGCTTCAGTGAATACACCTCTGGAGTGCGACCAAAAATCGATATCTTTTTCATCGTTCTTGCGCTGATGGTCGGCACCGCCGGTTTACCCCATGTCATCATCCGCTTTTTCACCGTGCCGAAAATCCGTGATGCCCGGGCTTCGGCCGGCTGGGCCCTGATTTTTATCGTTCTGCTCTATACCGCAGCCCCGGCTGTCGCGGCCTTTGCACGCACCAATTTCATCAAGACAGTGCACAACATTCACTACAGCGACGCCCCCCAGTGGTTCAAAAACTGGGAATCGACAGGTCTTATCGCCTGGGTGGACAAGAATGATGACGGGATCATGCAATACGGCCCCGGCAAGGTCTTTGCCGGCAAACCGAAATATACCGGCACCACCGGCCACTTCGGACAGTCGATGGTTTCCAATATTATCGAATCCAGCCCCAATGAAATCTATGTTGACCAGGATATTATGGTTCTGGCCAACCCGGAAATCGCCCGGCTTCCCAACTGGGTCGTTGCCCTGGTTGCCGCGGGGGGCCTGGCTGCAGCACTGTCGACCGCTGCCGGACTGTTACTGGTCATCTCCTCTTCGATTTCGCACGATCTGATGAAGGGCGTGCTGATGCCGAGCATGTCGGAAAAAGGGGAACTGCTCTGGGCACGGTGTGGCGCTGCGGGTGCGGTTGTCGTGGCCGGGCTGCTGGGGATTTTCCCTCCGGGTTTTGTCGCTCAGGTCGTCGCTTTTGCTTTCGGTCTCGCTGCTGCCTCGTTCTTCCCGGCCATCATCATGGGAATTTTCAACAAAAAAACCAATGTTTACGGGGCTATGACCGGCATGATCACCGGGATCGGGTTCACAACAGCCTATATCGTTTACTTCAAATTCATCAATCCGGGTGCAAACCGTCCGGAAAACTGGTGGCTTGGAATCTCGCCGGAAGGAATCGGCACCGTGGGCATGATTCTCAATTTCACCATCATGTCGATCGTCTCCAAACTGACCCCGGAACCGCCCCAGGAAATCCAGCAGCTGGTGGAGCAGCTCCGCTATCCGGTAGAAAGAACCCGGGGAGAAACCGCGATTTCAACAAAAGCGCGCACGCCTTACTGATAAATATCGGCCGTTAAGGAAAAAAGCCCTCGAAATCAACATTTCGAGGGCTTTTTATTGGTTTATTTGAGGTGGGTTTACGGCTTTTGTGGGGGAACGATGACAACCGTTCGATGGGACTTGCGCAGAATCTTTTCAGCGACACTGCCCAAGAAAGCATAATGCAGTTTTCCCTTACTGTGGCTGCCGAGCACAATCATATCGACATCAAGGCGATCGGCTACACTCAGGATCATCGGGGCTGGATCACCATGATGAACTTCCACCAGAGGCGGATGCTTGACCTCTTCCTCAATCAACTCGGCTTCCTGGGTAATGATCTTGTGCAACTGTTCCTTGGTCTGTGCGGCAAGCTCCGCTTCATTGGTCGCATTGAGTTGCGCCAACTTGTCTGCGCCCATAGTCAGGGCCACCATATTCAGCACCGAGGGATCAACCGTCGGCATGACATGTAGAACATGGACCTGGGCGTGGAATTTACACGCCAGCTCCAAAGCATAGCGAATAACCCTGGCAGAATCCTGACTTAAATCTTTAGCAACAAGAATATTCTTGATCTGAAATCCCATAACGGCCTCCTGTCTGGTCTGGCAATCCTGACATTGACGACATAACAAGTATAGCAGCTAAATACCGACGCACGACTTCAACATGAAAACATCAGGCCAAAGCCTGGGGAGCCGACTGCTTTTTCCGCCGCCGCGATTGCAGAAAGTAAATAAACCCGTAGAGGGCAATGGTCGGAATAAACATCAGCTCTTTCGGCGGTCGCGGCAAGGTCACCTGCAGGTTGAGGATCTCCTGATCAAAGTCAACTCCGGCTTTTTCCGCCGGGCTGGCAAAAACAACGTTGTCAATAAAGATCCGCCCGTCCTCATCGCGGGTTTCAAAGCCGATTGCGTCCAGGCGCTCTCGCGGCGTCGCTTCAGCACCGATGTTAAACATGATGGTCTTGGTGAACTCTTTGCCTTTCAGGGTTTCACCTTTCAACTCCAGGCGCAACGGCGAACCGGGGTCCATCTGGCCGACATATTCCTCCAGCTGATTCGGCGGTTCCTCGGTCAGCGGCGGGAAGATGCGGTCCCAGACCAGACCGGGACGGAACAGCATCAGCGCCACCAGCAGTAAAGCCGCCGTCTCCCAGATGCGCGACTTGACCAGGAAATACCCCTGAGTCCCCGCCGCAAAAGCCAGCATCGCCAGGATCGCGGCGACAATCGTCACCACCAGGTGATACCAGTGGTCGATCCCGATCATCAGCAGCTGGGTGTTGAAGATGAACATGAAGGGCAGCACCGCGGTCCGAATATCGTAGGTAAAACCCTGAATACCGGTTTTGATCGGATCCCCCCCCGAGATCCCGGCGGCGGCAAAGGCCGCCAGCCCGACCGGGGGCGTGTCATCCGCGAGAATACCGAAATAGAAAACAAACAAGTGCACGGCGATCAGCGGCACGATCAGGCCGTTACGCGCTCCCAGGTCGACGATAACCGGGGCCATCAGGGTCGAGACGACGATGTAGTTGGCCGTGGTCGGCAGCCCCATCCCGAGCAGCAGACTGATGATTGCGGTAAAGAGCAGAATCAGCATCAGGTTGCCGCCGGAGATAAACTCGACGAACTCGGTCATGACCAGGCCGATTCCGGTCAGGGTCACGGTCCCGACAACGATTCCCGCCGCCGAAGTCGCAACCCCGATGCCGATCATGTTACGGGCCCCGGAGACCATCCCGTTGATCAGGTCGTTAAAGCCGGTTTTGAAAGCGAAGGCATCACCGCTGGCCTTGCGGTAGAAGCCCTTGATCGGACGCTGGGTCAGAAGAATGAAGATCATCATCACTGTGGCCCAGTAGGCGGACAGGCCGGGCGAGAGACGCTCAACGGTCAGACACCACATCAGCACCACCACCGGCAGCAGGTAATAGAGACCCGCCTGCAGGGTCGGTCCGAGGGGCGGCAGTTCATTGATCTCCTTGCTGTCATCGAGTTCCGGGACCTTACAGGCCACCCACAGCAGCAGCAGATAGGCTGCCGCCAGCAGCACGCAGACGATATACAGGGTTGATTTGCCGGCCACACCTTTGATCCAGCCCAGACCGTAATAGGTCACCCCGCCGATGATGATCAGCGACAGGATGGTGAAAACAAAGGAGATGAGGCGCTGACTCAGGGTCTTGGTGACTTTTTTCTCCATCCCTTCGAGGCCGAGTTTGCAGGCTTCGAGATGGACGATGTAAACCAGGGCGATGTAGGAAATGATCGCCGGCAGAAAGGCGTGTTTGATGACTTCGATATAGGAGATCCCGACATATTCCACCATCAGGAAGGCGGCAGCCCCCATGACCGGAGGCATCAGCTGACCGTTGGTCGAACAGGCGACCTCGACGGCACCGGCTTTTTCGGCTTTGAAACCGACCCGTTTCATCAACGGGATGGTAAAGGTTCCGGTGGTCACGACGTTGGCAATTGAAGATCCGGAGACCAGGCCGGTCAAACCGGAGGAGACAACCGCCGCTTTGGCCGGTCCCCCCTTGAGATGCCCGAGTCCGGCAAAGGCGCTGCGAATGAAATAGTTGCCCGCACCGGCAGCTTCAAGCATGGCGCCGAACAGCACGAACATGAACACCATGCTGGTTGAAACCCCGAGAGCGACCCCGAAGACCCCCTCGGTTCCCAGCCAGTAGTGGGACATCCCCTTGGCCAGGCTGGCGCCCTTGTGCGAAATGACATCGGGCATGTACTGCCCGCCGAAAGTATAAAGAATAAAAATTGAGGCCACGATCATCAGCGGTGGACCCAAAGCCCGGCGGGTCGCTTCAAGCAGCAGGATCAGACCGACGACCGCAACAATCAGGTCCAATTGGGTCGGTGCCCCGGGTCGATCGGCGAGAGCGTCGTAAAAGATATACAGATACGCGGAACAGAACGCACCGATCAGACCGATAATCCAGTCCTGAATTGGAATATAGGAGGTCGGAGATTTTTTAAAAGTGGGGAATGCCGTGTAAGACAAAAATATCGCAAAAGCCAGGTGAATGACCCGCGCTTCGGTGTCATTAAGGACAAAGAAATTTAAAATGAACGGTAACGGCGAAGCATACCAGAGCTGGAACAGCGTCCAGATCAGTGGAACCAGAAAAAGAACCTTTTTGGGGAACGCCCCGGTCGGATTCCGCGCTCCGGACTCGGATTCGACAATATCCTCAGGACGTTGCTCGACGGTCGTCACTTTTACATTCTCATTGTCCATAACAATCCCTCTGTGAATGAAGGCAAACTGACAGGTTGATTTCTTGAAGTGAGGACTGAGTATAACAGTAATGGCAGTCCATCATTAAAAAAAATGCACCGCTTGTGCGGCGGTGCATTTTTTCTTTATCTCAACATTCTTACATCAGGCCGGCTTCTTTGTAGTACTTGATGGCGCCATCATGCAGGGGAGCCGAGAGACCGTCCTTGATCATTTCTTCTTTTTTCAGGTTGGCGAAAGCCGGGTGAAGCTTTTTGAAATCATCAAAGTTTTCAAAAACCGCCTTGACGACATTGTAGATCACGTCTTCCGGAACTGTGGCCGAAGATACGAAGGTTGCGCCGACACCGAAGGTTTTGGTGTCTTCATCAGTTCCACGGTACATTCCACCCGGGATAGTTGCTGTCCGGTAGTAGGAATTGTCTTTGATGAGTTTATCGATTTTAGGACCGGAAACATTGACCAGAACCGAATCACAGGAGGTGGTGGCTTCTTTGATCGAACCGCTGGGATGGCCAACGACGAAAACCATGGCGTCAACTTTATTGTCGCACAGGGCTGCTGCCTGCTCGGCGGATTTCAGCTCGGAAGCCAGTTTGAAATCATCATTGGTCCAGCCGTAGGCGTTCATGACGACTTCCATGGTGCCACGCTGTCCGGAACCCGGGTTACCGATATTGACGCGCTTGCCTTTGAGATCTTCAAAATTCTTGATTCCGGCATCTTTACGGGCAACAACTGTGAAGGGCTCGGGGTGAACGGAGAAAACCGCACGCAGGTCTTTGTTCGGGCCCTGATCGGCAAACTTGCTGGTACCATGATAGGCATGATATTGCCAGTCGGACTGGGCAACACCCATATCCAGCTCACCGGCCGCGATGGTATTAAGGTTGTAAACCGAACCGCCGGTACTTTCGACTGAGCAACGGATGCCATGCTCTTTACGGGTTTTATTAACCAGGCGGCAGATCGCCCCACCTGTCGGATAATAGACCCCGGTGACGCCGCCGGTCCCGATGGTGACAAAGCGATTTTCAGCTTCAGCCTGAGTCACCGGAACAAAACTCACAGCAACAGCAAGAGCCAACAGGTACATAAACATCTTTTTCATTCTGTACTCCTCCTCAAGAAAGAATAGTTGTTGAGCCCACAGCAATGCGGGCCGGTTTAAAGCCACGTACAGCTTAGCGTAGATTTTACATTAAGCAAGGAAAGTACCAAGGTTTCATCGACCGGCTAACCGACTGTTTTTATAATACTGTTATAAAGAAAAGGCAGGAAGAGACTCCTGCTAAAGGCTATAACCAAACAAATGAACAGCTCATTAGCCTGAGAAATTATTTAAGGATTTCAATATGTTATAGAAATATAACCGAATTTGTCAATATAACTAAAGTTATATGAGTTCAACTACGCTCCTGCTTGATCCGCTTACTGAGGGCCGGTTGAGAAATCCCCAGCAGGCGTGCAGCAATACTTTGATTCCCCGCGGAACGCTGCAACGCTTCGTCCACCAGCAGGCGGTTGGCCTGTTGCAGGGTCGGCAGATCCTCCAGCGCCTGAAAAGGGTTATGAGTCTTGACTCCGGATTCCGCAACGATCGCTTCACGGGGCCCGATGCGTTCGAGAAAGCTCTGCATCGACAGGGTCTTAGAACTATGCAGACTGACCGCATCATAAACCATGGCCTCCAGCTCCCGAATATTTCCGGGAAAGTGGTAGGTCGACAAGAGGACAGCGAGCTCTTTCGGTGGCGTCGGTTTCTTCTTGCCGAGCTTTGCGGCGGCCTGGTCGAGAAAATAATCGAGCAGCAAGGGCAGATCGTCCTTGCGCTCCCGCAGCGGGGGCAGATGAACATGGTGAGCAATCAGGCGATAGAACAGATCCCTTCTGAAACTGCCTTCAGCCATCTTGGTTTCAAGATCGGCATGGGTCGCAACGACTATCCTGGCGCTCATCTGTTTCGCCTGATCACTTCCAAGAGGATAATATTCTCCATCCTGCAGAAGACGGAGTAATTTGACCTGCGAGGCCGGGTTCAGATCGCCGATTTCATCAAGCAACAGGGTTCCATTTGCTGCTGTTTCGACCATCCCCTTGCGCACGTTCTCGGCACCGGTGAAAGCCCCGCGAACATGGCCAAAGAGCGTGTCAGAGAACATATTATCGTCCAACCCGGCAACATTCACCGTGACCAGAGGACCGCTTTTGCCGCTCAGGCGGTGAATCGCCCGGGCAATCAGCTCCTTGCCCACTCCGCTTTCCCCGGTGACCAGGATCGGTTGAGAACTGGGGGCGACCGCTTCGAGATACTGAAAGCGCTTTCTCATGGCAGCATTATTGGTCACAATCGCCGAAAAAACTTCCGGAGAGTCGAGCTGATCCCCTAAAAAGCGCTGTTTGATCGCACGGTTCTCCAGTTCAAGTTCACTCATGCGGATAGCCCGCCGCACCCCGTCAACCAGGCGTTCCTCATTAACGGTTTTGACAAAATAATCGAAAGCACCGAGACGCATGCAATTGACCGCTGTTTCAAGCTGGTTCATACCACTGAGGATAATGACGCGAATATGCGGATAATCCGTGACGATTTTTTCCAGCAGTTCCTCACCCGAGATATGCGGCATGGTCAGGTCGAGCAGCACCAGACCGATATCATGCTCGGCCAAATAAGCCATCACGTTACGGCTGTCCTCGCACTGGTGCAGGTTGGTTACCCCCCCGGGGCCCTCCAGGGACATACTTAAACTGCGTAGCCAGGGGAGTTCATCATCAACCAGCAGGACACCAAAAGAGGGGAAAAGATATTTGTCCATCAAGTCGACTCCTTGAACAACGGCAGAAACAAGCGGACCTGCATCCCTTCACCAGGCTGGGAAGAAAATTCCATCCGCCCGTGATGATCTTTGACGATTCCATCCGAAACCGACAGGCCCAGACCGGTCCCCCCGGATTCACGCTTGGTGGTGAAGAAGGGATCAGTGATCCGTTCGAGAGTGTCTTCATCGAGCCCACGCCCTTCATCGGTGACTTCGAGAACGACCATATCTTCATTTTCCGCAACGTAGGTTTTCACCTTAATCGCCTGTTCCTTGGACTCAAGGGCCTGACAGGCATTGAGAATAAGGTTGATCACTACCTGTTCAATCCGATGGCCGTTCCCTTTGAACCCGGGGAGCCCCTGCGCGTATTCAACACTGAAATGGTTCGTCGCCTTACGCAGCGCATTATCCACCAGGCGCAACGCTGAACGGATCACCTGGTTCAGATCAACCTTGTCATCGAGGCCGGAATCATTTCTTCTAGCGAAATCCTTGAGATCTTCGACGATACGTTTGATACGGTTGGAGCTTTCCAGCATCTCATCGAGCATTTTGGGAATCTCATCACGCATGCGCGTGTAATCAAACCAGCCGAGTTTGAAATCCCCCTGCTGACGATAATGTTCTTCAAGAATCGGCTCGATGTGCTGATAGGCCTTGGTGAGTTGGGGCAAACTGAGCTGAATCAGACCATTGGGGTTGTTTATTTCATGCGCAACCCCAGAGACCAGGATCCCCAAAGAGGTCATCTTATCGGCGTGCAGGAGTTGCTTCTGACGCACCTGAAGTTCTTCGGCCGCACGCTTACGTTCGACAATTTCACGTTCCAGCTCTTCAGTCCGCAGGGCCACCTGCTTGCGCAGAGTCCGCGACCAGAGCACGAAAACAATCAGCACCAACAGCAGGGGACCGAACACCAGCAGCCCGTACCGCACGATATTCGTCCAGGAAACCGGTTCCGGCTGCAGCACGCCCAGCCATTTTTCCCTGATGCGGCGGTATTCCCCCGACTTTTTCAGCAATGCCAGACCCTCGTTAAATTGGTCCAGCTGCCCCTGATTGCCTTTTTTGACCGCAAACCCGTAATCCTGAGCGACCAGGGCTCGAGCGATCGGATGAATATTATCGAGCTTCAGTTCACTGATCAGGTACTCCCCGGGCAGCTTCGCGACCAGAGCGCAATCGTGCCGCCCCGCCGCGAGCAGGGTCAGGGCGTCAGCCAGGGTCTGCACCAGGAAGAGGTCAGCGGCGATCTCATTTTCAAGCATGAAATCATGCATGACACTCCCCTTCATGACAATCACTTCACGGCCGGTCAGATCTTTGGCCGTACGGATGGTTACGTTACCATTTCTGACCCAGATCGACTGGTGAACCTTGGCATGGGGAATGGAGAAATCAACCTCCTTCTGCCGCTCCTCAGTGTGCGCCATCCCCATCAGAACATCGACATCTCCTCGCTCCAACGCTTTGCGCATCTCCCCCCAGGAGCCGAGCTGAATATTGATTTCCATCCCCATGACTCGGGCGACGGCCTGACTGAGCTCAACGTTGTAGCCGGTCGGCAAACCATCCTTATCGAGATATTCATAAGGGGGATAATTGTAATCTCCACCGATCCGCACCGGGAGATTGGGCGCACCACGCTCTTCCTCGGCGTATCCGGTCACACCGGAACAGAGCCAGACCAGCAGCGTCAGACACACCAGGAAGATGAGAGGCTTCAGCCTGAAGTTAGAAACGTGCATGCCCCGGAGTCCGTGGAAAAGGAATCACGTCACGAATATTTTCCATGCCGGTGAGGTACATCAACAGTCGCTCGAAACCAAGCCCGAACCCGGCGTGAGGACAGGTGCCCCAGCGCCTGATATCGAGATACCAGTCGAGATCATCCTCTGCAATCCCCTGGTCTGCCATGCGCCGGCGTAAAATATCATAACGCTCTTCACGCTGGCTGCCGCCGATGATCTCCCCAACCCGGGGGACCAGCAGGTCCATGGCCGCAACAGTTTTGTCATCATCATTCATGCGCATGTAAAAAGCTTTGATCTGCTTCGGATAGTCGGTCACGAAAACCGGGCCGTTAAAGATCTGCTCGGTCAGGAAACGTTCATGCTCCGATTGCAGATCATGCCCCCACTCAACGGGGAACTCAAAATTCTGCCCGGACTTGCGCAACAGCTCGATCGCCTCCGTATAACTGACGGTACGAAATTCCGCCCCGGCCAGGGCCTCCAGTTTATCAATAAGCCCTTTCTCGATGCGCTGATTGAAAAAATCGAGATCCTCCCGGCAGTTTTCCAGGGCATAAACCACCACGTAGCGCAAGAACTCCTCGCCCAGCCGGCAGTTGTCCTTCAGGTCGGCAAAGGCGATTTCCGGTTCGATCATCCAGAATTCGGCGGCATGACGACTGGTATTGGAATTTTCCGCGCGGAACGTCGGCCCAAAGGTATAGATATCGGAAAAAGCCGTAGCAAACAGCTCACCCTGCAGCTGGCCGCTGACCGTCAGACCGGTCCGCTGACCGAAAAAATCTTCTTTCCAGTCGATCTGGTCTGCGCTGCGTGGTGGGTTGAGCGGGTCAAGGGTCGTCACCCGGAACATTTCTCCCGCACCTTCACAGTCATTGGCCGTGATGATCGGGGTCTGCACATACATAAAACCCCGCTCTTGAAAAAATTTGTGCACGGCAAACGCCAGGGAGCTGCGCAAACGAAACACTGCGCCGAAAGTGTTTGAGCGTGGCCGCAGATGAGCAATGGAGCGCAGATATTCAAAACTGTGGCGCTTTTTCTGCAACGGATAATCCTCATCCGCCTGGCCGATGATTTCAACCTTTGATGCCTGCAGTTCCCAGTCCTGACCTGAGGCCGGGGATTCAACCATCTGACCGACGACTGCAAGGCACGCCCCGGTGCCGACCTTGGTCACGGCAGCATAATTGTCCAGCTGCGGGTCTAGAACGACCTGCACCGAGGCAAAGCAGCTGCCATCATTCAGCGCGATGAAAGCCACCCCCTTGCCACGTCGAACCGAGCGGACCCAACCCTTGACACAGACATCTGTCACCGGCTCGCTCATAGCGAGAAGATTTTTAACGGACACCCTTGAACGCCTTTCCATAGATTTCAACCTTTCCATAATTATATGAGCAATATCTTTCGACCCGGCCGATCATCAAAGCCAAAAAGATGGATCAGATTAAAGCACGTTCGGCATCAGGTTTTAAACAAAAAGGGCCATCCGTTTCAAGAATGGCCCACTCAAATAAATTTTTTTCAGCTGCTTTTATTCGATGAATCGCCCCCCGCGGGATTCCAGAAATATTCCGTAGCGCTTATCGACATCGACAATATGCTCCAGAACCCAGACGCGAAGAAACTTCAGCAACTCGCGTGCCAGATCTCCCGTTTCCTCCTGTGCGCGAGCCTTCATCGCTGCGACCTTCTCAATCAGCTCACCATGAACTTTCCTGTGCTCTTCCAGTCCGGGAAAACCGTATTCAGCCATCAACCGTTCTTCATGCTGAAAATGATCTACGGTGTAGGTTGTCAACATGTTCAGGATATCCTCAAGAACGTCCTCGCCGCGCTTGTCACGAACAGCTTCGTAAAGTCGGTTGATCTCCTCAACCAGACCACGATGTTCCTTATCCAGTGCAACGATTCCGGTTTCGTAAATGTCTTTCCATTCGATAACCGCCATAGTTCACTCCCCGTTTTCGTTGACAATCAAAAAATGTACTTTTCTTCTTCCTGCTCAACAGGCAGAATCACATCGAAGCGCGTTCCATGACCACGTCGGGACACGACAGTCAGGTGTCCGCTGTGGTTCTGGGTGACAATGAAATAAGCAATCGACAAGCCGAGTCCTGATCCCGAACCAACATCCTGGGTCGTATAAAACGGATCAAAAATACGCTCAGATACGTTATCATCCATACCGGGCCCATTATCTTCAAGCTGCAACCTGACGTGGTCATCCCCCTGGGGATGAATTCTGACCGTTAATTGGGGTTCTTCGGCACCTTCCCTCATGACCCGGGCGGCATTTTTCAATAAACTGAGGATCACCTGCTGAATCTGACTCGATTCACATGAAACATTTGGCGCAGGGTGAAAATCACGCACGATTTTGATGCTCTGAAAGTCGTAGTGGTGCCGCATATCATAATCGCTGCTGGCCAGGTCAAGGGTGCGGTCAAACAGTTCGACAAGGGAGCAGAGAGCATAATTCGTCGATCCGTAACGACTGAAGCTCTGCATATTGGCCACAATCTTGGCCGCCCGCTGTCCGGCATCGGCAATCGATTGGAGCATTTTCAAACAGCCCCTTAATTCAGCATAGCGATGAACGGTCTCAATTGTTGTTCCCAGTTCTGCGGCCATTTCGGCATTTTTTTTCAAATCAGGCGACAAGCGCTGATTTAAGACCTGGGCGTTCTGCAACACGGCGGCCAGGGGATTGTTGATCTCGTGCGCCAACCCTGCAGCAAGGCTGCCGACTGAACGCATCTTTTCCGAGCGGATCATCATATCCTCCAGATGAGCCAGCTCGGAAACTTCCTCCATGTGAATAACGGCGCCTCTTTCGCTCTCCAGCTCCAGCGGGTAAATCAAAATATCGAAATAACGCTTTCCGCCCGCTTCCGTCTCGTGGAGGCTGGCAACCTTGCGCATCCGTTGCGGCCTGCGGGAGTGCAATGTCTCCTGCAACTGCGACAGGTAGGTTTCCGAGTCAAACAGGTGGCAGACCTCAGACAAAGGTCGCCCTCTGACCTGATCAACCGTCATTCGGCTTTCCTGTTGCGCTTTTTTATTCCACAGCGTGACATTCATGTTGATATCGACGCCAATCAATATGGACGGCATCGAATCAATGATATTCTGCAGGTAGGATTTCAACTGCTGGAGAGTTTCCTGGGCGGCTTTTCTTTCAGAGATGTCTCTGATGGTTCCTTCCAGGTACTGGACCCTGCCCTGTTCGTCGCGAACCAGATAATTGTTCACCGAACACCAGAACAACTCTCCATTCCTGCGCCGCATACGCGTTTCAAAATTCAGATTTGTCCCCTGAGCATGCAATTTTTTCAGCATCTCTTCACGCGCCCCGGGGTCATGATAAAGTTGCCCCCCCAGATCACCATAATAGGCTTTCGCCTCTTCAACCGAATCAAACCCGAGGATCTCAACGCCAGCGGGGTTTAATTCGAGGAATTCCCCTTTGAGGGTCGAGCGGAAAATACCCTCTGTCGCATTGGTGAAAATTTCGCGGTAGCGTTTTTCCGACTCATGCAGGGCATCACTGCTCTCTTTCAGCGTCGCCAGCATATCGTTGAATATGGTTTCAATCCGATCCCATTCATCCTCACGGTCCAACCTCATCGGGGTCAGGTAATCGCCGTGTTGAAAATCATATAACCGCCGACTGACTTTATCCATCGGCACTTGGATATGCTTACCGAAAAGAGCCCGGTGGGTGATCCAGGAAATAATGGTGAGAATTGCAAGAATCGTTAAAATAATCGCAACGGTGGTAAAAATCGTCTGCTTGATTTCTGTACGGGACTGCATCGCTTCAGCAGCGGCCTGGTGATCCAGCTCACCCATGGTCGCGAAGATATTTTCAGTCAGCTGTTTGAGGTTGAGATTCTGCTCATTCAACTGAATCATTTCCAATTGATAGAGACGGACGAGGTACTGATAGTATTCAATACGACTGATGAGATGACGCCCGAACTTGTCAAATGGCGGTTCCGAAGCCGTCAGGGTTCTGATTCGCAGTGACAGGCTTTCCAGTTTATCTTTGAGGGGAGGCGGGTCCTCGACACGAGAAGCCAGCAACGCCTTGCGATCTTCGAGGGCGTTGATTTTGGCGATTTCCAGAAAACTCTCGCGAAAACCGGACACCAGCATCATCAACTGTTCAAGATAATCAATATCACCACCGGTCAGGGCGATTTCTATGGTCCTTTCCGCCAGAAGTTCCTGAAGAACCAGAAGCAGATCGTCCAGGTCGGAATCCTGGTCCGAACGCCATTGCAGGAGGGTATTGATCCATTCACTGCGTTCGACATATCTCTTGAACTGCCCAGTCAATTCATCCAGCAGTTGGACCAGCCGAGGATCCATCAACTCCTGTTTGAGGTCACGAAAAGCTTGCTGCAGGGCAGGCCCTTCGCTATGAAGATAGCCATCATCACCGAAAAAAGTGGTTTGAAAAACATTCAAACGGGCAAGCAACAGCCCGAAATCACGGCTGCTCTGGGAATTGTCCATAGCATGCTGCAGACGTTCTTCAACAATCCGGTCGATATCCACCCACACCTTGCCGGCACTGACGATCAGTCCGATGGCAACGACAAAAAGGACCAGAACGGTCATCAGAGATATCTGGTTCAAGCGTTTTTTAATTGACTTATTATGGCTCAGTTTATAGCTCATCGAAGGTCAGATCATTTTTACAGGTGCGCGGCAGAGTGAACCAGGGTCGCGCCACGAATAGCCATCGGGCGAGGCACTATACCCAGTTCTTTCATCACGGTCACATTGATCATGCGCCGCCCCTGATAGTTGCGTGTCATCGGTATCTGTTTTACAGGCGTACCCTGAAGGGCCTGCTTAAGCATCAGTGCCGCCTGTCTGCCCTGTTCCTGACCACTCGCCAGCACCCCGCTGAGGACGCCGTTTCTGATCACAAATTCAGTCGTTGCTGCAGTCGGCTTATTGAAAGCCCTGGCCACTGAAGAAATCGCCTGAGCATCGCTGACCAGTCTGCCTTGGCCATCGACAATTCCCTTGAGGGTCAAAAGCAGCAGCAGATCGGCCTGGTGACGATAGGCATTGGCCATTTCGAATGCTTCAGGCAGGGTTTCAGGCTGCAGAACAGCCAAGAGTTCGGCTGAAAGACTCGTTTTTTTCTGTTCCAGTTCTTTAACGACCAGATCTGCCAGAGGGCTTCTGTTGACCATGACAACAAAGTTGTCGGTTTTCCCGGCGAGTTGGCGGTTCAGGGCGAGAGTTTCCTCAAAATGGTAGCGCTCCAGAATCCCGGTCACATTCTCAGCCGGATAACCATACACCTCGGGATCTGCATTCACCCCGCAAAATATCACGGGAACAGGGGTTTTATTTTTCAGATAGGGGACAACGAACATGGCCTGAGCGTTGTCGTCAACACTGATCACGCCATCGGGTTGAACAGCCAGAAAAGTCTGATAGGCTTCGGCCGCTTTCACAGAGCCGTTTTCCAGATCCACTTTGGTATTCATGTAAAAATAAGTCAGTTCGGCGGCATCACCGAGAACCTTTTCAAGTTCTTCACGAATTTCGACATCCCAGAGATAGTCCGGCTCATAGCTGAACACCACCAGAACCCTGGGTTTCTCAGCAGCTAAGGCACAGACAGACGAGACCGGCAAGAGCACTGGAATAAGAAAAATCCAGTAAAGGGACAAAGTTTTCAGCACGACATCCGACACCTTAGAGGGATTAAAAAGTAACCAATAATAATTAACAGATATAAATTTAACACAGCGGGTGTCTCCCTGGCCATAAAAAAAGGGCCGCGGTGCGACCCTTCTTCAATTATTTCGTTTAACCCGGTAACCGGTTAACTGTGTTCCCGAGATTTCAGAAAGCGCACGCCTTCCCATTGTTCCATGGTATGCCCAAGGCGCCACTCACTGGCGGCCAGATATGTCAGGTGCCCTTCGGCGTCCTTGGCCAGCTGCCCCTGATTCTTTTTTTGAAACTCCTCGAAAAGTTTGCGATCATCACACTCAACCCAACGGGCCGTGGTGTAATCGACCCCTTCATAAACCGCGTTGACATTATATTCAGCCTTCAACCGCTCCATGGTCACATCGAACTGCAGAACTCCGACAGCCCCGAGAATAAACTCAGCACCCGTCAGCGGCTTGAATACCTGGACGGCGCCCTCTTCGGCGAGCTGGATCAATCCCTTGTGCAACTGCTTCGACTTGAGCGGATCTTTCAGCCTGACACGACGGAAATGCTCCGGGGCAAAGTTGGGAATCCCGGTGAATTTGAGCGGTTCCTTCTCAGTAAAGGTGTCGCCGATTTTTATCGTCCCATGATTGTGCAGACCGATGATATCCCCCGGATAAGCCTCCTCAACATGGGCACGATCCTGAGCCATGAAAATGGTCGCATTGGAAAGCGCAATCTCTTTGCCAATGCGATGGTGCCTGACCTTCATCCCCCGGGTAAATTTGCCCGAACAGATGCGCAGAAAAGCGATCCGGTCACGGTGGGCAGGATCCATGTTCGCCTGAATTTTAAACACAAACCCTGAGAACTGATCCTCTTCGGGGCTGACGATCCGCTCAACGGCCAGGCGTTCTCCCGGGGCCGGGGCCAGTTCGACGAAAGCATCCAGCATCTCCTGAACACCGAAATTATTGATCGCACTGCCGAAGAAAACCGGCGTCTGGCTGGCACACAGGTAATCATCGAGGCTGAACGGATTGGCGGCCCCTTCGAGAAGCTCGATGTCGCTGCGCAACTCGTCGGCCTGCCTGCCCAGCAGTCGATCCAGTTCGGGATCGTTGAGATCAGCGATTTTCACCGTCTCGGTAGAGCGCACATCTTCGCCGGAACGGAACAGATTGAGTTCTTTCCGATAGAGATTATAGACCCCCTTAAAGCGCTTTCCCATCCCGATCGGCCAGGATAAAGGCGCGCATTCGATCTGCAACTTTTCTTCAACGTCCGCCAGAATATCCAGCGGCTCCAGACCTTCACGGTCGAGCTTGTTGATAAAGGTCAGAACCGGCGTATTGCGCATCCGGCAGACTTCCATCAGCTTCTCTGTCTGCGGTTCCACCCCCTTGGCGCTGTCGATCACCATCAGGGCGCTGTCGACGGCCGTCAGAACCCGGTAGGTATCCTCGGAGAAATCCTGGTGTCCAGGGGTATCGAGCAGGTTGACTTCATAGTTGCGGTAATCGAACTTCATAACTGAAGAAGACACGGAAATCCCCCGCTCTTTTTCGATACTCATCCAATCGCTGGTGGCATGCCGCGCGGACTTTCTGGCTTTAACCGTTCCGGCCATCTGGATGGCACCACCGAATAACAACAGCTTTTCGGTCAGGGTCGTCTTGCCCGCGTCAGGGTGACTGATGATGCCGAAGGTTCGGCGCTTGGCAACTTCCCGTTGAATATCCTTACTCACTTACATGTCCTTTTGATTGCGTAAAATTTTCTATAATTTCCAATTATTTCCACCAGCGACTGAAGTTTGTCAGATTCTCAACAACAACTGGCAGCCGACCATCAGTAAAGAACATTTCGGGCCGATCAATCCTTCACCCGCCAGCGTTTGTGCATCCAGAACCACTGACTGACATCCTTGCGGATTGCCGCTTCGATCTGATCCGTCAGCAGTTGGGTGTTTGCTGCGACCGCGTCATCCCCCGGGTTATCAAGCAGCAACATCGGCTCGGCCCAGACCCGATAACGGTCATCCGGTTGACGCAGGCAGAACACCGGCACCACGGGAACCTGGTATTTCATCGCCAGACTGGTAATGGCTGTGGTTGTGTAGGCTTTGCGGCCAAAAAAATCAACGGCGACAGATCCCGGAGGAGAAATATGCTGGTCCAGAAGAATCCCGACGGCATGTTGTTGCTGCAGCGATTTAATGATCCGGCGCGCACCCTTCCGGCTTTCAAGAACCTCAACCCCGTAAGTTTTTCTGAGACGATTGAAATAACGGTCGGTCAGTGGATTTTTCAGCGGTTTGGCAACGACATCGAAAGGGATTCCCAACTCAGGAAAAAGAAATTGACCAACCTCCCAGAACCCCAGATGCCCGGTTAAAATAATGACTCCCCGGTTCAGCTTGAGAGCTTCCGGCACAGGGCTGAGGTCGCCCAGGGAAAAGAATTTCTCAAGATCCCGGCTGCCCGGTTTGAACATGTCAAGGCGCAGCATTTCTACTCCGCTGATGCCGATATGCTCAAAATTTTTGCGCAGATTTTCTTCGATCTGCGCCGCACTCAACTCCGGCAAAGCCCTGCTCATATTGTCCTTGGCCAGACGATAACGCCCCGGCAGGAAAGCCTTGGACCAGCGCCCCAGTGTGCGGCCCAGACCGATGGCGGCACGGCGGGGCAGAGCACGAACCAGCACGGCAAGCGTCACCAGTACGACATATTCAACACGATATTTAAGAGAAATCCGGGCCATATCCGCCTGTTATCGGAACGAAAGCAAAAAAATCCCCTGTGCAAACCAGCCGGGCACTATAACGTAACTTTTTTACTGGAAGAAAGTACTTTTTTATCAACCAGTTAAAAAACATTACTCAAGACTAACACAATATCACCAGCTAAGTCCTTGACCGGGTCAAATGATACTTTTATGCTGCGCTGTTGAATCTGCAGATGATAATTTTTCAAGGAGAAAACCATGGCTGTTTTTGAAGTCAATCACCCCCTGGTCAGGCACAAACTCGGACTGATGCGTCAGCACGACATCAGCACCAAAGATTTCCGCGAGCTCGCCTCCGAGGTTGCCCGGCTGCTCACCTACGAAGCGACCAAAGACCTGGAAACCGAACCGGAAACCATCACCGGCTGGAATGGTCCGGTTGAGGTTGAAAAAATCAAAGGCAAAAAAATTACCGTCGTTCCGATCCTGCGGGCCGGACTAGGCATGATGGATGGCGTTCTTGACCTGATCCCCAGTGCGCGGGTCAGTGTCGTCGGGCTCTACCGTAACGAGGAAACCCTCGAACCGGTCACCTACTTTGAGAAGCTGACCAGCAGCATGGATGACCGTACCGCCCTGATCCTGGACCCGATGCTGGCCACCGGCGGCTCCCTGGTAGCCTGTATCGACATGCTCAAGAAAGCCGGATGCACCAGCATTCGCGGGCTGTTTCTCGTTGCCGTGCCGGAAGGGATAGAACGTGTCGAAAAAGAGCATCCCGATGTCGATATCTATGTCGCTTCCGTCGATGAGCGGCTCAATGAAAATGGGTATATCCTCCCCGGACTTGGCGATGCCGGGGATAAAATATTCGGAACCAAATAATCACCCTAGCCCGGAAGGACAAGAACAATGAGTCAGAGCCCTGCCCCTACCGATTACAATTTTCGTTTGAAGGACTGCCTGTTAGGTGCCCAGATGCTGTTCGTTGCATTTGGCGCCCTGGTCCTGGTCCCGTTGCTGACCGGCCTGAATGCCAATGTAGCCCTCTTTACTGCCGGTGCCGGCACCCTGGTTTTTCAGCTGATCACCCGCGGCCGCGTTCCCGTCTTCCTGGCTTCGAGCTTCGCCTTTATCGCACCCATCATCTACGGCGTTGAGAAGTGGGGGGTTTCAGGTACGATGTGCGGCCTGGTTGCAGCCGGTCTGCTCTACGCAGTTCTCAGCCTGATCGTGCGAATTTTCGGTTCTGACATCCTTCACAGAATTCTGCCGCCGATCGTCACCGGGCCGGTCATCATGGTCATCGGCCTGGTTCTGGCCCCGGTCGCCATTCATATGGCTTCGGGCCGTACAGGAGACGGAGCCGCCTGGCTGGTGCCCCAGACGACCGCCTACATTATTGCCGGTGTGGCCCTGATCGTGACCATTATGGTGTCCCTGCTGGGCCGCGGCATGTTTAAACTGATTCCGATCCTCAGTGGTATCGCTGCAGGTTACGTGACATCAATCATCCTCGATGTCAGCGGCTTTACCGCCTCGACCCAGGCCGCTTTTGATCCAGGCGCATTACAGAACTGGACCGGTCCGGCATTGATTTCGATGTCCAAAGTCGCCGAGTCACCCTGGTTCGCGATGCCGCAATTTACCTTTCCCACCTGGAATCTTGAAGCGATACTTTTTATTGTCCCGATTGCCATCGCCCCGGCCATTGAACATTTCGGCGATGTTCTGGCCATCGGCGGCATCACCGGCAAGGACTATGTCGAAGATCCAGGTATCAAGAACACCCTGCTGGGTGACGGCATCGCCACCAGCCTCGCCGGTTTGCTCGGCGGACCGCCGAACACAACCTATTCGGAGGTATCCGGCGCGGTTGCCCTGACCCGCTCTTTCAACCCGGCCATCATGACCTGGGCAGCGATCACCGCCATCCTTCTCGCCTTTATCGGCAAGTTGGGAGGTTTCCTCAACACCATCCCGGTTCCGGTCATGGGCGGAATCATGGTGCTGCTCTTCGGGGCAATTGCCGTCATCGGCATCAACACCCTGGTCAGAGCCGGGACCGACCTGATGGAACCCCGCAATCTGGCGATTGTCGCAATTATCCTGGTCTTTGGTATCGGTGGCATGACCTTTGATCTGGTGATCGTCAAGCTCGGCGGCATCGGTCTGGCGGGAATTATCGGGGTCGTACTCAACCTGATTCTGCCCAACGGCACGACCAAGTAGTAATCTGTGGGGTGGGCTCCCAGCCCACCCCGACTACTGCAGCTACAGTTTAAACCGCTCTATGCGACAATCTCCCATCAGGCAGTCTTGTAATCTCGTCGATTGCGGTTTACTCGCGAAATAGATGAGATGACTGCGACATTGACAGTCACTGGCTCCGAACCCGGGGATTGGCATGGTCGCAGTGGGTAATGCCGCCAGCAGATGGCTCCAGCGGTGTTCCTGATTCAACCCCCGGCATAACCAGACAAAACGAATTTCGGCCCGGGCTTTGAGGTAGTCAATATGCCAGTGCGGGTGCAGAGAAATGCGGCAATGATGACCCAGTCGCGCCCTCAATCCTCCCGGTCCAAAGGCGCTGCCGGAATATAAGTACCATCCACTCCGGCAATGATGGCCTCCCAACCTTCCGATCTCGACCGTCAGACCTTTGCGCAGATAGAGCCAGAGCAGGTAGCTGCCTTTTTCTTGGGGAAAGCGGCGATCAGCCATCATGTCCGGTCAACTGACAAATCTGTCGGATTGTGTCCGCAGGCCGCCGATGTTGAAAAGCCTGCCAGCCACAACTTAAGGCTCCCTCTACATTTTCAGCCTTATCGTCGACGAACAGGGTATTTTCAACCTGAAGGTCAAAACGTTGCTCGACCGCTGCAAAAGACTCTTTCTCCGGTTTCATCCAACCCAACTGGAAAGACGCCACAAGACCATGGCAAAATAAAGACAGGTTGAAGGTTTTCTGCAGATGAGCCCAATGGAGATCGCTGGTATTGGAAAACAGGTAAACCTCGCATTCGGCCTTTAACCGGCGTGAAAAATCCAGCATCTCATCAATGGGCCTAAACAGGTCATTCCAGGCAGCTTTCAGCTCATGGACCGGAAGCGGATTCTTAAGCTGGGAGTTCACCCGGCGAAGAAAATCCTCATTGCTCAACAAGCCATGTTCGTAAGCCGAAAGATCAACTTTTTCGGAAAAGTCCTCCTCTCCGGAAATGTTTCCACCCCGATCGTTCAGTAGCGAAAAAAACTTTTCGTAGCTGAAATCAATCAGCACTCGGCCAACATCAAAAACAACCGTCTTAACCGTTTGCACGGAAGGCTCCGCAATTATTCCCTGATCTTTCGACATTCCAGATAAAAACGCTTCTCGTCAGCCTCCCCCATCGAAAAGGTCTTGCGCGGCAGGGCTCCGTCCAGGACAATCGTTTTGAACAGATCATGTTTTGAAATGGCCGGCAGGTAAAATCCGATGCAACCGGTCTGACTGCCGAGATCGGTTACGGCTTTTTCGCCGTGGATATAATCGATACGCGCGCTGGTATTTTTCTGCAGATAATCATCGAGAAAGGCCTGCAGAGTCGCCACGGCCAGGGTATATTCCGGTTCTGCAACCGTACAGACCGCAAACTTTCCGCCCAGGATCATCGGAAAGGCGTGGCCATGATCAAGCTCTTTGGCGCGTTGTTCGGCTTCAGCCAGGTCGACACAGATCTCTAGAACAGCCGGGGTCTTGCGCTCAGCAAAGAAAATCTCCATCTGCTGCTTGAGATGCACGCAATTCACGTTGAACAGGACCCGATGAATGGCTTCAAACTCAAGTCCCGGGTCGTGAACGTTGACCAGTTCAACCAGGGCATAGCGGGCAGGATGATTCATGACCCTGGACGGGTCACCGGCGTCTTTTTTCAGCTGTTCCCAGATCGCCTTGGCCGTCGCAAAGGAATGATTGCCATCCCCCATGGCATACAGCATAACAGCACCATCCACCTGATATTTCTTACGGTAAGCGGCCGGCTCCGCAAGCGCCTCAAGAGCCGCAGCCACCTGCTCGATCAATTCACCTTGATCGACCCGGTAGCCTTTCAGATGGCCGCCACTTTCCAGCAGATCGAAGTCGTAAAGCGTTTCCAGGTTGTGATTGAATAGGGGCTCAATGACGGTTTTTTGTGGGTCATCGATCAGCACCATGATGTGCGGCAGTTCAATCGGCGCGTTCTCACGCACCCTGATACGCGGCGGCAAGCGCTCGAGAATTGTCCCTTCCGTTGCCCGAATAAGGCTTTGTGCCCCCTTGTTATAGTCGTACTGCTCCAGATCAAGAGCCAGAACCAGCCCTTTGCGTGAATCCACTTCAGAGGTTTTCCGATCGACCAGGATAAATCCGGGAGGCTGCTCCTCCAGGGTGCCATCGGCAAGATACTCTTCCATGGTTTGATTGATCTGTTCAATGCGCTGGTCGGCATCATCATCCTCAAGATAAACCTCAGGAAACACCAGCTTCAGGGTCGATGGCGAACCGGCCGTCTGATCTTCAAGACGCTGCCAATAAGAGCGGTCAGAGGTATATTGATCGCATGCGATAATCGCCCAGTGACTCATATCGGTCCCCTGCTTCGGCAACAAAATTCGCGGAACCTGTACCCCGACTCTTTCAAAAACCATGATCGACAACCTTTCTTCAATAACGTTAAAGCATCCCCCACAACCAGAGCCATAAGTAGCATGTTTTGATGTCCTTGAAAACTGTCTCGCTACCGTCCTGAAGGTAAAAAAAGACTCATTTCAAACCGCTTGACTTAACCACCACCCTTGCCTATAAGCAAGGACACAATTGAATCGTTTCATCGATGCCGCAAGGCCTGAATATTGATCCTGTTTCAATCTTCAGATGGGAAGAGGGGTGAAATTCCCCCACGGACCCGCCGCTGTAATCGAGTTCTTGTCGCGTGATATGCCACTGGTGACGACACTGGGAAGGCCACCCGACAATTCAACTGAACTACCTGTCACTTCAGTTGATCACTCGTCAGTCAGAAGACCTGTCATGAAACCTGTCCATTAATCTCCCCGGGAATGGGAGCACGGAAAGAGCGCGGACCAAAAACGGAAGCCCGCACCTGTTCAGGTGTCGGGCTTTTTTAGTGCCTCAGCCGCTGCTTCCGGGGGAACACAGGAGGAAAAAAGATGGAAAAGTTTATCGCCCTGCTCGGCGGACTGCTGATCTGTGCATCAACAGCCCTTTCCGCAACCCCAACCCTCGATCCGATCGTGGTCACGGCGACACGAACCGCCACCCCCCTCAGTCAGATCGGCAGTTCGGTGACGGTCATCACTGCCGAAGAAATTGAAGAAAAGCAGCAACAGACAGTTGTCGATGTTTTACGCAGCGTCCCTGGCGTTACAGTCAATCAGAGTGGGCCAATCGGCGGACAAGCATCAATTTTCCTGCGCGGAACCGACAACAAACACACTTTGGTCCTCATTGACGGGATTGAATACAGGGACGCTTCAGCCATCGGAGGCGACATCAACCTTGCGAACTTGAGTACCAGCAACATCGAACAAATTGAGATTGTACGCGGAGCTCAAAGTGTACTTTACGGATCCGATGCAATTGCTGGCGTCATCAACATCATTACCAAAAAAGATGTTCAAGGAATGACAGGTGAAGCCTCTGCCGAAATGGGTTCTTTCAACACAAACCACATAAAAGCAGGCCTTGGCTACGGCAACGAGATTGTTACAAGCTCTTTCAGAGTAGCACAAACAAATAGCGACGGTTTTTCAGCAGCGAATGAGGATGATGGCAACTCTGAAAAAGACGGCTACGAAAATACCAGCTTCCTGTTTAATTTCGGTTTGAAACCTATCGACGTTTTCGAACTCAATTTTAATGTTCAAAGGATTGATGCAGAAAACGACTTTGATAATTTTTTTGCCGGAATAGCCAGCGATGCTGACAATAAAGATCAAACTTTGGACACCATCGGCCAACTATCAGGCACACTCCACCTGCTGGACAATCTCTGGAATATGACCTTCGCTATAGCCGTCAGCGACTTGGAGCGAGACACTGCCCTCGGCACTTATCATTACGGATATGATGGAAGAATAACCAAGTCCAGCCTTCTGAACGAAATTCATGTCGGACGTGCGCACACGCTGGTTATCGGGCTGGAAACAGAAAAAGAAGAATATGACGGCTACGCCGATTTTGAACAACCAACCCATGAAGAAGCCAGAACCGACGCATTTTTCATCCAGGACCAATTTCGGCTGAACAACTTTTCAATGAACCTGGGGCTGCGCAGTGATGATCACGAGCAATTCGGCGAAGAGACCACCTGGCGTTTAGCTACATCCTACGCTCTCTCTTCGACAGGCACGATTTTCAAAGGTTCCGTCGGTACAGGATTTAAAGCGCCTTCACTCTACCAGCTCTACCACCCCTACTTTGGCAACACCGCTCTGGAAGCAGAAACCAGCCTGGGCTACGACATCGGAATCGAGCAATCCTGGTTGCAGAATTCAGTCATTACCAGTCTGACCTGGTTTCACAATAGTATCAAAGACTACATTGAATTCGACGATATTGGATACACAGGTTATTACCAGGGAGGAGACATTCAAACGCAAGGAGTAGAAGCTACTGTAAGCTACTCTCCCTGTCCCTTCTTCAGTACCCAACTAGGTTACACCTATACCGACAGTAAAGATGAAAATGGAGAGCGCCGAGCTCGGCGGCCCCTGCACAAGGGAACTCTTGATTTAAATCTCTATCCGATTGACGGTTTACAGATCAACCTGAACACGATCTATAACAGTGAACGAGATGATAATGCTGCGAACGAAACCCTGCCATCATATACTCTGGTCAATCTGGCAACCTCATACCAAATTAATGACAACTTGAAGATTTTCGGCCGCATTGACAATCTGTTCGACAAAGACTACGAAGAAGTTTCCGGGTACGGAACGGCGGGTTTGTCGGCGTATGCGGGTATCAAGTTGTCTTTTTAATTCTTTCAGAATTGATTTACACTGAGGGCAGATTATCTGCCCTCAATCATTTGGAATTCCATGCGTAAAACAATCCTTTTCACGATCCTGATCAGCATATTTTTTGTATCCACGGCCTTCGATGAACAGTTCGAAGATGCCCTGGGTCGAAAAGTAGAATTAAATCATCCCCCCCAACGCATTCTTTCCCTGGTTCCGGCGGTGACGGAAATCCTCTTTGCGCTGGGGCTTGAAGAGCGGATCGTCGCAGTCACGGAGTATTGCACCTACCCAGCAGCGGCGAAAGACCTCCCAACAGTTGGCGAATATGCCGACCCGGGGCTGGAAAACATCCTGCTGTTCAAACCTGACCTGGTTATTGCCTCAGCCGATATGAACCGACCGGCGCTGGTTGAGAGGCTGGAAGCATTAAAGATCCCCGTTTATGTCGTCTACCCGCATACCGTGGACGAAACCCTGAAAACGATTGAAGGCATTGGCCAGATCACCGGAGCCGGGATCGCAGCGGAGCACATCACTGCCATGATCAGGGCGCAAATTACCGCTCTGCAGAAAAAAATTGCCGGGAAAACTCGCCCGGAAGTCCTTGAAGTGGTCATGCTCCACCCCCTGACGGTGGCCGGGCCGAAAACCTTTGTCGATGATGTCATTCGCCTGGCAGGAGGACATAATGTCGTGACAGAGGGTCCTTCACGCTATCCGACCTGGAATCCCGAAGCCCTGCTGACTGCGAACCCGGAAGCGATTATTGTTTCCTCTTATCCCGGGCAGCCCGATCCGTGGCAGTTTTTCGCTCAATGGCCGCAACTGCGAGCGGTGAAGAACGACGAAATTATTCATATCGAGGCCGATTGGATCCACCGCCCGGGCCCACGGATGATCCTCGGCATCAAAGCTCTGGCTCAAGCCCTGCATCCGGATATGGTCTTTGATGAATAATTTTCTTCACGCCAAACGCCGCTGGTTTCAGTTGCTGATGCTCGTTGTCTTGCCGGGTCTGGCGTTTTTTTTCTCTCTGTCTGCCGGCAGTCTCGATATCCCCCCTGAAAAACTGCTCTCTATCCTGCAACAGGGGCCCGGCGACAATATCGAACAAACCATCATCTGGCAGATTCGTCTGCCGCGCTCATTTCTGGCAGCTCTGGTCGGTTGTGCCCTGAGTTTGTCCGGGGTCACTTTTCAGGCGGTTCTGCGCAACCCGCTCGCGGATCCCTACCTGCTGGGGGTTTCAGGGGGGGCTGCTCTCGGAGCGGTTATCGCCCTGACCTGCGGTCTTCAGTCGACTCTGATGCTGCCGCTGGCAGCTTTTATCGGTGCCTTGTCGGCACTGCTGCTGGTTTACCTCGTCGCTCGAGCCCATACCTGCACCACGCACACCCTGATTCTTTCCGGTGTCATGGTCGGCAGCCTGGCAGCCGCGCTGCTGCTTTTCCTGCTCTGGCGAGCCCCGTCTGAGGCCTCTCGTCAGGCGGTTTTCTGGCTGGCGGGCAACCTGTCACTGGCCGATCCGGGTTGGGTCAGCTGGGGCTGGTTGTGGGTTGCCGGCGGTTTTGTACTGCTCTGGATGCTGGCCCCGCACCTGGATCTATTGACTCAGGGTGACGAAACGGCCGAAGATCTGGGACTTGATGTCGGCCGCAGCCGGTTGATCTTTTTTGCCGTCGCCGGGGCCCTGACTTCCTGTGCGGTTGCCCTGACCGGACTGGTCGGTTTTGTCGGCCTGGTCATCCCGCATATCTGCCGGCTGATATGGGGGCCGGGACATCGTCGCCTTATCCCTCTGTCTGCCCTGTTTGGCGGCTGTTTTCTGATGCTTGCCGATGCTTTGGCCCGCAGCATTTACGCCCCCGCTGAAATCCCCGTCGGCGTCGTCACTGCCCTGCTGGGTGCCCCCTTCTTTCTCTACCTGTTAAGACGTAAAGGAGCCGGGGTTTGATTCAGGTCGACAACATCTCTTTTGCCTTTGCCGCCCAGCCGATCTTCAAAGATCTCAGTTTCTCGGTAAGAAAAGGCGAAATTCTGTCACTTCTCGGGCCCAACGGGTGCGGCAAATCCACCCTGCTGAGGCTTCTGCGCGGTCATTTGAAAGTTCAATCGGGTTCCATTCTTTGGGATTCCGAACCGATTGAAGCCATCTCAACCAGAAAGATGGCTCTAAAAGTCGCAATGGTACCCCAATCCGTCCATATGACCTTCCCCTATACAGTGGCCGAGGTCGTGGCTATGGGCCGCTACCCCCATCGTCGGAACATTCTCAGCTTCAGCCGCGCCTCTGATCAAAAGGCCATTAATCATGCACTGGCTATGACTGATATTGTCGGCCTGGTCGACCGCCCGGTCACCCAACTCAGCGGCGGTGAACTGCAGCGCGTCTTTCTGGCCCGGGCCCTGGCCCAGAACGCCGAAGTTCTGTTTCTCGATGAAGCGACCAGTCATCTCGACATTGATCATCGGCTGGAATTCAGCAGGCTGCTGCTACGGCTCAATCGTGAGCAGGGCACCACCATCGTCCAGATCAGCCATGATATTGACCTGGCTGCTGCTATTTCCCAACGAATGCTGCTATTGACGGAGCATGGCGAAACCGCCGGGATTGGAAAACCGCATGAGGTGATAACCGAGGAAAATATCCGCCGGATATTTCATGTCGATGTCAAGATCGAAAACAATCCTTTTTCCGGAACCCCGCAAATCCACCCCCTACTCAACACTTCTGTTCACCAGTTTAGAGAGCTCAAAATCCATCTCATCTGCGGGGGAGGAAGCGGCAAAACCATTCTGCGCAAGCTTCATCTGGCCGCCGCTGAGCTGACGGTTGGGCCCTTGAATCACGGGGACTCTGATGAATCGGTTGCCAGCGCCCTTGATATTCCCATGGCTGAGGAAAGCCCTTTCAGACCCTACTCTCGTGCGGTTCTGGACAAAACCTGGCAGATGATCGCTCACGCCGAGATTGTGATTATTGCCACGTCCTGGTGGGGAACGGGCAACCTGGATTGCCTCAAGCTGGCCCACCGGGCTCTCAAACAGGAGAAAAAAGTTTATCTGGTCAACCCCCAGAAAACCAACGATTACACCAAAGGAGAAGCCTGGGAACAAATCTGCCGTCTGAAGAATGACGGTGCCGTGGTTGTTGAGCGGGAAGAGGCGCTGCTGGAAATGCTTAAAAAAGATCACGCCTGCAGCGAAAAATGCGCAACAGCGTCCCGCCGATTTTTACCACATCGTGTCCTCCCAAAGGCTTAACGTAAACTTTTTTTAAGCTATAAAAACAGCAACTTAGTTTTGACAGGACAGATCCGTTAGCGTATACAATAAACCTGTTTATGAATAACCATCCGACATCTGAGGGTTAGATCATTGACTGGCCGGGTGATCCATAATCACCACATTATCAATTGGTTGAGCACTTTTAACATGAGGAGAAAAGTATGAAATTGACAAAGGTTCTGGTTCTGATTTTGACTCTTTGCCTGATGGTCGTCACCTTCGCCCATGCCGGAAAAGATCTCGACGCCGTCAAAAGTAAAGGCTTTATTCAAGCCGGGGTGAACGGTGGTGTCTTCGGTTTTGGCATGCCTGACGAAAAAGGCGTATGGAAAGGCCTGGACGTTGATACTGCGCGTGCCGTTGCTGCCGCCATTTTCGGCGATGCCGACAAGGTAAAATTTACCCCCCTGACAGCCCAACAGCGGTTTACTGCCCTGCAATCCGGTGAGATTGACCTTCTCACCCGCAACGCAACCCGAACCCTGAGTCGTGAAACTCAACTGGGGCTGAACTTTGTTGCGGTCAATTACTACGACGGCCAGGGCTTCATGATTCCCAAAAATCTGGGCGTCAAAAGTGCCAAGGAGCTGGATGGCGCAACTGTTTGCGTTCTGCCCGGAACCACCACAGAACAAAACGCGGCCGACTTCTTCCGTAACAACAAAATGGCCTGGAAACCGGTGGTTATCGAATCAACCACCGAGCTGGCAAAAACCTTCTTCGCCGGACGCTGTGACGTGCTGACCTCGGATGCTTCTCAACTGGCCGGAACCCGGGCGATTGCCCCTAATCCCAAAGACTACATCATTCTGCCGGAAATTATTTCCAAAGAGCCTCTGGCTCCGGCCGTTCGCCATGGTGATGATCAGTTCAGGGACATCGTTGACTTCTCCGTTCTGGCCATGATCAATGCTGAAGAACTGGGGATTACCTCGCAGAATGTTGATGAAATGCTCAAGAGCACTGATCCCGTGGTTCAGCGCTTCCTCGGAGTATCCCCCGGTAATGGCGCCGCTCTGGGCCTTGATGAAAAATGGGTCTATAATATCATTAAGCAAGTGGGTAATTACGGCGAAGTTTTTGAGCGTAACGTCGGCGTGAACACCACCCTCGGCCTTGAGCGTGGCCTGAATGCCCTCTGGACCAACGGCGGCCTGATGTATTCACCGCCATTCAAGTAATTCCGTTTTTGACTTTTTTCTGCTAAAATCCGCCGTCGAAGCTTTCAGCTTTCGACGGCGGTCTATTTTTCAATTATTGGCGAGAGGGATTCTTCAACTTGAAACAGAGCGATATTCCCACGGGATCGGGGTCTTCCCCCTCGGCCGTGCCTTTCTGGCGTGATGCCGGCAAACGTGCGCTGGTCTTTCAGCTGGCCGCGCTGCTGATCGTCGCCGGAACATGCTACTACCTGTTTTCAAATACCCAGGCGAACCTCGAACGCCAATCAATTGCGACCGGTTTCGGCTTTCTCGACAAGGAAGCTTCTTTTGAAATTGCCGAGTCGGTCATAGCTTATTCAGCTGCAGACACCTACCGGAAAGCCCTGCTCGTCGGAGCTCTGAATACCCTCAAGGTGTCATTTATCGGAATTATTCTAACCACCATTCTCGGAACCTTTATCGGTATTGCCCGGCTGTCGAGCAACTGGCTGATTTCACGCCTTTCCGGCATGTTTATCGAGGTCATGCAGAATATTCCGGTACTGCTCCAGCTGTTCTTCTGGTATGCCATTTTTTATGAAGCCTTCCCCTCGCCACGCCAGGCTCTGAACCCGTTCAACGGAGTTTTTCTCTGCAACCGCGGACTCATATTCGCCATTCCCGAAGCCCATGCGGCCTATCCTGCCATGGCCTGGACGTTCCTGATTATTCTGGTCATCGGCTGGTTTCTCAACCGCTGGGGTTATCGCCGCCAGGAGTTGACCGGGCAGGCGTTCCCGGCACTGAGGATCACTGCGGCGGCAGCCATTCTTTTACCCCTGGGAGTGTGGTTTCTCTATGGCACCCCGACCGCTATGAACGTGCCGGTCCTGAGAGGATTCAATTTTCAGGGCGGACTAACCGTCAGTCCTGAATTCAGCGCTTTGTTGCTCGGGCTGGTCCTGTATACTTCCGCATTTGTGGCCGAGATTGTTCGTGCCGGAATTCAGTCGATCAGTCGTGGGCAGATTGAAGCCGCCATGGCCATCGGTCTGCGCCCCGGTCGGGTTCTGCAGCTGGTCGTTCTGCCCCAGGCCCTGAGGGTCATCATTCCGCCGCTGACCAGCCAGATGCTGAACCTGACAAAAAACAGTACCCTGGCTATTGCTATCGGCTATGCCGACTTTGTGGCTGTTACCAATACCACGATCAACCAGACCGGCCAGGCCATTGAAGGGGTGGCATTAATTATGATCGTCTATCTGTTCTTCAGCCTGTCGACCTCTGTTTTCATGAACTGGTACAACAAGCGCATGGCCCTGGTGGAGAGATAACATGAATCAGCCTGCACCAGCCCGACGCGTACAATTGAAGCCACCGGTCACCAATGTTGGGGTACTGGGTTGGTTGCGCTCCAACCTGTTCAACACCTGGTACAATTCGATCCTCACCGTTCTGGCCCTGGCACTGTTGGCCTGGCTGATTCCGCCGCTGGTTCGCTGGGCATTCATCGACAGCCTGTGGAACAGCACCTCGGAAGCCTGCCGTGACATCGACGGCGCCTGCTGGTCAGTGATTCCCAACAATATCAAGTTTATCTTTTTCGGGTTTTTTCCTCAGGGTCAGGAATGGCGCCCGGCACTGGCCATGGTGATGTTGCTGGCCCTGGTTTTTTACTCTAAAGAACGCAGCCGCTGGAAAAAATCCCTCGGCTGGGTCTGGCTGGCCAGCCTGGTCATTATGGGCATCCTGATGTATGGCGGGATTCTGGGGATGCCGGTGGTTGAGACCTCGCAATGGAGTGGTCTCCCGCTGACCATGATGCTGTCATTCTTCGGTATGGTTGCTGCCTACCCATTGGGGGTGCTGCTGGCTCTCGGACGGCGCTCAAAAATGCCGGCCATCAAAAGCCTGTGTGTCGTCTATATCGAAATGATCCGCGGTGTTCCCCTGATCAGCCTGCTGTTCATGTCCTCAATTATGTTCCCGCTGTTTTTACCCGAGGGCGTGACCATCGACAAAGTTCTCAGGGCTCAGATTGCCATTATCCTCTTCACTGCAGCCTACATCGCCGAGGTCGTCAGAGGCGGCTTGCAGGCCATGCCGCGGGGACAATATGAAGCCGCTGATTCCATCGGTCTGAACTATAACCAGACCATGCGCCTGATCATTCTGCCCCAGGCCCTGAAAATCGTTATTCCACCGACGGTCGGCATTCTGCTTTCGGCATTTAAAGATACTTCGCTGGTCGTGATTATTGCCCTCTACGATGTCTTGAAAACCACCAAGGTCGCCTTGTCCAACCCAAAGTGGACCGGTTACTCAACCGAGGCCTATATCTTCCTGGCGGTCCTGTATTTTATTTTCTGTTACGCCATGTCAAGCTACAGCCGCAGACTGGAAAAAGAACTGAACACCGGGCACTGATCACTCAGCCGCTCGCAACCGATAGTAAAGAGAATTGGCCATGACCCAAAACGGCAGAGCAAAAAGCACCGACCCGATTATTCAGATTCGCGAAATGCACAAATGGTACGGCGATTTTCATGTCCTCAGCAATATCAACCTGGAAGTTGAAAAAGGTGAGCGCATCGTCATCTGCGGACCTTCGGGATCAGGCAAATCAACGCTTATCCGCTGTATCAACCGCCTGGAAGAACACCAGCGCGGCCAGATCATTGTCAATGGTGTTGAGTTGACCAACGATATCAAAAACATTGAGAAGGTGCGGGCCGAAGTCGGTATGGTATTTCAACATTTCAATCTCTTCCCCCATCTGACCATCCTGGAGAATCTGACCCTGGGTCCGATATGGGTGCTCAAAACACCAAAAAAAGAGGCGGAAGCTATCGCCATGAAGTACCTGGAAAAAGTTCATATCGCTGAGCAGGCCAAAAAATACCCGGGCCAGCTCTCCGGGGGACAACAACAACGCGTCGCCATTGCCCGCAGCTTGTGCATGCACCCCGAAGTCATGTTATTTGATGAACCGACCTCGGCTTTAGACCCGGAAATGATCAAGGAAGTCCTTGACGTTATGATTGATCTTGCCGAAGAAGGGATGACCATGCTGGTCGTGACCCACGAAATGGGCTTTGCCGAAAAAGTCGCCGACCGCGTCATGTTTATGGACTTTGGGGAAATTGTTGAACAGAACAGCCCGGGTCAGTTCTTTGCCAACCCGCAACACGAGCGCACCAAGTTATTTTTAAGCCAGATACTCTAACTTTTCCTGTCTACGACATTCACGGCCTGATTAATGCGCGTAAAAAAATCTTATCGCACTCGGGTTCGCCCGATGCACAGATATGGCTGTTACCGGAGGGATGATCACTGAATTTTGATTAAGATTTTGGCACTTTGCGACGATTGAATTATATCATCGTGACTGATCTCTTATTTTTGTGCTTCACAGATTTAAATACTTGCGTTCACATAACCAGGTTGATATTCCGCAGTGGAGCGACTCATGACGGGGAAAGAAAAAAGGCGGATCCTCATTGCCGATGAGGATATTCTGCCTCTTGCAACACTCATTGGCACCCTCAAAGACAGCTATCACATCGTTACCGCAAAAGATGCTGCCGACGTTATCAAACAAGCACAGAAATACAGCATCGACATGTTTCTTCTGGAGACACGGTTAGGAGGAACTGACGGGTTTGAGCTTTGTTCCAGACTCAAGCAGGACAACAACACGAAAGATATTCCGGTCATTTTTATCAGTGCTGACACCTCAGTCAGCTCTGAGGAAAAAGGCTTTCATGTCGGTGCCGTAGACTACATCACCAAGCCATTCAACGCTCCAACCGTACTTGCGCGCATTAAGAACCAGCTCAGGCTCAGTGCCGCTATTCAGGAACTGAAACGCCTCAACCAACTGGCCCTGGACGCCAATCCGAACACCGGGTTGCCCGGCAATAACAGCATCCGCAAAGAACTTGAGCGGATTATCACTGAAAAACAGTCCGATTGTGTGATTTACGCTGATCTGGATCACTTTAAAATTTATAATGACACCTACGGATTTTCCAAAGGGGACGACCTGATCATTTTCACCGCCAATGTCATCAGGGTTGCATTCGAAGCGAACGGTTGCCCGGACGCATTTCTCGGCCATATCGGCGGCGATGATTTTGTCTTCATTATCCCCGCGGAAAAATGTTTACCTGTGGCAAACGAAATCATTCACCGCATGAACTGCGGAATTCCCGAATTTTATAGCGAAGTCGATGCACAGAGGGGCTATGTCGCCGCGTTGAATCGCGAAGGGGAAAAGAAACGCCATCCTCTGGTGAGTTTGAGTATGGGCGCGGTCGATCTTTCTCAGCGTAAAGTAACTTCAGTTTTTGAGATCATCGATATTTGTACGGAAACTAAAAAAGCGGCTAAAAAACATCTCGGAAGCAACATTTTGCTCTGCAAGCGGTTGAAACCATAAGCTGCTTCTTCAGCAATTTTTTTACCCCTTGAGATTTGCGGATTTTTCTCCGGCAAGCTCAGTAACAAGTCTTTCGTTGGTCCACTTCAAATGCTCATCCATCGCGTGTCTGGCACCCTCAGCATCGCGATCCACGATAGCCTGAAAGATGGCCATGTGCTGATCATAAATAATGGCCCGATTGCTGCCATGTAGCGCCGTTTTTTCGATCGCCGGCTGAAGAAATTCTTCAGAAAACTCAAAAATATTCGTGATCACATGGACACGCAGAAAATTCTGCGTCGCCTGGGCAACAGCGATGTGAAAAGCCCGGTCCGCTGCCCAGGAAAAATTGCAGGCCCCTGATCTGCCGCAGAAGTCATTCAGTGAATTTTGAATCGCCGTGATATCTTCGGAGCTCCTGTAGCTTGCCGCGTTATAAGCATTGGCCTGTTCCAAATCACGGCGAATATCATAAAGTTGAATAATTTTAGTCAGATCTGTCTTGATAAGATTTCTGAGCGGGTCGAGCTGAAAGGTTGATGCGATTGACTTGACAAAATTGCCCCGGCGTTTATGCACCTCAATATAACCGAGAGTCTCCAGCCGGTTCAGCGCCTCGCGCAGGGAGGAACGCCCCACCCCAAGCAATTCAATCAGCTGTCTTTCCCCGGGAAGTTTATCTCCCGGTTTCAATTTACCCTCAACAATCAGCCTGATGATCTGCTCGCTGATTTTATCGGAAACTTTTTCAACTTTTACTTCTTCAAAAACACTCTTCATCAAAACCTTCCGGTCTGCCCCTGCTGCGCCTGAAAAACCCCAGCATCGACGAAAGACCTGAAAAAGAGTTCCTTCAGATCACAATTAAGGATATAGCACAGTTTCGGGAGATTTTACATCCAGGAGTCCCATAGAGTGGTTCAGCTTAAATTAGCAGACGTGATCAAGTCGAACGCCAAGCATGAAGGGGCATGTCATCAGCGACACTGGCAACCGACAGCTGCTCCCCGCGGATTTCTTTTCCTCACCACAACCAATCCGCAAACAGATCCCCGAAAGCGAAACACATTCCATTCTGAAGACGCGGCTTGAAAATCAGCGGGCCCTCTTCTTGCTATCTGGCTGTGGGGCAAAAAAACATCTGCCGCTCAGGCGAGACTTTCAAAACGATTACGTTCAACATTTTTACGCGCATTTTGCGGATCAAAAATCTGCCCGTTCATCGCAATCCAGACCCCTTCAGGTAAGAGCTGAACAGCGGTCAGGGCACTGGCGACATTAAAAATGGCATCGGTAAAACGAAATTTTGCCGGCTGCATAGCACCGGTTAAGACAATGGTTTTACCTGGGATAGCGGATAGAAAGCGACCCGTCCTGATCATGGTGTCAGTCCCATGAGTAATCACGATTTTATCCCGGGAACTTTCTTCGACGGTTTTTCTGATCAGGGAACGGTCGTCGTCGGTCAATTCCAGACTGTCTTTACGCAACAAAGGAATCAGCAGGTAATCGATCGTCAGGTTGGCGTCCTGAAGAACCTCGGCAATCTGAGGCTCACCGATTTCATAGCTGCTCTTGGCATCAAAATAGATTTTATCGATGGTGCCGCCGGTCGTTATGATTGCGATTTTCACGCGCTCGGTCTCCTGTCTCGTCAGAAGAGAAAGAATGCTGCCTAGGAGCCTGTCGGACTTTACGGGTCGTAGCGAGAAATCAGCTGTTCGAAGACAGATTTTTGATCGTTTGAGAGCGAATAGCCATTGCTATTTGTCGAAAAGGATCGAAAATATGGACCGATCAGATGGTTTCGTAGCAGATTCATGTAAAGTCCGACAGGCTCCTAGATCAGCTTTTTTCATTCAAATGGTAATGTTCCTGCGGTCCAGATATGACAAATAGGATTTATGCTGGTGATTTTCTCCGGGTCGAACTGACTCATTCATGAGGTTTGATGACGATCACATGCCCCGAAAGCAACGCTTCTACAATTTTTTTTCTGCCGCTGGTGACCAGCCTCTGAACCGTTCCTCGGGAAATACCCATCTGTTCACCAGCCTCAGCTTGAGTCAGGGCATCCCGATCACAGAGTGAGAGCGCTTCAAGTTCGTCGGCTTCAAGCTCAACCTGTTGCAGTTGGGAGATGGGTGTTCCGACAGGTTTGAACATATTGTCGGTTGGGCGGCGCGTCGGGCAGCACCTTCTCGGTTTTCGCGGTCTGGGAGACATCGTAATCTTTCCGCCGGCTGATTTTTACAGCGCCGACTCGATGGCGTTCTGCAGATCGTCGCAGATGGCCGCCTGCAGTTGCGGGAATTCATCGTCATCGACCAGATCATGCAGCGTACTCCCGCTCAGGCGTAACATACGCACCTGAGTTTGACCACTCTTGCTGAATACGACGATAAACTTCGGCAACAGCACAGCGCGCTCCAGGTTCTTCTGCAATGACTCGGCTGAACGCTTGGGGGCGCAGACCTGAACCATATGCAGATCGAAATCTGCCGCCAATTCCACGCCATGGTGGCCAAAGTGATGAACCATTTCCATACGATCTTCATTATGGATAATAAATCCGTACATGGTCATGGATCGCCCCAGATCTTTGATGAAATCGGCGATACTCTTGTCCGTCTGCGCACTATATACATTTGATGGCATAAAGATTCCACTGAGGCAATGAGGATTTTTCATTTTGTGCAAATGCACAATAATTTCAAGGGCTGGTAATGTCAAGGACCCCGCAGAGATTATAGCAAAACATAATTTTTTTAAGTATGCCAAAGCTCTTCAGCAGCGATTTTCGGCAAACTTACAAATCATTGGGAAAATATAAAACGGTCAATGCCCAAAAATATAACGATTTTACTCATATTTTTAAAGATATTATCCTTCCCGGGATATTTCGCTTAAAATCGTCAGGTCGGAAAGAGCCATCTCAAAAGGTCGTTTTTTGCGTTTAAAGCGACAAAACAGTTGCTTTTTTTCGCGATTTGCAAAAAGATATGTACTTCTTTCATGAGAATCCGGTTGACCCGCTTGAACGGAGGGCAAAACACAGCAGAGAAAGACATTTCACCGCCACAGTCTGGACTTATGACCGACCGGCGGTTTTTTATTTTTCATCTTGATTTCGTAAAACCCCTTTCTACCAATCAACACAAGAGGAGGAACCATGAAACGTCTATTGACCGCCCTGTTTATCACTTGTCTCGCCATAATGCTGGCTGTGCCGGCGATGGCAGCAAACACGATCAAGATCGGTTTCAACATTCCACTGACCGGGGACATTCCTGAGGTTGGTGAAGGGTCCAAAAACGCCGCAGAAATGTATCTTGCCGACATCAACGGTGCCGGCGGACTGGACGTCGGCGGCAAAAAATACATGTTAGAATTCATCTACATGGACAATGAGGCAAAAGCTGAATCTGCCGTTAACGCTGCACTTAAATTGATTGAGCAGGAAGAAGTCGTGGCCATCATCGGTCCCAACTCTTCAAAACAGGCGGTTCCGGCGGGCGGCACATGTAATGACAACCGTGTTCCGATGATCAGCCCCTGGTCAACCAATCCGGACACAACGAAGGATCGTCCCTGGGTTTTCCGGGCCGCCTTCCTCGATCCCTTCCAGGGCCCGGTTGTAGCCGACTTTGCCGCTAAAAAGTTCGGAGCAAAAACCGCTGCCGTCCTTTTCGATATTTCCAACGATTACTCCAAAGGACTGGCAGAAATCTTCAAGTCTTCCTGGGAAGCAAAAGGTCTCGGTCCGGTTGTTGCTTTTGAATCCCACGGCACCAAAGATCAGGATTTTTCCGCTCAGCTGACCAGCATTATCGCTGCCAAGCCTGACTTCATTTTTGTCCCTGACAACTACAACCAGGTTGCCCTGATCATTCCTCAGGCGCGTGACCTCGGTTACAAAGGGCCCTTCATGGGTTCCGACTCCTGGGGAACTCCAGACCTGATCAAACTCTGTGGCGAGCAGTGTTTCGGCCAGTATTTCTCCACCCATTATGCTGCTGCTGGTGCCAAAGGCGCCACCAAGGTCTTCATCGACCGCTACATGGAAAAGTACGGTTCCGAGCCGGCTGACTACGCAGCTCTGACCTGGGATTCCATCGGTCTGCTGGTTGAAGGCATCAAAAATGCCGGCAAGGTCGAAAGCAGCCCACGGAAAATGCGTCAAGCCATCCGTGACGGCCTGGCCGCTATCAAATCTTTTGACGGCATCACCGGTTCATCCAAGTTCGATGCTCAGGGCGACCCGATTAAGTGCGCTGTCGTCGTCAATATCTCCGACACCGGAAAGTTCGTTTTTGAACAATCCGTTTGTCCATAATACTGTTTATCGGATGAATTAAACATCGCAGGGCGGGGGCCTGAAGGCCCCCGCTCTGCTGCGTCTGAGCCGGACGTATTGTCATCGGCCACACGCTTCCTAAGCTTTTTCAAGGAAAAACCTCCGTGGATTTCATTATTCAGAACATCTTGAATGCCCTGCAGTGGGGCAGTTTTTATGCGCTCATCGCTCTCGGCTATACCTTGGTCTATGGGGTGCTTCGCCTGATCAATTTTGCCCATGGCGACATTTTCATGGTCGGTGCTTACATCTCGTTTTTCGTCGCCGGCTTTTTGCTCGGTCCGATCGTCGGACTGTCGCCGGCAATGACCTTCGTCGTGACGGTCCCCCTGACCATGTTTCTGACGTCACTGGTGGGCGTAACCCTGGAACGTATCGCTTACCGGCCATTACGTCGTAAAGGTGCACACCGGCTCTATGTCGTCATCACGGCATTGATGTGTGGACTGATTCTGGAATACTCCAACCTGGCGGTCCTGGGTGCCAGTCGTCTGAAGTTTCCCGAGCTGATCGAAAAACAGATTTGGAATATCGGCGGCATTACACTGACAAATCTCAAAGTTCTGGTCATTGTGACTGCCATCCTGGTGTTTCTGTTTCTGCAGTGGGTGGTGATCAAAACCCGTGTGGGGATGGCCATGCGTGCAATCTCCTACGACAAGTTCGCCATTCCGCTGATGGGGATTCCGATTGACACGATCATCGTTTTCACTTTTGTTCTTGGATCGGGCTTTGCGGGACTGGCTGGACTGCTGTTCGCCATGAGTTATCCGGTTCTGGAACCCTTTATGGGTATGCTGATCGGCTGGAAAGCTTTTATTGCCGCCGTGGTCGGCGGTATTGGTGACATCAAAGGCGCGTTCGTTGGTGGATTCCTGCTCGGATTTATCGAGGTCGGCGTCGTGACGGTCTTCCCTTCAACCTATCGCGACCTGTTCGCCTTCACCATCCTGCTGATTATTCTGTGGATGAAACCCACCGGGCTGTTCGGCATGCCGCAGTCGACGAAGATATAGTTGGGAGAGTGATAATATGAGACAATATTCTCTCAACATAACCATGGTGATTGCCGCAATCATGCTGCTGGTTGCAGCGCATTTCGGCTTTATCGACAATTATATCCAAATCGTCGTCATGACCATCGGCATCAACATCATGATGTCGACCAGCCTCAATCTGGTCAATGGTAACATGGGTGAGTTCACCTGTGGCCACGCCGCCTTCATGTGCATCGGAGCCTATATTTCATCGATCCTCTCGGTTTTGTGCTTCGGTTCCAAATTCGGCGAAGCTTTACTTCCGGCATCTTCAGTCGTCATCGTTTTCCCCATCATCCTGATTATCGGGGGCTTCGTCGCTGCCCTGTCGTCGCTGTTGGTATCGATTCCTTCGTTCAAAACCCGTGACGATTATCTGGCCATCATCTCCATTGCCGTAAACTACATGATTATCTCAGCCATCGAGAACATGGACTTTATCGGCGGATCACGGGGATTCCAGGGGATGAAGGATACAGTCTGGGCAATGGTCGATATCTTTGACGGCCCCTGGATGCTGTTCTGGGTGGTGAATTTCACATTCTTTACGGTCTGGATCATTCGGCGGTTTATTTCTTCGACCTACGGCAAGGGAGTCAATGCCATCTGCCAGGACGAGGTTGCCGCGGAAATCATGAGCGTCAACACCAACAAAATCAAAATCGTCAACTTCATGCTGGCCGCGGGCCTGGCAGGTTGTGCGGGGGGCCTTTACGCCCACATTATCGGTTATGTCAACCCTCAGTCTTTCAACATTCTCAAATCGACCGAAGCCCTGGTCATGGTTTATCTCGGCGGCATGGGTTCACTCTCCGGGGCGGTCATTTCCGCCATCATCTTTACCGGGCTGCTTGAAGTGCTGCGCTCTCAAGCCCTGATCGATGGCCTGCTTTCGCCGGTCACCTTCATATTCCCCGACTGGGAACCTTCGGCAGGCGTGATCAAATGGGTGATGATTCCACTGTTACTGGTTATCGTCATGCAGTTCCGTCCCGAGGGAATCATGGGCAATCGTGAGCTTGGCGACGTTTTCCCCTGGCTCAAAAAATTCTACAGGTTCAAATAATGGCACAAACACAAGTCAACACTGAAACCTCTCCCGTTCTTGAAGTTCGCAACATGACACAGCAGTTCGGCGGACTGCGTGCCGTATCCGATTTCAACGTCAAGTTGATGCCGGGAGAACTGACCGGCCTGATCGGACCTAACGGTGCGGGGAAAACCACGGTCTTTAATCTGGTCAGCGGATTCTACCAGCCGACCGAAGGACAGATCTTTGTCAACGGTAAACCGACCGCCGGACTCAAGCCGCATAAGGTGACGGCCCTGGGCATCGCTCGTACCTTTCAGAATATTCGTCTGTGGAACGACATGACAGTCCTCGATAACATTCGTGTCGCCCAGCACTACCGGCTCGGCTATGGTGTCCTCCACAGTGTAATCCGCAACAAGCGCTATAAGCAGAGGGAAGCTGAGATTGCTGCGGAAGCCGAAGAATTGCTCGAGATTTTTGATCTGAAGCGGTTTGCCGATGAATTTCCTAAAAACCTCCCTTACGGCACCCAGCGCAAGCTTGAAATCGCCCGGGCATTGTCAAGTCATCCACAGTTGCTGCTCCTCGACGAACCGGCTGCCGGACTTAACTCGGCAGATGTCAAGGACCTGATCCGCCTTGTCCGCTGGATTCATGAAACCTTCAAAGTCAGTATCTGGATGATCGAGCACCATATGGACGTCGTCATGGAGCTGTGTAATCAGATCAAGGTCATTGACTTTGGTGAAACCATTGCCGAAGGAACACCTGATGAAATCCGTAACCATCCTGCGGTCATAACCGCCTACCTTGGAGATGATAATATCTGATGCTTCTGCAAGTCGAAAATCTCGAAGTCAAATACGGCAACATCCAGGCACTCCACGGAATCAGCTTTCATGTTAATGAAGGGGAAATCGTCACCCTGATCGGAGCGAATGGTGCCGGGAAAACCACCAGTCTCTATACCATCGCTCGCCTTCCCCCACCGGAAGCCCCCCGTGTCGTCGCCGGGGATATCAAGTTCAAGGGGGAATCGATCCTGAACACCAAACCAAGCGATGTCGTCAAAAACCTTAAACTGGCTCTGTCACCGGAAGGACGCCGTATTTTCGGCAACCTCTCGGTGCTGGAAAATTTGAAACTGGCGACCTATTCACGTGAAAAAGACGCTGATCTTGAGAAAGAATATGACTATGTCTTTAACCTCTTTCCACGCTTGAAAGAGCGCCGCGATCAGCGTAGTGAATCCCTGAGTGGTGGTGAACAGCAGATGCTTGCGGTCGGCCGGGCGTTGATGACCGGATGTAAAATCCTGTTGCTCGATGAGCCGAGCATGGGACTGGCTCCCGTGCTGAAATACGAACTGTTCCGCAAACTGAAACAGCTCAACGAGGAAGGAATGACGATTCTGATCGTTGAACAAAATGCCAGTTTGGCTTTGAACCTGGCCCACCGCGGTTATGTTCTCGATACAGGGAACATTGTCGCCGCCGGAACCAGTGAAGAATTGCGCAACAATCCTGACGTTAAAAAAGCCTATCTGGGCGGCTGATCCGTCCGCAACAGAGCCTGTCTCTCAGCCACGGTTTCCGGAATGAAACCGTGGCTTTTTTATTTGTTTTCACCAATATTTGTTCTTGATTTTTTTTAGCTGTTATTTATTATGTATTTTACATTAATATAAGCACACATAAAGTGTGTTGATCCACTCTGAAGGGGCATTTATGCGGTCATTTTCTTTAAGAACACAATTGATTGCCGGTGGCGTCCTGATCCCAGCCGTCCTGCTGCTGATTCTTTTCATCTCATTTTACAACCATGAAAAGACCCAGGTCCTCGACAACGTCGTTGATAAATCGCGGATCCTTGCCCAGACAGTCGAATCGACACGCATCGAAATGGAGGACAAGTGGCAAAAGGGCTTATTTAATGTCGGCATGTTAAAGCAATGGGCCGACAAAGGAGAGACCGACAAAGTTCTAGCTTCCGTCCCTGTCGTATCGGCATGGAATTCAGCGATGCGTAAAGCTGAAGAAGGAGGCTATATTTTTAAAGTCCCTAAATTCCACCCGCGGAACCCTAAGAACACTCCGGACGAACTGGAAAGCCGGGTTCTGCAAGAGATGAAAAATAAAGGCTTGAAAGAATATTATGAAATCGACGACACAACCAATTCTGTCCATTATTTCCGGGCTGTTTATCTGACGGATTCATGTCTCTATTGTCACGGCGATCCAAGCAACTCTGAAAAATTCTGGGGCAACAGCAACGGCCTTGATCCTACAGGCAGCCGCATGGAAGGATGGAAAGCTGGTGAAATGCATGGGGCCTTTGAAATTATTCATTCTCTAAATGAAGCCGATGCAACCCTGGCATCAACCATCAGTTGGTCGGGCGGAGTCTTTCTTATTGTTCTCATATTCATGGGTGCGCTCATTTCCCTGTTCGCCACCAAGGCGGTGGTTAATCCGGTCCGCCAGGCAATGCGCATGATAGAGGGCCTGGAGAAGGGTGAACTGGACTATCGGGTCAGCACCAAACGTACGGATGAACTGGGACGACTGAGCAAGGCCATGAACGGCTTTGCCGATAACCTGCGGGACGAAGTTCTTGAAGCCTTCAACCGTCTGGCTCAGGGCGACTTCAGCTTCCGGGCCCAAGGGTTGATTGCTGCCCCCCTGGCAAAAGCCTGTCAGGGCCTGACAAGCGCCATGCAAACCGTCCAGGATGCCAGCGATCAGATATCGTCGGGATCCATGCAAGTCTCGGAAACCAGTTCCTCCCTTGCTAACGGTGCAACCCAGCAGGCAGCGGCTCTGGAGGAAATATCCTCCTCCATGGTTGAAATGAACGAACAGACAAGCAACAACGCTGCCAATGCTTCGGCGGCAAATAAGCTTTCGGGTGAAGCACGGGTGGCCGCGGAAAAAGGCAACCAACAGATGCAGACCATGGTCGAGGCCATGGAAGAGATCAAAAATTCTGCTCAGGATATCAGCAAGATCATCAAGGTGATCGACGAGATTGCCTTTCAGACCAACCTTCTGGCCCTCAATGCTGCAGTCGAAGCAGCCCGGGCCGGTCAACACGGCAAAGGCTTTGCCGTTGTCGCTGAGGAGGTACGTAACCTCGCGGCCAGAAGCGCCAAGGCGGCACGTGAGACCACGGCCCTGATTCAGGGTTCGGTCGACAAAACCAACGCCGGGGCTGAGATTGCCAACCAGACGGCAACATCACTCAGTGAAATTGTCGCCGATGTGACAAAGGTCTCTGATCTCGTCGCTGAGATTGCAGCAGCAAGTAATGAACAGTCTGAAGGGATCGCCCAGGTCAATGAAGGGTTAACCCAACTGAATGAGGTCAACCAGCGCACGACCTCGACGTCTGAAGAAAGCGCTGCCATTGCGGAGGAACTGTCCAGCCAGACTTCGGATCTGCAGCAGATGCTGAAGCGTTTTACCCTAAGCGGCAAAACCGTCCGTTCAAACGTGCTCCAGCAGCAAGCGATGCTGCATTCAAAACCACCGGCGCAGCAATCGCCCCCACCCAGGCAGATCACGCCGGCCCGACCTGCGACAGCGCAACCATCCACGCAGGAATGGGGAGCCAGCCCGGGCAAACCGGTCATAAAACTGGATGACGACGATTTCGGCAAGTACTGAGAAATCTCATCGAACCAATAACAAAAAAGCTCTGTCGCCATGGTCGACGGAGCTTTTTTGTTTTAAACTCTTGTGGTCACCTACTTGATTCCAGTCATTTCATAATAGAGTTTGGGAAGGGTGACTGGCGCCTGGATGGCGGCAGCCAAGCCCCAATGATGCGTTTATGCGCCCCTGAAATGGAATGTCCGAACTCAACTGGAGCGAACTGGATAAGCAGATAAACTTTTTATTCTGATGACTGTGCATCAATCATTTGTCTTGAGTTCGGTTTAAAGGGGGTCCACTGGTGGAAGATCTGAGAGTCACGGAAGAAATCTCCATTCCCAAAGAGGAGTTGGAAATCAGAGCTGTACACTCTCAGGGAGCAGGTGGGCAGCATGTCAACAAAGTCGCAAGTGGAATTCACCTGCGTTTCGATATTCAACGCTCGTCCCTTCCAGAAGAGATCAAACACCGCTTAATGCAACGCTCAGACAAAAGAATCAGCAAAGAAGGCGTCTTGATCATCAAATCGCAACAGAGTCGCAGTCAGGAGAAAAATCGCATCAATGCCTTACAGATACTGGCTATACTGATTCAAAAAGCTTCAGTGAATCAAAAACAACGAAAACAAACTCGTCCAACCAGAAGCGCTATCGAAAAGCGGATCGACAAGAAAAAACTTCTGGGTCAAACAAAAGAATTACGAAAAAAAATCATTCATTAGGGCAGCTCTTACAGAACCCATACGAGGCAAAAGAGATGAACGATTTAAAATCACCGCCAGGTTGCGTCCTTGGAACAATGACTTTTGGTAACCAGGTTGACAAATCTACGGCAGATCAGATGGTGGGAAAGTTTCTGGATGCCGGATTTCACCAAATTGACACAGCTTACGCCTATGGTGATGGCGCCACCGAAAATATTCTTGGTCAAATTTTAACCAAGGAACGATGGCAGCAAATATATCTGGCGACAAAAGCCAATCCCTGGGGAGAGGCAAGCTTACGACCTGAAGATGTTCGCCGCCAACTCGAAACTTCATTGCGGCGCCTTCAAACAGATTCCGTCGATCTTTTTTATCTCCATGCTCCAGACACACAAACCCCGATTGAAATAACTTTGGAGGAATGTCATCGACTATTTGTTGAGGGAAAATTTCGAGAGTTGGGGTTAAGCAACTACCCTGCCTGGCAGGTCATTGGTATTTGGCATACTTGCAAACATCACGGCTGGATTCTTCCGACTGTTTACCAAGGGATGTATAATGCAATTACCCGTGATGTCGAGTCTGAACTGTTCCCGTCCATACGCACTAAAGGCATAAGATTCTATTCTTATAATCCCCTGGCGGGAGGGATCTTAACAGGCAAGTATTCTGAGCCAACCCAACTTCCCACAGAAGGACGCTTTATTATCCGGAAGAATTATCAAGAACGTTACTGGAAGAAGTCATCCTTCGCTGCTGTAAACCTACTGAGAACATTGTGTGAAAAACATCAAATTTCTCTGGCGGACAGTGCTCTGCGCTGGGAATTATATCACTCGCTGCTTTCCGGGGAACAAAACGATGCGATCATCATTGGAGCCTCAAACATTGAGCAATTGGCAAATAATCTGGACAGTATGAAGCACTCCCCCCTCCCCGAGGAAATCGTCAGAGCCTATAATCAAGCCTGGGACATAACTGGTTCGGAGTGTCCGGCATATTTCCGCGACTGAACCACAAAAGGTGATTGTACCCGCATCGATTACAGGCGCTGACTTGGCAGAACGGTTCTATTCTGACGCCTACACTGACTTATTTAAAGCACTAACTCGAGAACACTTTTGAGAGGACATATGACCCAGATCCCCCTACACCATCTCGCTGAAGAAGAACTTCAAGACTGGCTTGACGCGCTTGACGGCTTGAGCCGGGAAAAAGGCGACGAAGGGGTTCGCGAAATTCTGCGGCAACTCCAGAGTCACGCCATGAGCAAAGGTGTCCAGCTCAACGAGGCCACCCTGAACACGCCCTACGTCAACAGCATTCACTGGACCAGACAACCGGCCTATCCTGGCGACTTGGAACTGGAAAAGAAAATCGAGAACATCATTCGCTGGAATGCCATGGCGATGGTCCTGCAGGCCAACGATGCCGGAACCGGGGTTGGCGGGCACATTGCCACCTACGCTTCAGCAGCAACCCAGATGGAAGTCGGTTTTCATCATATATTCCGAGCTCCCGGTGAAAATTACGGAGGGGATCTGCTGATCGTCCAGCCTCATGCGTCTCCCGGTGTTTACGCCCGAGCCTTTCTCGAAGGAAGCCTGTCAGAGCAGCAGCTGAAAAATTTCCGCCGCGAGCTCGAGCCCGGCGGGGGGCTCTCTTCGTATCCACACCCGCGCAATATGCCTGATTTCTGGCAGGTCCCGTGCAGTTCCATGGGACTGGGCACTCCGACTGCCATCTACCAGGCCAGGTTCATGAAATATCTCGAGAACAGGGGTTTGAAACCTGACAATGGCGGACGGGTCTGGTGCTTTGTCGGAGACGGAGAAACGGATGAACCGGAAGTCCGCGGCACCATCAATATGGCCTCGCGGGAAAACCTCGACAATCTGGTGCTGGTCGTCAATTGCAACCTTCAGCGCCTTGATGGTCCGGTGCGCGGTAACGGCAAAATCATTCAGGAACTTGAACGCAGTTTCCGCGGTGCCGACTGGAATGTTATCAAGGTCATCTGGGGTGAGGGCTGGGACGGCCTGCTCGACCACGATACAACCGGGGCACTCCATCGTCGTATGGAGGAAGCCCTGGATGGCGACTACCAGATGTACTCAGTATCGAGCGGCGATACCCAGCGCGAGCTCTGGGTCGAGAACAACCCGGTTCTGCGTGACATGATGTCGTCCCTCAGTGACGAGGAAGTCAGGGCCATCAAGCGCGGCGGGCAGGATCCGAAAAAAATCTATGCCGCTTATCATCAGGCCTGTCAAAGCCCACAAAAACCGACTGTCATTCTGATCAAAACCGTCAAGGGAGACAGTCTCGGAGCAGCAGCACAGGGACGCAACACCAGCCATCAGAAAAAGCAGTTTTCCCTCGAAGAACGGCTGGACTGCGCAGAACGCTGGGGAATTCCCCTGTCAAAAGAAGATATAGGGAGAGCGCAATTTTATCGACCTGCGGAAGACAGCGCAGAGATCCGCTACCTGCGTCAGAAACGCGAGCAGCTCAACGGTTTTCTTCCCCGGCGGAACATTCGCTGCCCCGAGTTAAAAGCTCCGAAAATCAGCCTGTTCAGCGAGTTTATCCAGCCGACGGCAGAGAGGGAAGCAAGCACGACAATATCTTTTGTACGCATGCTGTCACGTCTGCTCAAAGACCAAGAGCTTGGTCGTTACATTGTCCCGATTGTTCCGGATGAGGCACGAACGTTCGGCATGGACGGACTGTTCAAGGAAGTCGGTATCTACTCCTGTGTCGGTCAACAGTACCAGCCGGTCGATGCGGGGAGCCTGCTTCCTTACCGGGAAGCTAAAGACGGGCAGATCCTTCAGGAAGGCATTTGCGAAACCGGGGCCATGGCCTCATTTCTGGCTGCGGGAACAGCCTATGCAGTCCACGGCATTCCCACAATTCCATTTTATGTATTTTATTCGATGTTTGGCTTTCAGAGAGTCGGCGATATGATCTGGGCCTGCGCCGATATGCTCTGCCGCGGCTTTCTTTTCGGCGGAACAGCCGGCCGCACAACGCTGAACGGCGAAGGCCTGCAGCATCAGGATGGCCACAGTCATGTCCTGGCAACGACTTTTCCCAATTTGCGGAGCTACGATCCGGCCTATGCCTATGAACTAGCCGTCATTTTACGCGATGGCATTGAGCGTATGTATCACCATCAGGAAAATGTCTTCTATTACATCACCCTGTACAATGAGAGCTACCCGCAACCGGCCATGCCCAAAGTTAAAAATCTGGAACAACAGATCATCAAGGGAGCCTACTGCCTGAAAGAGGCCGAACCTCAAGCTGAACAAAAGCATGCCATCCATCTTCTGGCCAGCGGGGTCATGATTCAGCAAGCTCTCCGTGCTGTAGATCTGCTGGCGGGATACGGCTTGGCAGCCCATGTCTGGAGTGTAACCAGCTATTCGGAACTCTATCGCAACGCCATAGAATGTGAGCGACACAATCGCTTGAATCCTGATCAAGAACAGCTGATCCCCTATCTGCAGGACACATTCAATCACCCGGATGATATTTTCGTTGCCGTCAGCGACTATCTCAAAGCTCTGCCCAACAGTATTCGTGCGTGGATTCCCGGGCCCATGACGGTTTTGGGAACCGATGGTTTCGGCCTGAGTGATTCACGCGAATCGTTGCGCAGTTTCTTTGAAGTCAGTGCCGAACAGATCGCCTTTGCCGCCCTGGAACTGCGCTATCGTCAGGGTTTGCTGAGTCAGAAAGAGTTACTGTCAATCAGGGCAAAACTGGGCATTGATCCCCACAAACAGGACGCCGCGGCTCGTTGAAGGACCTTGCGATGAATAATACGACCATCATGCCGGACATGGGTGAAAACCTCACCAGTGGGACCATCACTCAGGTTTTTGTATCACCTGGTGACAACGTCGACATCGGAACCCCTCTGATTGAAGTTGAGGCGGATAAAACCCTTGTCGAAATTCCCTCTGACGCAACTGGAATCATTGAAGAAATCATGGTGTCCGCCGGAGATCGGATCACTGCCGGGGACCGGATTGCCGTTGTGGCAACACAGCCGAGTCCCCACCGGAACCATAATAAGCAATCTCAGCCTTCAGCAGCCCGCTTCAACGAACTTCAAAAAAGAAAGGATCAGCCCAAGAAAATCACAACATCGGGACAATCACAAACATCAGCTGAATCTGTCCCTTCACGAGGAACCTGTTACGCCGGACCTTCCGCTCATCGTTTAGCCCGTGAGCTCGGCATCAACCTCGATAGGGTAGCGAGCTTGTCGACCGATCAGAGAATCTCCACGGCAGATATCAAAAATTACGTTCGGAAGAAGCTTTCCGAAACAGCGGGTACAGACATCGCTCCACAACCGCTGAGGGGAGATCATCAACTGTTCAGCCATCAGCTGAAAGCCGACATAACGCGATTGGAAGCCGATCGTTCGCGGATCAATCAGCCAAGTCAACCTCACTCCATTTCACTCGAGTCTTTCCTCATTCGGGCGATAGGGCAAATCCTCAGGAAGAATCCTTTAACAGCCGCGACTGAAGAACCAGCCCGGGAGAGCCGGGCTGATCTGACCGTGGTTCTTAGAAATTCACTGGACTTTGGATATTCCGTCATAAAACAGGTTGATCAGCTGCCGCTTCATGAGCTTGAAAACCGGCTTCAGCAGGATCATGGGACAACATCTCACTGGCCCCCGCCCTCTTTGCCACACGAACCACAAGTCATCTACTCCAACTTGTCCCAAGCTGAACGGGAACAGCTCTTCAGCGGGACTCCTCGAAAAAGTGCGATTTTCATCACTACCGACGAACCTTTCATTGAAAAAGAGGACCAGAGGGCGACTCAGAACAAAAAGACCGCACTGAACCTTACGCTGTTTTGTGATCAAACCCTCGTCAGCGGCTTCGAGGCAACTGAGTTTCTCGAAAAACTCAAAAGGCTCCTTGAGAATCCTGTTCTGCTGGCTCTTCAATGAAGATAAAAATGGCAATAAAGCTATTAATTCTTTGAGCATAATCTTGGTTGTGGTAAATTAAATAAATCTATAAATTTAATTTATCTTAACTTTACCGAGCATGCATTATCTTATTGTTGAGCAGCAATCACCAGCGCCCGAAAACCTCTCGGAGCTGACCAAAGAACTGGCTCACAAGCATCAGCTTGATCCCTACCAGTGTCGGCAACGACTTGTCGGTCAGGGTCTATCATTGCTGGCCAAGGGCCCGCGGGAAACCCTGGAAAAGATTTCCCCGCTGCTGACCTCGGCCAAGGTGATCCATTCGGTCGTCAAACCAAGCAAACCGGAGTATGCCCCGCAGAGAATTCGCAACCTGCAAATCACGCCGGAGCAGATATCTTTCGATTGCCGGGAAAAAACCGTAATATTTCCCAAGGGGGCTCACATTCTGGCTATTTTTGCCGATCTTTCCGGCACATTAGCCGACAAAAGCATCCAGCAGCTCCTCTCCGGCAACAGCTATTTTGGACGTAACGCTACCCCCCGTATGGATCGGAACAAAGTCTCTAAAACCATCCTTCAGGGCCGGCCCGTTCTGGATCTCTACCGCTTGAGCAACCGCCTGGAGATTACTGATGCCGTGCGGATCTTTCCCGGAAAGTTTGATCCCAAAGGGCTGGGTCCCAAAGCGACCCTCAGCAGCAAACAAAACCTGCTGCAGATTCTCAACCTGGCCGAAGAATATGCCACTCAGCTTCATCTTTTTCATGATTTCGGACTGGTCAATCTGCCCGGTTGCACGTTACACCGTGACGATCCCGACAATCCGGAAACACAACGCCATAACCTGATCAGCCTCGCCCGCTACGGCTGGCTGATGAGTGATCTACTACAAGCACAGAAACAACAACCTGACCCGCAGGGGCAATCTCAAGCGGACCTGCCCAGCGTTGTGGCCATGGCCATGGCTGCCCAGAACCCGGGCCTGGCGGGAGAACCTGGTCAGGATCCCATCCATTCACTGGCTGAGGAGCTGATGAAAGATGTTCAGCCCGCCACAAATGAAGATAGCGCTGAAGAACGACAGAACAATAAACCGGTGGGGCTCCCTGCCCCACCCCAGGCAAAACCCCTCCCGGCCTGGTCAAAGCCGCGTTTCTGGATCGGTACTGCAGGCTCCCTGACGATCATCGCAGGATTTATGCTTTTCAATCTGGCTGACAACCGATGGCTGAATAAAGCCGCCTACCATGCCTTTGCCTCCGGCACCATCCCCCTGATGGTTGCCGCTGCGATGTTCTGGTCTGCCTTTTACTTTTTACGTTTGAAACGTCAGATTGAAAACACGCCCACCAGTCGCATCCGCTCCGTCGCCATGGGTATGGTCGAAGTCAAAGGCCGGGCGGTACGCAAATTTGCCTTGCTTTCGCCGATGTCACACACACCCTGTGTCTTTTACCGGCTGACGAAATTCCGTCGTGAACGCAATAACCAGTGGAAAGTCTCCAGTGTCAGCAGCAGCGCCAACGTGCCGTTTGATCTTGAAGATGACACCGGTCGGATTGAGATTAACCCTTCGGGCTGCCGCGTCAGTGCCGGCACCAGACAGGAAGGAAGCTCGGGACAGGTCGGCCTGATCCATCTCAGCGACAATGTCGATGATAAATGGGTTGAAGAAATCATTGTTGACGGCACCCTGCTCTATGTACTGGGCTTTGCAGCAGCGAAAGCCCCGTCAGGGCCTTCCCTGCAGGCCAAAAAGACCGCGGCGTTACGTGAGCTGAAACGCAATCCGCAACAGCTGAAAAAATTTGACAAAAATGGCGATGGTGTCATTGATGCCGATGAATGGGATGAAGCCAGAGCCGGGGTCGAAACCGACATCATGCGTGAGAACCTGAAAGATCGATCTGAACGGAAAAAACAGCAGGATCATATCGTCATCGGCAAAAAGAAAGGGCGGCCATTGATCATCGCTGAAACCCATTCAGAAGATCATTTGACCGCACGCTATCTTTATTACAGCATCCCCCTGTTTGGTGCTGCGGCACTGGCGACAGGCGGGGCAATCTATCTGTTGATCAACTATCTGCAAACATAGGGACCGAAAAAAGGAGATTTAAATTATGGCTGGTTGGATCACTTTGGGCGTCATTCTACTCATCCTGATAGGAATCATTTTTTACATCATCATGATCTACAATGGCTTCGTGGCACTGAAAAACAACATCAATCAGGACTGGAGCAACATCGATGTACTGCTTAAACAACGCTTTGATGAATTGCCGAAGCTGATTAAAGTCTGCGAAGGCTACATGCAGCATGAGCAGAAAACTCTGGAGGCGGTGGTCAAAGCCCGTTCAATGGTCAATTCAGCACAGGGCGAAGAGCAGAAGCTGCAGGCTCAGAATATGCTCACCGACACCCTGAAGTCTCTGTTCATGGTCGTCGAACGTTATCCCGACCTCAAAGCCGACACCGGATTCAGGCAACTGAGCAACAGAATCAGCGAAATCGAAGATCAGATCGCCGATCGGCGCGAGCTTTACAACGCTTCGGTGACAATCTATAACACCCGGCTGGACCAGTTCCCGGACGTCGTCGTCGCGCGGACCTTCAATTTTACCGGCCGCTCGCTGTGGAAAATTGATCCCGCCCATCGGCAGGACGTGGACGTCAGCTTCAAGCACAGCTGAAAAAGTTAAACTTACCCGGCGGGAAGGTCGATAAGTTATCTGCTGTTTTCGGTCAGGATGGGCCGGAGCCTGAGGTTCCATGGATGGAATCGCTGTGAGGAAAGCTGTCCATGGTCAAAAACCATTACCTGCTGCTCGGCATTCCTGAAGATGCCGACCAGAAACAGATTAAAAGCGTTTACCGCGATCTGGCCAAACGCTTTCATCCCGATCGCAACAAAGGGTCGGAAACGGCTGCGGAACTGTTCCGTCAAGTCAATCTGGCTTATCGTGTTTTATCCGATCCCCAGCGCCGTCAGCGCTATGACGCACAACTCAAACGCCATCAGGCAGAGCAGAGCAAAACCACAACCTTTACCCCAAGCGCTGAAAAAGACCCCGAAAAATTTAAAAAGTTCCTGCACTCACTGCTTGACGCAATCTTTGGACCAGCGGGTCAACCATCAAGTCGGGAAACGGGACAACCTCAGACAGCGCACCCCAGGCGGGCGCAACCTCAGCAGAGGCCCGATTTCAACTTTTACTACCACCTGGCCATGGAGAAGCAGGATGAAGACTACAGCTGTGGCAGGGATGGAGTTTATCGCAGAAAAATCAAAAGAAAACCGGCACAGACCAAAAGCCGGCGGCAACCAGCAAAGAATAAATTTTTCAGCTGAATAATGCGAATTCTGTCGTGGGACCGAGAAAAAAGACCGGTTAAATTCGGCGGGTGAGTTTCTGCCTCCATTGCAACATGTGGCGTGAGCGACGGCTGAAACTGAGCGGACAGCTGGCTGTCTCTCGAGTTACAACTTTTCCAGGCAGTAACAGCTTGACCAATCGGTGGAACATGTATTTTATTCCTCGGCGTAAAAAAATTCAAAGACAGGCCGAATACTATGCCTGGTCAAATGGTCAGTCAACTTATTTATCTGCCAACCGGTGTTATATTTTTTAGACCTGTTCGGTGGTGTTGTGCTCAATGCCAAAAGTTAGTGGCACCTTCCTAAAGGTCGTGTTACTGAGCATAAAATACACTTAGGAATGACAGGCTGAGGTGTTCAGGAGTCAAAAAACAATAATATCAGGATGTTGAGGTGGGAAAATTAAACGGATCAACGGGGCACTCGAGCAGTTCCGAAAAACTGGCACTGCCGGATCAAGACGGGATGACGACAGGCAAAGCAACCTACTGGAACCAGTCAACATCATTATCGATGCAATGTTGATACATTTCACGAGACCAGGCGCTACAGGGTTCAAAAGCATCAGGATTGATAACATCCCTGAAATAATTGCAATTTTTATGAGACCAGATCAAAACAAGATCCTGGCACATTCTCTTTCTGTGAGAGGCTGATGAAACCTCTTGCGACTCTTTAACCCACTGACCGGAAAACTGACAATTGATGCGCGTGTGCCTTTGATAAATTTCGGTATTATCCTTATCGTTCAGCTGCAGAATCCAGTTTTCCGCTGCTTTGACGCAACCTGAATCTAATGAAAAGCCTTTTTGAGCAGGGACAAAGCACAGCCACAAGATGAAAAACAAGACAACGAAAACTTGATCTAAAGATAGTTTCACGGATATTCCTGCCTTTAAGATATGAACCAAGAGTTGAGAACCTGCATTTTGACGACAGATAAAACTGCCACCTCATAACCAGGAATCGTTCGGCAATTCACTCTGGAACGGCGGGGGGAGGGGCCAACCTCTTGGGAGTGTCCCGCCGGATAAAACTTTTAAGGGTTATCCTCTAAAAATAACTTGAGCCATCCCAGCAATGGGTGCAAAGCTTCTCTTTCGGCAAACCTATCGCTTCTACCAAATCGTTAAGATCTTGATAAATCAAGGAATCAATCCCCAGATCCGCTGCAATCGTTGCAACCATTTTTTTATATTCCGGAGTGCTTGAATCGGCATATTTTTCAAGATTCTTCTCTTCACCTTCAAGCTTGATAATGGCTTTTCTTGTTGCCAGTTCCGTGGTTGATCGTGATTGTGAAAAGTTCAGGTAGTGGCATGGAAAAGTCAACGGAGGGCACGCAATTCTCATGTGGACTTCCTTTATCCCTGCTTTTCTTAAATCAGCCGTATTATCTTTTAGTTGTGTGCCACGTACGATTGAATCGTCAAGAAAAACAGCTTTACTGTCCTTGATAATTGCATTGTTGGGTATCAGTTTCTTTTTAGCCACCAACTCTCTGACATTCTGTGTTTGTGGCATAAAGCTTCGTGGCCAGGTTGGGGTGTATTTTGTATAGGCCCTTTTATAAGGCACACCCTTCTGGTTGCTGTACCCATATGCGTGTCCGACACCGGAGTCCGGAACGCCACAAACAAAATCAGCCTCAACATTGTCCTTTTTCGCAATGGCGGCTCCGCAACGATAGCGGCTCTCTTCAGTATTAATCCCTTCATAGAAGGATGTCGGATAACCATAATACACCCACAGGAATGAGCAGATCTGCATTTTCTCATTGGCAGGCTTAACGGTTTTATAGCCGTCACTGGTGATTTCCACGACCTCCCCCGGGCCGATATAGTATTCAATGTCGTAGCCGGTGTTCGGGAACGATGATGTCTCCGAAGCGACGGCAAAAGATCCATCCTTCTTGCCGATAACAATTGGCGTTCTGCCCAGCTTGTCTCTGGCCGCGATAATCTTATCGGGTGTTAAGATCAAAAGTGAGCAAGACCCTTTGATTTTGTCGTGCACATTTTTGACTCCTGCAACGAAACTATCTTTTTCACAGATAAGGTTGGCAATCAGTTCGGTGGGATTGACATTTCCATGAAAGTTCTGGGTAAAGTGCCTCTTCCTTCCCAGAAATTCTTTTTCCAGATCATCAATATTGACGATTCTACTGACCGTAACAACAGCAAACCTGCCAAGATGTGAGTTGAAAATAATGGGCTGGGGATCGGTGTCACTAATGACGCCCATACCCAGTTTCCCCGAAAAATTTATCAGCTCTCCTTCAAACTTTGACCTGAAATATTCACTTTCAAGGCTGTGGATTGACCTTTGGAACCCATCTTCCTCGTTGCAGAAAACCAGCCCGGCTCTTTTTGTGCCCAGATGTGAATGGTAGTCCGTACCATAAAAGACTTCGTCAATGCATTCCTCTTTCGAAATAGCCCCGTAAAATCCACTCATAATTATTATCTTTTCAGGTTGAGTTGATGAAGAATGACTTCTCGGTGATTGCACCGTCAGCCGCCCAGGCCTTGCCGATTTTCATAAGAAAACCAACATATTTAAGCGACATGCCACTGTCAATCGAAAATCCCAAATATTGGTGGGCATTAAAACGGTTTCAAAACAAAAGGAGCGAGGGTTGCATGACATGCCGGTTTCCGTAATCATCAGCAGGACAGAACCAGCTCGGCAAGCAGCTGATTAATGACTGCGGATCATCGTGAGTAGCATCTTGAAACGCTCCTTCGCTTGCAGCGCGTGAGGGATATCAGCCGGCATGACCAACATCTCGCCCGATTGAACGATCTGGGTCTCTTCTCTGATGGTGATCTCGGCCGACCCATCGAGGATTTGGACAACCGCGTCGAAAGGAGCACTATGTTGTTCGCTCAGACCCTGACCGGTGTCAAAAGCAAAAAGGGTCAGGTTGCCAATCTTCTTTTTCAGCAAGGTTTTGCTGACAACACAACCGTCCGCGTAACTGACGAAGTTTGCCAAACTGAAGGCAGTACCTTTTGGAGCAGTCGATTCATTCATTATGTTTTTCCTTTTCTTCTGTTGATCAAAGATGATCAAATTCAGGTAAGTGGCCGCTACCTGCCTTCAAGGAGACGGTCGCCGGTCACGTTCCGGCCGACATTGTAACGGCTTCGATATGCTTGGTTTTACCGAACCACAGATGGTCTGTTATTTGGACCTGGGAAAAGTATGAGCAGGTAATCCTGCCTGCAGGATATCCTTTCAGTTGTTCGTTGATGGCGATTGATTCGCTGAAAACGTACCGCATCCCAGTCTTCATCGTGGTGAAGCCAGCATAACCGGGACTGCCGGAAAAAAATTAACATGGATCAAAAAAGTTAATTTTCTCCCTCATGCCCTTTTTGTCTGGCATTTTAAAGGTCAAGCGCCCATGAGCAGTTTGCCGTTTAACCTTGACTCCGGTTATCATTGATTTATGCTCAGCGTTGAATCAGGGAGGCTATCCATGGAAGAGAATATGGAAGTGTTGAAAATGTGTGAATTGAGGGCCAAGGGGCTGCTTGAAGAGATTGATCGACGCTCGACCCAACCGACCGTCGTCTGCGGAAAATGCGGGGCCAAGGCCAACGCTCCGGAGCACCTTCACAACCCGCGCCCGCTGGCAAAGAAAAAAATTGACAGTTACTGGGGATGAAACAATGAACCAACTTCTCAAGTTTTTTTCAAAGGAAGATTATTTTGCGCGACACTGCGGAATTGAACTCCTTGACGCTGGGCCGGGGTGGGCCAAAGCGCAAATGCCGATTCAGGATTTTCACCTGAACGGTGCGAAAACCGTCCATGGTGGAGCCATCTTCAGCCTGGCGGATTTCACCTTTGCCGTCGCCGCCAACAGCAGCGGACGCCTGGCCCTGGCAATTAATGCGACAACTCAGTTCATCAGCTCTGCGCGCCAGGGGGTTCTCTACGCCACAGCCGAAGAGCTCTCCGCAAAGCGTCAGTTAGGAAACTATCAGGTTAAAATCACTGATGATCAGCGGAACCTCATCGCCATGTTCCAGGGCACGGCCTTCCGCAAAGATGAAGTCCTGTTTGACCACTAGACGAACTTTCACATTCCAGCCATAATCCGGCTGCAATCTTAGACAAAACTATAAGGAGCCATAGTTATGATCAATGCCAATGACCTGCGTCGCGGCACTATCTTCCAACAGGATAGCGCACCCTGCCTGGTCCTCGATGTCAGCTTTCAATCCCCGACAGCGCGCGGCGGCAACACCCTGGTCAAAACAAAATACCGCAATCTGATGACCGGGCAGGTTCTCAACAGCACTTTCAAATCGGGAGATCGGCTTGACGAGGCAGACTTTAACCGCCGCAAGGGACAATTTCTTTACGCTGCAGATGATCTGGGCGTATTTATGGATGCGGAAAGTTACGAGCAATACGAAATTGGTGGTGAACTCTACACCGACATCCAGGGATACCTTTTGGAAGGTGGGGAAGTTTCCCTCGGTGTCTTCAACGACCAGGTTGTCACCCTGGAAGTCCCCCAGGTCATCGAGCTGAAGGTGACGGAAACGGCGCCGGCGATTAAAAATGCCACGGCAACCGCCCAGACCAAGGAAGCCGTCCTTGAAACCGGAATCTCCGTACAGGTTCCGGGGTACCTCGAAGCCGGTGAAATCATCAAAGTCGATACCCGCGAATGCCGGTTTGTTTCGCGTGCGTGAAGCCCTGGCCCACGATGATCAGAATTGACCAGATTAAAGAACGCCTGTCTTTTCACGAACCCCAAATACTCGAGGTTGAGGTCAAACGCCAGGCGGCCGTCGCCATGCTGCTGCGTGAAAAAGACAACCGGACCGAAGTTCTGCTGATTCGGCGGGCCGAACATGAAAAGGATCCCTGGTCCGGCGACCTCGGGTTTCCGGGGGGACGTATTGAGGAGCAGGATGCCGGACCAAGGGCGGCCGCAGAACGCGAAACCTATGAAGAGATCGGCCTGCGCCTTTCAGCCGAAGATTATCTCGGCCAGAGTGACGACCTGGCCGGGGCCTATCTCTCCGTACGCATCTCCTGCTTTGTCTACCATATTTCCGGTGACACGCAGTTCAGGACCAATGGCGAAGTCGTCGATCTGTTCTGGGTTCCGTTACGCACTCTTCTCGATCCCGGACGCAACCGCATGGCCAGCTTTTTCTACCGCGGCAGCGACCGCCGGCATCCGGTCATCGAACTGAATGAGTGGAGTGACCGTCCGCTCTGGGGTATCACCTATCGCTTGATTGATAATTTTCTCAACCTTTTCGACCTGTCTTTCTCCTGCCCGGAAAAACTTTGACACCATCAGGGCCACAGGCTGCAGGCCAATGGATAAAATCCTATGAAGATCTGGGTTGACGCCGACGCTTGCCCGGCCGTCATTAAAGACATTCTTTTTCGCGCCGCCCGCAGAACCGGGCTGAATCTCACCCTGGTCGCCAACCACGCAATGCGGATTCCCCGCCAGCCCGGAGTCGATTTCATCCTGGTTCCCGCCGGCGCCGACGTTGCCGACAACGAAATCGTCCAGCGCATGAGACCTGGAGATATCGTCGTCACCGCCGACATTCCCCTGGCGGCCCAGGTTGTCGAAAAAGGCGCTCTGGCGTTGAATCCCCGCGGTGAGCTGTATAGCCGTGAAAATGTCCGCGAGCGCCTGAACGTAAGAGATTTCATGGAGTCCCTGCGCAATTCGGGGATAGAAACCGGTGGACCGGCAGCCTTAAGTCGAGTCGATCGGAACCGCTTTGCCAACCAGCTCGACAGACTTCTGACCCAGCAGGCATAAAATCCTCATTCAGACAACTCGGCACACCCCATTAAGAAGCTAAAAAAACCATCAACGTGAATTCTAACTTTTGGGACCAAAACACTATTTTCATATGGTTAACGCGAACTTAGAAATGAAATATCTTGGAGATACGGCAATATAATGATAAATTGCTAACATTCTGCCGGAAAACGCTTTCAGATATCGAATTTTGCTGAAGCCTGAGAGTCAAGAACCTTTATAGATACAGACATCTTTTCAAAAAGTTGCAGGAAGGTTCGCTTTGAGATCGATCAGCACAAAACTGACCTTGTTAATCTGCTTTGCCGTTCTTCCGGCGGTATTCATCCTGCTGTACACGGGTATCGAGCAAAGACGACTGTCAATTGAAGAGACGAAACAGAATCTTTTGTTGATCACCCATTCCATGGCCGAGACCCAATTGGATCTAAGCAGGTCAACCAGGCAACTCCTCACGACACTGGCCGTCATGCCGGCAATCCGCGATCTTGATCTCAAAACCAGCGCCGATATATTCCAGGCGGTTCTGAAAGAAAACCCCAATTATCAGAATATCACTCTGACCGCACTGAACGGGGACGTTCTTGCTTCCGGGCGCCCCTCGTCAGCAACCAACCTGAAAGATCGCAAGCATGTCTACGAAGCGCTGGCCAAAAAGTCTTTTGCCGTCGGTGAGTACATCATCTCCCGGGTGGGGCCGAAAGTTCCCGCTTTTGCGTTTGCCTGTCCGGTTTTTTCCGAGAACAATGAGCCTATCGCGGTTTTAACCGCGGCAATCAAACTGACTCAATTCAGCCGTATTCACGAAATCTCTGGGCTTCCGGGAAAATCCTTCATCGCAGTCACGGACCATAAAGGCATCAGATTATTCTATTACCCGGAACAGGAGAACACCAATCCTGTCGGGAAACCGATTCAAAAAAGCGCCTGGGAAATGACCAGGGACACTCAGGAACCGGGTTTTTTTCTAGGCAGCGGTTCCGACGGCATTAAGCGGGTGAGTGCGTTTGAACAGGTGCGCCTGACACCTGAAGATCCTCCCTACCTGTATGTCTGGGCAGGCGTACCCGAGACCGAAATCCTGGCGACGGCGACTGCCGTGATGACGAGAAATCTGCTCCTCATGTTATCGGGAACGGTTGTCGTCCTGTTCATCGCCTGGGTCATCGGCAGAAAAACGTTGATTTCACCGATTATGGACCTGGTTGAGCTGACCAGCAATTTCGCCGCGGGCTCTCTCGACGCCCGGAGTCAACTTGAAAAAAAACCGGATGAAGTGGGCTCTCTCGCGCGCGCTTTCAACGAAATGGCAGAAGCGATCAATTCCGCACAGAAAATCTTGCGTGACAGTGAAGCGCGCTTTCGCCTGATCATGGACAGCCTCGACTCAATCGTCTATGTCGCCGACATGAACACCTACGAAGTTCTGTTCGTCAACGCGTCCGGCAAGCAGAAACTTGGTGACATCAGCGGTCAGATCTGTTGGCAAAGCATTCAGAGAAACCAGAAGGGGCCATGCCCGTTCTGCACCAACAAATATCTGTTGGATGAAGAAGGCCGACCAAGCGGAATTCATACCTGGGAATTCAAAAGCACCTTCAACAATCATTGGTTCTATATTCACGACCAAGCCATTGAATGGGTCGATGGCCGGATCGTGCGACTCGAGGTGGCAACCGACATCACCACGAGAAAACTCGCCGAATCAAAGCTTGCTGAAGAACGGGAACGTTTAGCCGTCACCCTGGCAAGTATCGGTGACGGGGTCATCACCACCGATACCGCAGGTCGAGTCACTCTCATCAATCATGTCGCTGAGCAACTCACCGGGTGGAGTCAGGACGATGCGATCGGACGACCACTCACTGAAGTTTTTCATATCATTAATGAAGTGACTCGACGACTCTGTGAAAGTCCGGTTGATAAAGTTCTCACCACGGGTCAAATTATCGGTCTGGCAAACCATACCGCTCTGATCGCCAAAGACGGTGTCGAGAGAAATATCGCCGACAGCGGAGCACCCATTCGCGACAACGACGGCAAGATCATCGGGGTTGTCCTCGTATTCAGAGATGTCACTGAGCAGCTGCGAACTGAAGAGGAATTGGCCAAGACCAAAAAACTCGAATCGATCGGCCTCCTTGCCGGAGGCATTGCCCACGATTTCAACAATATTCTTGCCGCCATCCTCGGTAATCTCGACATGTCGCTCCTTGACGACAAGGTCAGTGACAAAACCAGGAAATTGCTGAATGAAGCAATTAAGGCTTCCTTCCGGGCACGCGATTTGACTCAGCAGCTCCTGACCTTCGCCAAAGGGGGACAACCGATCAAGGAAACTGCAGCTCTCACCGAGATCATCAAAGATTCAGCAGAGTTTGTTCTGCACGGCAATAAAGTAGCCTGTGAGTACAATTTTCCTGATGATCTCTGGTTTGTCGATATCGACAAGAGCCAGATCAGCCAGGTGGTTCAAAACCTTATTCTGAATGCCTGCAACGCTATGCCGAATGGTGGAAAAATCAAAGTCAGCTGTGAAAATATCAGCGATCAGCGCACTGATGCCCCCCCTTCTGATCACGGCAAATTTGTCAGGATGCAGATTAAAGACTCGGGAACCGGAATTCAGCCCCATCTCCTGGACAAAATTTTCGATCCTTATTTCACCACGAAACAACATGGCAGCGGCCTTGGGCTGGCCATCACTCATTCGATCATCACTAAACACGGGGGACACATCTCCGTTCACTCCACCCTTGAAGAAGGCACGACCTTTATCATTGATCTTCCGGCATCAGCCGAGACTGCCGTTGCTGATGAAAAGCCCTTTGAACCCAGTCCGACCTCTCAACAGGCTAAAATTCTCGTCATGGATGATGAAGAGCAGGTACGGGCAATTACCCGCGATATGCTTGAAGCGCTGGGCCATGACGTCCTGCTCGCCAACGATGGAGAACAGGCTGTGCGAATCTACCGAAAAGAGCTGGAAAAAGGACTTCCGCCAGACTTGGTCATTTTGGATCTGACCGTTCCGGGCGGCATGGGAGGAAGAGACACGATCAAGGAAATTCTACAAATCAACCCTGATGCAAAGGTCATCGTCTCGAGTGGATATTCTCAGGATCCGATTATGGCAAATTTCCGAGACTATGGATTCTGCTCAGCTTTGGCCAAACCTTGCCAATTTTCCCAACTCGCACGCATCGTTGACCAGGCTTTAAGCTGAATGCTCTGTAATGCCCGACGTTTAGGGGCGAACAAGCAGTCACTGTTGCCTGACCGATAACTCAATAAACGTCTTTCACGCAAGTGATGAAATAAATGTCTGCAGAAGACTGAAATATTCGCGCGCGTTGACATACATGATGTCGTTATGGTTGCCATGGGGAAATATTTTCAGTGTCTTTCGACCTGACGCCCAATCGTAGAGCCGCTGTCCGTGGCTGACGTCAACCAGGCCGTCGTGCTGTGTATGAAGCACCAGAACCGGCCCCAGAAAGCTTTTCAACTTGTCCTGATGATTCAGGTGCCGGGCGACGGCCTGTTTCAAGGTGTCTCCGCTGACATTGAGTTCCGCGGGTTCAACCCGCAGCAGCAGTCGTTCCAGCACATCAGCCACCCCGCTCTCAAGAACCAGTCCGGCAGCATGAGGAAAGCGTGCCGCAGCTTCAAGGGCAAAAATCGAACCTACGCTGCGGCCAAAGAAAATCAGCTCTTCAACAGAACGGCCGAGCGCTTCAACAATCGGCACGACATCTTTGAGCATTTTCCCGAGCTGAGGATCTCCGCTTGATTGACCGTAGCCGCGCAGTTCAGCCAGGAAGCAGTTGCAGCCCATTCGGTTGATCAGGCCGACGAAGTCACCCCGCCAGTCATCGACAATTTCTCCGTTGCCGTGAAAATGGACCAGGGTTTTCGCAGCCGGGTCAATTTCATCATAACTGCAGGCTAATCTGGCATCTCCACAATCAACCCAAAACGGATCGGAAAACGAACCGCTGCGTGGAAAAAAATAACGTTCGCTGATCAACGGGTGGTCAAGCAGGTCGGTCATGGGGTACAACTCCTGTCATATCTACATATCATAAGAGAACAAGGGGTAACTGTGTCGACTTTAGCAGAACAGCGACTGATCTGCACCCGTCCGTTTGAGTGGTGCGAAATTCACCCCGGCGGCAGCATCTTTCTCTGTTGTCCGGGCTGGCTGAAACGCCCCCTCGGCAATATTCTTGAACAGGACATCGATACGCTCTGGAACGGTCCCCTTGCCCAGGAGATCCGTAAATCGATTTTGAATCACAGTTTCCACAACTGCAACAGCAGGCGCTGCCCTTTTCTATCGACGCAAACAGAGCCCGTCAGTCCCGTCGCCTCTGTTCAAAACGCCGAGGTGCGTACCGCCCTTGAACAGCGCCAGACTCAGCTCGATTATTATCCCAGACGCCTCAATCTCTGTTTCGATGACAGCTGCAACCTGTCCTGCTCAAGTTGTCGGTCTGAGATACATCAGGCCTTCGGCAAAGAGCTTGAAACCTGCGAATTAGTCGCTGAGCGCATCATCGATCAGCTGCTTCCACAAGCGCATGAGATAACCTTAAGCGGTTTTGGCGACCCGTTCGGAAGCCCGACCTACCTCAGGCTGCTGCACGACCTGAATCAGCAGCCCGACGGCCCCGACCTGCGTCTGCATACGAACGCCCAGCTCTGGACGGAACAGCTGTGGGCAGCCCTACCCGCCCTGCATTCCCGGATCAGCGCGGCAGAAATTTCCATCGATGCGGCGACAACGGAAACCTATGCGCTCAATCGCAGCGGTGGTTCCTTTTCCCGATTGTTGAACAACCTTGAGTTTATTTCGAGGCTCTGTTTACCCCTCACCTTGAGTATGGTCGTACAGGCCAACAATTACCGGGAAATTCCTGCTTTTATTGACCTTGCCAATCAATTCAATGCTACGGCATATTTCAGCAAACTGGTTAACTGGGGCACCTTCAGCCAATTAGAATACCGCCTTCGTGCGGTTCATATACCCGAGCATCCGGATCACGCTGAATTCCACTCGCTACTGATCCGGGCTGCCGCACACCCTCGAGTTAAAATCGGCAACCTGCTTGCTTGTATCGACGGAGGATAAACGGATCAGACCATTGACATTCAGTTTTTTGAATATTACGATATTTTACACCAACAGCACATCAGCAAGGAGACCTTATGAGTGACGTAAAACTGTACAAGAGCAGCACCACCAAGCCCTTTGAAGTCGTACTGAAAAATCTGGAAGAAGCGGTCAAAGAATTCGATTTCGAGATTTATCACCATAACCGGGAAGACCTGGCCGAATTTTATCGCAGCGAAGGCGTGACCCTTCCCCCTAACTATCAACATGTCATGCTGCAGGTTTGTAACCCGCAACGCTCAGGCAAAGTGGTACCGCACAATCCTGACCGGGGAATTTTCGTCCAAAAGCTGATTTTCGTTTACAGCAACGGAGAGACCACAGAACTGCGAACACTCGGTTATTCGGCAAACCTGATGGCTGACCTGCTGGGGCACAACACATTTGAAAAAGGCCCGAGTGATGACCAGTTTGCGGCCGGCATGGCTGAAAACTTTGAAAACATGAACAAGATCATTCAGAAAGCGATTGCCTGAAGCACTTGGCATCGCTTTGTGTTCGAGACAAAACAACAAGCTGACGGTTATTCGGGCCGACCACGGGGGGGATGGCCCTCTTAAAGCCTGTGCGCTTTCAATGTCCCGAACTCCTGCGAATATTCGAGAAAAAAGTTCACAAGGCTGTCGTAAACGTCATACATACTTGATATCACGACATGTTCATCGCTGGTGTGCTGAGACATTTGGCCATCGGCTCCCCAGACCACGCCGGGGACCCCAAGAGCGCTGAGAAAGCGGGCATCCGAGGCACCATGCTCGTATCCGGTGACAGCTCCTGTTGCATGTTTGAGCAGCAGCTCAAGACAAACTGAGGATCCGCCATGAAAGACCGGCTCCCTGGCATCGATGATGACCGTAGACGATACCGTATCCCGAATGGTTTTGATCAGTATATCTGGATCGCTTTGCTCGGTGTAGCGCAGGTCGATGTTGGCACTGGCCCGACTCGGCAGAACGTTGGTCGAACCACTTCCGGCATGACAATTGGTCAGAACCAGCGTATTGTGCCAGTGGCCTGCGGCTGAAGTGGCAAAGAGGTCCCGCAAACGGTGATAATCATCAATCAGCCGGTCGAAAGCGCTCTCACCCAGCCAGGGCCTGGCGGAATGGGCCGCCCGGCCTTCGGCCTCAAGCCGGAACTGTAAAATCCCTTTTTCTCTGGTGACAACTTTTTTCGGGTTGCCTCCATCCAAAGCGAGAAAAAAGTCCATTTCGATGGTTTTTCCCAGTTCCCCGACCCCCTTGAATCCTCCCACCTCTTCATCACCGGTCAACAGCAACCCGAACGGCATATGCTGCTGACTCAGGCCCTGTTTTTTCAGCCGGGCAAGATATTCACGAAAGAGGACCATGGAAACAGCCACGGCGTATTTATCGTCTATGGCCCCCCTGCCGAACAGACACCCATCTTTCTGCACCGGGACGAAAAGCCCTTCGTCATCCGCTTCAACCACATCGAAATGCGCCAGCAGCATGATAGGGGCCTTACCCGCTTGGGGCAAAACGCTGATGGAGGGAACTCCGGCACAATCGTGAGACTGATAGGAGACATCGTTACGCTTGAACCAATCGCAGATAAACGAGGAACAGCGCTGGATGGCATCCGGGCGTGATTGGGTTGAGGGGATGCGAATCAACTCACTCGTCAGTTCAAGCAGTTCTTTTCTAAGCCTGTCACCGGGCAAAACCAACTCCTTCGGATCAAATCATCTGACCATCCAGATACAAATATCCTTCAACCACTTCATTAAAATTCCTGAAAACGCTAGTATAGGTCATCAACCATCCAAGCAGGAAATACAAATTTATGAGCTACGTTTATCTCAACGGTGAATTTGTCAAAGATGATCAGGCAATGATTTCGGTCTTTGACCAGGGGTTTCTTTACGGGGACGGTATTTTCGAAAGCTTCCGTTCCGTCGGTGACCACCTTTACCAGTTTTCACAACATTATCAGCGCCTGGTGCAATCGGCCAAGGCGCTCAACTACCCGGTGACCTGCACCCAACTGGACCTGGAAAACATTCTCCTGGAATTAAGGGAAAGGAACAATCTCAACAATGCCTACTACCGCATTACCATCACCCGTGGCAAGGGGGAGATCGGTTTCCAGCGCGACTTTCACAATGATCTCACCCGTCTGGTAGTCGGCAGAGAATTCAAAGGCTTCAAAGACGAGTACTACGCTAAAGGCATCCACCTGCAGGTCGCCCAGACCCGCCGCAATGCTCCTGAAGCCATTAACCCGAAGATCAAATCGATCAGCAACCTCAACAGCCTGCTGGGAAAACTTGAAGCCAAAGCCGCCGGCGCCTTTGAAGTCATTATGCTCAACAATAAAGAGCATATCTGCGAGGGTTCGGCATCAAATATTTTCTGGGTCAGAGATCAATGGGTTTTCACCCCCGACGCTTCAACCGGTCTGCTTGAAGGGGTCACTCGAGCGACGATTATGCGGCTGTGCGAAGAGCAGTTAAATCTGCGGGTGATCAGCGGTGAATTCAAGTTGCAGGATCTGAAATTTTCCGACGAGGTTTTTATCACCTCGACATCACTGGAGGTGATGCCGGTTGTTAAGGTTGATGATTTCACTATCAACCAGGGAGCCGTGGGACCCATAGCGAAAAAGCTGCGCGAAGAGCTGCACCGGGATATGCTCAGCAGTATCACATAAGGATGACAGGATATTATTTCAGCAGCTTGCCGATAATCTCGTGATATTTTGCCTCGATCACGTGACGCTTTTTCTTCAGCGTATTGGTCAGCTCGTCTCCCATTTTGAATTCTTTATCGAGAAAATGAATGTTCTGCAGTTTTTCAAAGGGCTTGAACCCCTGTTTGGGGTGCAGCAGTCGGTTCATCTCCGCCTTGACCCGATCGATAACCTGCTTGTCTTTGAGGAGTGCCTCCGTCGACTCGACACTGCGTTCGAACTTTTGCATAACAAAATCGCGTAACTGGTCAAAATCAGGCACGATGAGGGCTCCCAGGCCTTTCTTGTCCTGCCCGACAAGGACCGCGTCGCTGACAAAGGGCAGCTGCGTCAGGGTCGATTCAATCCGGCTGGGATCGATATTCTCCCCACTGGCCAGAACGATAATTTCCTTCGATCTCCCAGTGATAACCAGCTCTCCGGTGAGAGTCAATTTACCCAGGTCACCGGTTCTGAAGAAACCATCTTCAGTGAATGATTTGGCATTTTCTTCAGCATTTTTAAAATACCCGCTGAAAACCTGTTCACCACGCACCTGAATTTCACCCACCTGTCCGGACGACACAGTCTGCCCTGATTCATCGACCAGCCGCAATTCAGTATCTTTAGTCGGTGGGCCCAGGGTGCCGAAAACTTCACAGCTGAGAGCCCTGCCGGCGATTGCCGGGGCACATTCGGTCATGCCGTAGGCATTAACAATACGGATACCAACAGCATCGATCCATTCTTCCAGATAAAGGGGCAGGCTTCCTCCGCCACTGATCGCCATGCGTAATCGCCCCCCGAACTTTTCCTGCACGGCCTGCAATTTGTATTTGGCCAACAGGTTGGGGACAAAGAGCAGCACCATCACGATTGCTGCCGTCAGCTTCTGCCATAATCGACGCAGGATAAAAACCCGCTGAAAAACCGGGACCTGTCCCAGAAATATGCGTTTATGTCGGTTGAAACGGGCGGAAATCTTCACCAGAAGGTTGAAAATTCTGGCCTTGCGTGGACTCTGCTTTTCCAGTGCCTGATTGACTTTCGCGTACATCGACTCCCATAAACGGGGTACGGTAGCGACCAGGGTCGGTTGATATTTCTCCAGGTCGGAAGCGAAGGTTTTTACACCTGAATAGACCGTGCAGCACCCGCTGGACAGAGCTAGATATTCAGCAGCCCGTTCAAAGATATGCCAACTGGGCAGGATCGATACCCAGCGATCGGACTCACGCAGGTCGATCAATTCAGGCAGGGTACGAACATTGTACATGATGTTGCGATGGGTCAGCACAACCCCCTTGGGCGTCCCCGTGGTTCCCGAGGTATAAATCATCGTAAAGGGGTCATCAAGACTCAGGCCATAACGCCGCGCCACAAAGCTATCGCGATCCTCCTGGGTCAGAATGCGCTCCTCCAGGATGTCATTATAACTGTAGGTGTGATCAAACCAGCGGTTGACCTTTTCCGCCACAATGACAAAAATCGCCTTGAGATGTTTGAGCTTTTTCAGCATCTCTTCATGGGCTTTGAGCAATTGCTCGGTTTCGATGATCAGAAACTCACATTCCGCATGTTCAAGGATAAATTCCAACTCCTGTGTCGGGGTGTCGCTTCCCCGCGGAACACTGACGGCACCGAGAGACAGCAGGGCAAAATCGGTGACGATCCAGGCATAACGATTGTCTGAAAGCAGCATCACCTTACTGCCCTTGATCATTTTCCGCTGTTTGAATGCTCTGGCCAGAATCAGGGCATCATCCATGAATTTACTGTAACTGACTTCAAATTCCGAATTGACTGAGCGGTAAACAAAAGCCGTGCGCTCGGCATAGCTGTAACAGCTGGTGAGCAGCATATCAAAAAGGGTGCTCTGAGGCGGGGCTGAACCAGGCATCATTCGGGAGTCCTTTTCACCGGGAGATATTCTCGAAAGGGCAGATCAGTCAAAGCAATCAGAACGATACATCATGGCCAAACGTCCCCGGCTGGCCAGACAATCGGGGCAGAGTTCACCCTCATCACCGTAATCTTCGATGGCCAGCAGCTGCCCGGCCAGCTGCGCTGGATCGGTCAGCTGCTGATCAGGATCAAATTCTTTTTTACACAGCCGGCAGATATTCATAAACGGTAACGTTCACGCACCAGATCGGCAAGTGCCGTGAGAAAGTCGTCATGAGCGTTGAGCGAAGGAGTCCGGCAGAAATGAACAATGCCCTGAGAGGTCGCGAGGTCACGGTATTCGATATCGATTTCTTCCAGAGTTTCAATATGATCTGAAACAAAAGAGACTGGAACCATCAGCAGCGCGCGATGTCCGGCCTCGGCCAGTTCAGCGATCACCTCTTCAGTTCCCGGCTCCATCCACTTGACCGGCCCGCTGCGACTCTGATAGGCAATCGACCAGTCGTAGTGGCCGACCCTCTGCATCACCTCCTGGACCGTTGTTTCAACATGCTGCTGATAAGGATCACCGCGATCAATAAATTTCTGCGGCAGGGCGTGGGCGGAAAACAGAATCTGCACTTCGTCACGCATCAGATCGTGAAAGGTGTCCAGGCCCTCATTGACCCGATTGGCCAGGGCGTCAAGGTAACCGGGCCAGTCGAACCATTCTTCAATCAACTGATATTCCAGCTCCGGATAGACTCGGGCGGCGGCGCGTTTGAAATCGTTGACGCTGCTGCCGGTCGTAGCCCCGGTATAATGAGGATACATCGACAAAACCACCGCCGTCTCAAGACCGGCGGAGCGGATTTCGGCCAGCACATCATCGGCGAACGGATGCCAGTAGCGCATGATAACGTAGGGCTTGAAACGCTCCCCCAACCGCCCGGCAACCCCGGCAGCCTGCTTCTGCGTCCACTCCAGCAACGGCGATTTTCCCCCGATGGCCCGGTAGTTTTGCACCACCCTCTTGGCACGAAAATGCGAAATCAGCTTAGCAAAGGGTTTCTGCAGCAGCCCCCCCGCAGGAAGCTGAATCAGCTCACGGTCGCAAAAGAGGTTGTAGAGAAACGGCTCCACCGCATCAAGGCTGTCAGGGCCGCCCATATTGAGCAGAATCAGTGCTGTCGGCTTGGTATCAGGCATGGTTCACATCCACAATACAAAAGGGACAGGAAAAACCCTGCCCCCTCTAAACGATTGGCGATTATTTCTGACTTAAACGATGAACGCATTCAACCATGTGGATGGCATTCTCCGGTGGCACCGTCGGCAGAATCCCATGCCCCAGATTAAAGATAAACCCGGGACGTTCGGCATTCTCGTCAAGAATTCGCTGCACCTCGCGCTCGATATAGTCCTTTGGAGCATAAAGCACCGTCGGATCGAGATTTCCCTGAACAGCCACATCATCACCGAGAATATCCCTGGCCTTGCCCAGGTTGACATGCCAGTCAAGACCGATCACGTCGCTGCCGGCCTGCTTGACCAGCTCGAGCATCGTGCCGCCGTTTTTGACGAAATAGATGATCGGAATTCCGTCACGATCAAGGCCGTCGATGAGGGTTTTGACGTAAGGGAGTATGTAGCGTTCAAAATCATGCGGGGCCAGCAACCCGCCCCAGGTGTCGAAAATCTGAATCGCCTGGGCGCCCGCCGCTATCTGCATGTTGAGATAACGCCGGTCCATCTCGGTGACTTTTTGCATCAAGGCATCATAAAGGGGGAAATCAGCGTACATCATCTGTTTTAAACTGGCGAAATCCTTGCTGCCTTTTCCCTCAACCATGTAACAGGCCAGGGTAAACGGTGCTCCACCGAACCCGATAAGCGGCACGCGCCCCTCAAAAGCGACCCGCAGACGTTTGATGATATCCGGAACATAAGCGACGGCTTCAGCCATATCATCCGGCACAACCAGGGCATCGACATCAGCTGCAGTCCGAACGGGATTTTCAAACACCGGACCGGGAACAAAATCGAGCTTCATCCCCATCGGTTCAATCGGGGTCAAAATATCGGAAAACAGAATCGCCGCATCGGCATCAAGAATATCAATCGGCTGAATGGTCACCTCGGCCGCCCGGGCCGGGTCCTTGCAGAGGTCAAGGAATGTTCCACCCCCCTGTGCTCTGACTGCTTTGTATTGCGGCAAATAACGTCCGGCCTGACGCATCAGCCAGACGGGAACCCGGTCAACCGGCTGACACCAGCAGGCTTTGAGAAAATTATATTCTGTGCTCATCAACAAAATCTCCTGTCTCTCTGCGGATCATATTTATGTGAACTGATTCAATGACACCATCATTATCGGCCGGTTATTTTCTTCCCGCAGCCTCACGCTCCAGTCTTTTACGCGTGCGTTGGGGGATATAACTGCAGAAGGGTTCTTCAGCCATATAATCGCCGTAAACGGCATCCGCCCTGGCTCGACAACCGCCACACACATTGATAAATTCACACTCGCCACACTTGCCCTTATATTTGCTGAAATCGCGCAGATCGTTGAAAACTTTGGAGTTGAACCAGAGTTCTTTGAAAGGGATCTGTTTGACATTGCCGACCGACGAATGAAAATAGGAACAAGGCTTCAGATTACCGAAGCAATCGATCAGGCAGATGGTCTGGGCCGCAATACAACCTTTGCCACCCCCGGTGGAAAAGGTCAGGCTGCGACGCTTGAAATCGACCCCCTCGGCTTTAGCCATCTGTGGAACAATGCGGTAATAGTGTGGTGCACAGGTCGGCCGCATGAGGATATCATCCTCATGCTTTTCCTGCTCAAAGTGCCAGGCCAGGATTTCTTCATAATCTTCTGCGGATATCAGTTCGTTCATGATCTCTTCGCCCCGACCTGTGGGCACAATCATGAACATATACCAGGCTGTCGCCCCGAGCCCCTTGGCTTTCTTGAATGTCGCGGCAATATCGCCCTGGTTTCGTTTAGTAAAAGACGAATTGATCAGAAACGGAATGCCGTTACGCTTCAGCGTTTCAGCCCCGCGGATCACCCCGTCATAAGCGCCAGGCGAGTTACGGAAATCATCATGGATTTTCGCCGTTGAGCCATCCAGCGACAGAGAAACCATCTTGATATCCGCAGCTTTCATTTTCTTACACACTGCGTCGGTGATCAGCGTGCCGTTGGTTGCCATACACATGCGCAACCCTTTTTCCGTCCCGTATTGAGCAATTTCGAAGATATCTTTCCGCAGCAGAGGTTCCCCCCCTGACAAGACAAGTACAGGGGTACTGACTTCACAAATATCATCGATCAGCTTAAAGGCTTCCTGAGTGTTAAAATCCCCCGCTGCTGCCGACATGTCAGAAGAACAACGGCAATGGACGCAATTAAGATTGCAGCGTTGGGTCGTTTCCCAGGCGATCCACTTGGGAATAAACTCCTGTTCTTTGGAACTCATCGCAACTCCTCAAAGTTTATGAAAAAAAAGCGGCTTTCCTGCAAGGTACTATAGGTTCCGATTCAAGCTCAACCATTCTCGACTGAAATACTTGTTTTAGTGAGAAGCCCTGTGCCTGCTGGAGCAGTCAACCGGCAAAGCCGGGAGGGCTTTCTTACTCATCGGAATCCAAAACCAACCAGGCCAGATTCCCCTGCCGGAAAATGCTGAAAACCTGGGGAGAGGCATTTTGGACCAGGTCCCAGATAAAATTATGGATGCTGCCCCCTTCCGTAAACAATCGCTGAGAGCTGAGAAGTTCAAAAATTCTTGACCGCAGGATCTGATCCGATCCGGCGAGATCGATGAACAACATGATCTCCTCTGTACCACTTTCACTGGTCAATGCCGCCGCCGTAACGAGCAGCCCCCCTTCTATGGCTGTCGGGACCCCGGCCTGGCGCAAAATCCGGCCGGCTAGGTCACGATTATATGAGTCCACTGACATCTGCTGCCCGGCAGATAACTGCAGCGTGGGGACGAGAAAGAGCGTCCCCCGCTCTTCGAGAGAATCCTGTGAGGCAAGGAAGTATGCCTGCTGCAGAACGCTGTCCAGCTCCTCCTGACTCATTTGTGCTCCCAGAAGGTAGGCATATTGCCTGTATGCCGGACGCTCTTGACCAAGTTCCAGAAGCGGTTGCCAGGGGATCTCTTGCGGGGGTTGCTCGCGCAGTTTTTGTTCCTGCATAACCGCCAGCTGCTGCTTCAGCAGCTGCATTTTCTCCTGCAGTTCCCGAATACGCTCTTCTTTTTCACCCGCCTGGGCCTGTAGTGTGCAAAACACCAGTAGACTGGAAAATAACAGTAAGAGAAAAATACCGCGACGCCCGTAACTGAGCATGAAAAACTCCTCTCCAGAAAAGACTGGGGTAAATTTGCTGGATTATACAGAAAACTCTTTCATTTGGGGACGGAAATGTCTGATCCAGCGGTTCTTCTATAAAGAGCCCCTTCTGACTTAAACATTTAGAAATCACTATAATCAACTATTCAATATTATATATGTTATTTTGTGCGTTATCGTTTGACACAGAAGAAAATATTTGCTAGCTTTTATTTTAGATCTACAATTAAAGAAATTAAACCTCATCTGCTTACGGGAGACTCTTAATGGGGATAAGGATTAAATCATTGCTGGTGATGGGCGTTCTGGGAGCTTTAGCCATCGCCGTTATCGGGGTCACCAGTTATCAACTCAGCGTCAACAACGCCATGGATGAAGCAAAGATCAAAAGCAATATTATTCTTAATTACGCCATGGCGACAAAAAACTACATGAAACTGGTTCAGAAACCGCTGGTTCAAGAACTTATCGAAGCTGACCGATTCTATCCTGAATTGATGTCCGGCTTTGTTTCAGCACGCGGAACCTTTGAACTGTTTCAAAAGAGTTACCCGGGATACGTTTTCAAACAGGCGACCCTTGATCCGCTCAACGCTTCGAACAAGGCAGACGCGCAAGAACAGGCAATCATCAGCAACTTCAAGAACAATCCGTCACTCAAATCTGACGAAGGACGATTGGTGAAAAATGGCAATGAGGTGTTTTTCTTTGCCCAACCCATCAGAGTAGACAGCAAAGGCTGTCTGAGCTGTCATGGCAACCCCGATGAGGCCCCCAAAGACCAGATTGAAATATATGGCTCTGAGGCGGGTTATAACTGGAGTGAAAACGAAACCGTCGCGGCTTTTGTCATTTACATTCCAACACAGGCCGCTCTTCAGGCCGCAAAAAACTGTCTCTGACCCTGGTTGGTATCGGCGCGGCAGGAATTATCCTGATTTTAGTGGCGATCTGGTTTTTTCTCGACCGTTCGGTTGTGTCACCCATCGTCCATCTGGCAGAACGGACTGAACGTTTCAGCCTGGGTGAGGATCTCGATGACCCCATCGTCTCAAACTCCAAAAATGAGATCGGCGCCCTCGCCTTGGCGATCGAACGTCTGCGTATCAGCCTTGTAAAACTATTAAAATAGCGACGAGACTGACAATGCCTCAACTGATCAAATTGCTCTTCGCGATGGCAGTTCTGACACTCTGCTGCAACCCCAACACATCTGTGGCACAGGAATGCGAAGAGCTCAAACAGCAGATCAGAATACAGCGCAACCTGCTGAAGAAAAAAACTCTTTTGACTGAAGCCCTGGAACGCTGTGGAGGAGATGCTGAAGTTCAATATTTATCCGCCTACACCTCGGAACGGCTGCGTAAATACGACAAAGCGCTGACCCATTACCTCAAAGCCGCCGAACTTGACCCAACTTACGCCAAAGCGTTCTTCGGTCTGGGGGATATCTACATGGTTTTGGGAAATGGTGCCGCAGCCATCAGAGCCTATGAAAATGGCCTGCGCATAGCGCCGGATGATACCAGAGCAAGCTCTTCTCTGGAACTCGCCAGAATAAAACAGCGATCAGCATCAGGCGGAGAAATTACCTCCGCAGAATTCATTCGCGTCATGCAGGAAAGCAAAAGCCAGGAGACCACCAGCGGGGCTCTCGACGGTCCGATCGTGCGGATGCAGATCCTCTTTTATATCGATTCGTCACGGCTTACAGAGCGTTCTGCAGAACAGCTGGAGATTGTTGGAAAAGCTCTGGAAAATCCCGCCCTGGCGCAACAGAAATTCGAAATATCGGGTCATACCGACAGTTCCGGCGATCCGGAGCTGAATCTTCAGCTCTCCAAATTACGAGCGGAACAGGTCAAAGAGTATCTGGTGAATAATTTTGCCATCGTGCCGGAAAATCTGGTTGTCGCATTTTTTGGCGATACCCGTCCGGCAGTGCCGAACACCACCACCGAAAACCGGGCTCTGAATCGACGGGTTGAGTTCAAAAAACTCAGTGAATAAAGCTACGAGGCCGAAACATGTCAGAATTTGACCAACTTGAGCAGACGATCAATCAACTGACCGGGATTCGACGCATGGTTGTTGTCGCTAAAGACGGAACCAGGTTGACTCACCATAATGAACAGGGAGACAGGCTGGGAGAATATGTTGCCTTTGTGGCCCTCACGGCTGAACAGTTAAAAACCCACCTGGGCTTTAACGGGCCCTACCACATCATCATGGAACAAACGTCGGGAGACCGAATCCTGGCAATCCTTACCAAACAATTTATCCTGGGTCTGGATCTCGATGCCCATGTCTCGCCGGCAATCATTGTCGATCAGCTGGGCCATATTGTTGAACAGATCACCCTTTAACGAGGTTTGCATGCAAAAAATCCTTGAAGAGATCAAAACATCGCCCGGCGTTCTGGGAGCCTGTCTCTATTCCGCCCCAAAAGGGATTATAGCTTCAAGCCTTCCCGCCATTTTCAAAAAGGAAACCCAGGAACTCGTCGGCCACACCCTGAACCGTATTTTCAGACTCAACGACACAATCAAACTCGACGTCAACGGCCTTGAAATTCAGTACGATGAAGCTCTTATCATGGTCAAGAGGATCTGTAAATCCTCATCATTGGTGCTGATCTGCGAACCCGATGCAAACATCCACCTGGTCAATATGACCATCAGCATACTCGCTGAGGATCTGCAGAACCAGATCACTGACTGTGAAAAAATGCCGCTGCACAAAGAAGTCCCCCAAGAAAACCCCCAGGAGGTCATGAAGGGAGAATTTTCCGGGGAACTGAGCACCATAAAGCGAGCTCTGGCGCAGCAAATCGGACCGGTTGCCGGCAAAGTCATGGAAAAACACCTTAAAACCTGGTTGCAGGATGGTCAGGCTGAGCAGCAGCGCCTGAAAGAACTGGTTAAGCTGTTAAGTGGTGAGATCGATGGCGAGCAGAATAAACATAATTTTTATTCTCAGCTGAGTGGCTGTTTGTGACTCAACCTGTGTACCAAAATGGAAATGAAAAAGCCGGGTGTGTCAACCCGGCTTTTTAACGGAAATGTTGAAAAACATCACACTGCCTCACGCTCTTCCTGAGGAAAAAGTTCGTCAAAAATTTCTTTAACTGTCGTAATTCGATCTGCTTTCCAGGCATTGCTGCCGCAGAAAACCAGCCCGGTGTCAATATCGCCTTTTTGAGCACGATCAAGGGCGTGAACAATACAGAAGCGCTCTCTTTCAGCCTTATAGGCACATTTTTTCAGACAGCCCGACGGACAGTAGACATCCAGATCGACATCGCGCTGACGCACCTGCTCAATATTTTTATTGATTGCTCTACCCGGCAGTCCCGCCGGGCTCATGATGAGACCGATGTCGCTCTTCGTGCAATTCAGATAGGCCTGTTTAAAGGCGTCATCCGCATCACACTCTTCAGTCACGACAAAACGGGTTCCCATCTGGACGGCATCTGCCCCATGTGTCAGGGCATACTGCATATCCTGCCGGTCCCAGATGCCCCCGGCGGCAATGATCGGGATATCCAGATCCCATTGTTGCGCAAAATAGTCTTTAACGCCACGTACCGTAGCGTACTGATCGTATTCCCCCGTACCGATCCTCTCCGGTTTTTCCCCGAGGTGGCCACCCGCCGTATCAGGGTCTTCAACAACGACTGCATCCGGCAGGCGCTGGTAGCTTTTGTGCCACTTCCTGGCAATCAGTTCGGCAGCTTTGACCGAAGAGACAATCGGAACCAGGGCCACGTCTGGATAGTCGGAAGTTAAAGCTGGCAGGTTCATCGGCAGTCCGGCCCCGCTGATGATCAACTTTGCACCACCTTCACAGGCCGTACGCACAACCTCGTCATAATTACTGACGGCGACCATGCAGTTCACTCCGATGACGCCATCAGGAGCGATCTCATAGGCCTTCCGCAACTCATCCAGCAACCCCTGACGATCAGCGGCGAAAAAGTTCCCGCCGTCATAGGATGAGCTGCCCAATGCCAGACCGGCGGCTGCAACAATACCGATACCGCCGTTTAAAGCGACATGACCCGCCAGGCGATGCCCGGAAATGCGCACCCCCATGCCCCCCTGGATGACCGGATAGGGAACACTGTGCCGGCCGATTTTTAACCCTTGAAACATAAACAACTCCTGTAATTTTAATGGCCGATCATATCAGCCGGGCTCACTTAGAAATGTAATACTTGTGTAAAATCTGACTTGTCGACACTGGACTCCAGTGGTAATAGATGGGCTATGAAACTGATCCGACGCCTTTTCCACCCCCTGATAACTTTTATCAGCATCCAGATCCTGTGGATTTTTCTGCTCGTATTCTGGATTTACTGGTTTCTAGGCCGACATCAGCAATTAAAAGAACTGGCTGAACGCTACCAGGCCGAGTGGCTCCCCAATAACACAGATTGGCTGATTCTCACTGAAGGGATTATCCTGCTGGTCGCCATTCTGATCGGAATCTACGTTATTTTCCTCTACTGGCGACGCCAGGCCGCGCTGAACAGAGCTCAACGCCATTTCATCAATCAGGTCACCCATGAGTTAAAGTCGCCGTTGGCCGCTATTCAACTCCACTTGGAGACAATTCAACTGCGCCAGCCCACGGCAGAACAGTTAAGCTCTTTCGTCACCACAATGCAAAGGGAAAGCAACCGCCTGAACAGTCTGATCAACAATCTCCTCACCGCTGGTCGGGTTGAACATAAAGGGGCGAAACTGAATCTGGAAAAAGCCAATATCTCCCGGTTTCTTGAAAACTACCTGCTGCGCGAGAGGAACAATTTCCCTCAGCAAGGGGTCCTTAACTGGTTGATTGAACCCGATCTGATCGCCCGATTTGAAACGGAAGCCCTCGAAACGGTACTGCGCAATCTGCTCGAAAACGCTCTGCTTTACGCCGACGGCCCGCCACGGATCAATGTTGCATTGAAACGCGACGGCGGAATGGCACACTTGATCTTCTCCGATCAGGGACTAGGCATTCCCCGACAGTATCAGAAAAAAGTTTTTCGTATGTTTTACCGCGTTCGCCAGAGTGGAAAATCAATTCGTGGTACCGGCCTCGGGCTGTATATCGTCCGCAATATCATCCGTCTGCATGGCGGCAGGATATGGATTGACAGTCAGGGCAGTGGCCGGGGAACGAGTTTTCATCTGACCCTTCCCCTTGCCCAAGCGGAGATCCGGCATGACTGAAAAAACCCCTGTCCTCCTGGTGGAAGACGAACCTCATATAGCTCAGGGACTCATTTTCAACCTTGAGGAAGAAGGATATCAGGTCACCCATGTTGATAATGGTGAGGATGCCCTGGCCTATCTGTCCCGCTCAGGTTTTGCTTTATTGATTCTGGATCTGATGCTTCCCGGAGTTGATGGTCTCGAAGTCTGTAAACAATTGCGTCAACAGGGCAACAACATCCCCATTCTGATGTTAACGGCGCGCAGTGCTGATCAGGATCGCATCAATGGACTGATAACCGGAGCCGATGACTACCTGACCAAGCCTTTCAATCTCAGGGAATTTCTCCTGCGGGTCGCCGGTCTATTGAGACGCTCCCCCTGGGTCGAAAGACAGAACAAAGCCAAATCATACCGCTTCGGCACGAACTGTATTGACCTGGAGACGCATCAGGCAAAAACCGACCGTGGCAGCATCCAGTTGACTGAACTGGAAGTAAAAATGCTTCAGCTGTTCTTCGATCATGAGGGCAAAGTGCTGTCGCGAGGCGAGATATTGAAACAGGTCTGGGACATGTCGCCAAGGACGGAAACACGGACACTGGATAATTTTGTCGTACGCTTACGCAAATATTTTGAGAACAACCCTGCAAAACCCCAATTTTTCAGAACTGTTCGGGGGCGCGGCTATCGCTTTGTCCGCAACCCCGACGGCTAGCAGGGTCGAACTTCCGATCAACGCACCACGGGCTTGGCCAGAGTTCCACCAATTCTGAGCAGATAACTGCCATCTGCCGTCGGCCGTACCCCGGTCAAACGGATCAGATCGCGCAAGCTCTCCGGCGTCGCACTGTTCGGGTGGATACGGACATTAAGATTCAATCGCGTTTGCTCGGGATTATCACCGACAAGCAAGGTGCCTCCTCCACTGAGTTCAAGAGCCCCCTCGCTTGAGACAATTTTCTCAAGGCTGACCCGGCGCTGACTGAACTTTCCATCGACGATCAATACCCCGATATCAAGACGTCTCGGGAGCCCGATCTTCTCAAGACCTAAAAGTGCAGCCCGGCTGATTTCAACAGAAAAATCACCGCGGCCCTGCATATCTGTGGCGAATTGCTCAGCGCTGAACAGTCCCTGTATGGAACCGTCGAGACGATAGGAGTTTTCTTGCTTCTGTAGTGGTAGCAGCTCAAGGTCCCGAAAGGTTAAATCAAGGTCACCATTCCGGCCGGCATTCAGAAAAAACCGGCCGCTGCTTATTTCACCTTCAATATGAGCAGCAGGATCTTTTGAAATCAGGGTTCGCCAACGCGGCGTCACCCGTAACCGATCAAACCTCATAGGATTTAACTCAGTCACGCTGGGCTCAATCAGAAGAGCGAAATTCAACCCCAGGGGGAAAGCCATTGAGGCGTTGTAGCCCTGCATTTGCAAACCGGTTTTCTGAGACAGGTCCCGCACCAGCCGGCGCTGAATGATTTCTGCCGGAAAAAACCACCAGAATGAGACCACAGAACTGAAACAAAACAACACAACACAGAGCAACAGCAGCCGGCGCTGCCCGGCGAATCTCTGCAAGCGGAAAAGGTCTGCAAAAGAGCGTCTCATGGCATCTCCAGAGACATCAGAACCATATTGACATCGAGAGCCGAACGATCTTCAAAGCGAGGTTTGATGCGCAGCGATTTGACCTGAATACCGCCGCTGCGATATTCAATGGCATGGAGCAGTTTAACCAGCTGTGCAAGAGCCATTTTTTCCAGGCGTATTTCGACCAGCTGTTGACGAAATTCCCCCTGAACAGTTGCCGGCTGTGGACGCATCGACAGCAGTTGTTGTTTGAGACCGGTCTGTTCCGTCAGACTTTCGACCTGAGAGAAAAGCGGCTTGCGCCCGCGAGTCTGGGGGCCTGCCGTCGCCAGTTGCTGACGTAATTGCAGAATCTGATCACGCATGGATTGAACTGTAACCAGTTGGCGTTCCAGAGAAACAAGGCGACGATCAAGTTTTGACATGGTGGTAAAGTACGGAGATACCAGCACAAACCAGATGAACAGCAGGGCAACAACGAACAACCCACTAAAAACAACCACCCTTTCACGGGGATTCAAACGCTTGAGCATTAATCCTCTCCCCCGGCCAGGTTGATCACCAGTTCAAAATCAACCCGGTCACTATCCGCAGCTAATTTGGCATCAGCGATATCAACCCCTGAAAACAGCGGATTGACCCCGAGCTTTTCAGCAATCTGATTGACCACATCGAAGGAATCAGCATTCCCGGTTATTCTCACCTGTCTGTTGGTATAGCTGAATTCGTCAAGATCAACGCGAAGGTTCTGATCGATTCCGCTTGACAGGGCCTGAAGCACGGTTGCCGCACCGTGCCCTCCCAGACCGAACAGATCAACCTGCTGTCGCAACTCATGCAGTTGGGCCTTCAGCTGCATCGGCACATCAACAACCTTGGCATCAGCCGGCATCACCTGTCTGAAAATATCGACCATCTGCTGTCTCAAATTTTTTTCGTCGCGGGTTTTCTGCAGATAGCCCAGATGCATGGTCAAGGCCCCGCCCGCCAGGACAGTTAACAGTAAAAGCCCGGCAATAACCAGTTTGGTCCGGAAAATCTCAAACTGCCCGCGCGCCGAGAATTCGTCCTTGCGGAAATTCAACTGCTCAGCCTTTTTCACGCCACGCATTTCAGCCAGAGCCAGAAGTGCCGCAGGAGCCATTTCACAGCTTAATTCGTCGCCAAAAACCTCTTCCGCCGGGCTGAGTATCGTCCTGTCGGTCGTATACAGCATAACCAGTAACTTTTCAGTCACACCGGCACCAATCACCCACAGGGGCAGTCCCTCATGGCCTATGGAGTTTTCCAGTTGGCTGACCTGATTGGCGATAAAATCAAAAATCTCCTCCTCTTTCAGTTCGCTTGTTCCCGGCAACAGACGATAGTCCCAGATAATTCCGTCATAAACAAGCGCGACAACAACCTCCAGGCGGCGACAATAGATCAGAACACCGTCCCTTTCAGCGAGAACAGGGAGCAAAGCGAAAGGGAAAAGGTCAATTTGTCGCGGATTCTGATCAGAATCCGGAAAATGCCTCAACAGGTCATCCACTTCAAGCTTATTGACAACTACAGCATCGACTTCATAATCATTTTCGCGGGCCCGGGGAGGCAGAAAAGAAATCAGATGTTCTTCCAATGGTACGGGAAGCTGGGCAGCAAGTTCCAAAGGTAAAGCGGCTTCGATCTTGGTTTTCTCCCGAAAGGGGAAACGCATGCGCCGAAACAGCCCGACCCGGCAGGGCAGGGACGTCACCAGCCGGTCTCCCAGAGCCACTTTCCCACCCAGCATGTCCTGGATTGCTTCCGCGGCTTCCTGGGGTGTGGAATACTCACGTTTGTTGAGAACCATGTCAACCTGACCGGATCCCGCACTCAGGACAGCGACCCGCGCATCTCCACCCTCGAGATCTATACCGATAAATCGCTTGGCCATGAAATTATTCCACCTTGTAGGTTAAAAGCCTGTTGCTTTTTTTTTCAACAATTGCTTGAGCGATCTTTATCCCCTGGTTCACCCGGCCGCGGCTTTCTATATAAAAAACCTCACCTCTGACCCCGACGGAGCCGCTCAACCATGCTGCAGCCCAGCGATCGGCAATCCCCTCAGCCAGACTCAACTCCTGGAGTTCCTGATAGGGCGCAGCTTGCCGATAGGAGACCAGGGCCTCTATATCCTGATAATCCAGAATGATTTCAACATGACCCTCAGCAGCCGAGAATTGCCATGCATACAGGACCTCAGGCGAAGCCGTGTTGACATTAATCGGCTCAGCTCCGACAACCCGTAAAAACGGCTTCAGCCGATTGTAGTTTTCTGTGGTGAACCCCCGGATCATCTGCAACTCATCCAGCGTCAGCAGCTTCGCTCCGCGCCGGCTATAAGGCGGCTGCAGATCGGCATAATAAGCATCGTCAGGAGTCGTCACGGTTTTGTCGGCATTAAACCAGTAAACCAGTGAGTCAGCCAGCGCTTGAGCCTGGTCACGATCCAACTGCAACACCTCTTCACAGAGAGCCTGAAAACGATGATAACCGGGAAGGGGATTGCCCCGACTGTCCGCGACAAAATTGATATTGAAACGCCCGGTCAAATCAGCAATTTCAAGCCCGACATCGCCATCCCCCGCAGGGATATTGACGAGATGGTCTCCCCAGAATTCCGACGGATGGTCAAAGTTGTTGTTGTCCTCCTGAAGAATCATCCGCGCGGCTTCAACTCCTCCCCGGCAGAGATATTGAGCTTTTGTCCGGTCACGAAACGTTTCAGTCGCACGCAGGTCGACAAGACTCGAGAAAGCAAATTCAATCAACAGGGCACTGAGCAGGGCAACGACAATCAAAACCAACAACAAAGCCATTCCCCGCTGATTCATCCGCCCTGTCATTGATCCCCCCCCGGCAACACAAAACTGCTGCGGAAAGGAAGCATACGACCGTCAGTCTCGATCTGCAGAAATATTTCAATCATTTGTGGTGGCGACGCTCCCGACCAGCTTTCAAGCCACTGCCCGGTCTTATAGTAGCGCAGGGTGAAATCGGTTAATTTATCAATGAACGGCTGCGGTTCCGTTGCCGCCAGATCAGCCAGCAGTAGTCGCTCACTGCGATAAAGCGTTTTGCCGGCTTCATCTTCCCGTATTTCGTAGCGGACCCGCGAAAGGCCCCCGTAGCGTTCTAAAAACGGCGATACTCGTTCGGTATTGAATTCCAGGAAAGTGCTCCCGTCGGCCACTGTTCCCGATGACCAGACAGCCTGACTGTCAACCGGAACAGTTCTCAAACTGTTGAGTTCGTCGCCGATACGATCAAAAAAAATACGCACTTTATGAAACTGTTCCCCTTCGCTCTCCAACCTTTGACTGACACGGCTCACCGAAGAAAAAACTCCGTAGATACTGCTCAGGACCATTCCACCAATCAGCACTGCAAGGAGGACTTCAACCAATGTAAACCCCGCCTTGTCACCTCTCATCTGGAACCTCGGGCGGGAACGAAAGACACCAGGCGAACCTCCTCATTTTTTTCAGGATTCCCCCAGAGGACCGTCACAGTGATCTGCTTGACCTGGTTGATCAAAGTATCCTGATAACTGATTTGCCAGCGAAAATCTTCAAACGGCGCTGAGAAAACATCCTCCTCCGGCTCCCAGGCCAGGTTCGACCGAACCGCTGAAGCTTCTTTTTCGCTCATCAATTGTTGAGCCAGCAGAGTGGCCCGAGTCAGCCTCTGGACCTTCTCCTGAACCATGATCGACCGTTGCGACAGACCCAACAGAGTCACCAACGCCGTTGCCACGATGGCCAGGGCAATCATGACTTCCAGTAAGGAAAATCCTTGGTTACAGTCGTGGACTTTCGGCATTGATTGTTGTCGTTCCTGTCAATGGAGAAAATGCCAGCTGGATTCCGGTACCACTTTTGCGCTTTAACTCGATACGGGCTGCATCCATCCATCCCAGCGGGAAAATCCGAATAGACACCTGGCCGTTGCTGAAACTGCCTCTACCTTCAACCTCAACTTGCCGAACCTGAAGTGGGGTCAGCAATACTTCGTGCCCAAAGGGCTCTTTGGTGACGCTGCCGTCGCCACTGCGCATTCGAAACGCGCTAAGGCTGTTGCGTTCAAAATCAAAAACCAACAAATGCTCATCACGCGTCAGAGTCGCTTCATTGTAGAGCTGCTTCACGGTTCCGGCGATCCTGCGCAGTTTTTGCTTCTCCTGGCTGTCATCCCGATCGACGAGGAGTGGCAGGCTGATCAGACTCGTCAACGACAGGATGATGAGCACAACCAGGAGCTCAACCAGGGTGAATCCGGAATTTTTAATCAAGATTCCAGTTGGCGATATCCGCATCGTCCCCCTCTCCTCCGGATTCCCCGTCAGGACCATAAGAGAACAGATCATAATCGCCGTGAGCTCCGGGAGCCAGATACAGGTAGGGTTGCCCCCAGGGATCAAGAGGAATTTTTTTTATGTATCCGCCCTCTTTAAAGCGCCCGGGAATACGACCGATGGTCGGTTTTTCAACCAGAGCCTGCAGCCCCTGTTCCGTTGATGGAAAAAAACCGTTATCAAGTTTGAAGATACCCAGAGCCTCTTCAAAACTGCGGATCTGGGTCGCTGCTGTCGTCCGTCTGGCCTTTTCCGGTTCGTCAAGCAGTCGCGGCACGACAATCCCGGCCAGAATACCAAGAATCACGACCACGACCATAATTTCAATCAATGTAAATCCGTACTGGCTTTTCGTTAAGTTTTTCATTTGTTACTCCGCTGTTAACCCATCCCCTGACTGGCTTGAAAAATAGGTAGCAGCACCGCCAGGACAATGAAACCGACAACCGTTCCCATAACCAGAATCATCAGCGGTTCAAGGATAGCCATCAATCCATTGAGACGCGACTGAACCTGGTGTTCATATATTTCCGCAACTTTAAACAGCATCCCTTCGAGTTCACCACTTCTTTCGCCAACTGCGGCCATCTGCGGTAACATCGTAGGAAAAACGGCCACATCATAGAGAGGCTCGGAGAGTCCAGCTCCCTCTGTCACCCTCTCCCGCACGGTATCCAGGGATCGTTGCAGATAACTGTTTCCCATCAGGTTCTGGACAATCTCCAGAGTGGTCAGTAAAGGCACCCCACTGCGCAGCAGTGTCGCGCAGGTTCGGGCAAAACGGGCCGTCGCATTCTGCAGGGCGAGAGGACCGAAAAAGGGCAGCCGATACTTGTGCTGATCAACCCAGAAACGCCCCTTGGCCGTCACCCAGTAACGTCGCAACAGCCAGGAAGCAAGAAGAATCAGGATAAAAATAAGCCACCAGTATTGAGCCAGAAAGCCACTGAAGGACATCAACAGCATGGTCGGCAGGGGAAGAGCCTGATCAAGGTCCTCCAGCATGCGAGTAATCTTGGGCACGACGAACACCATCAGAAAGATCAAAACGCCACTACCGACGAAAAACATCAGCAACGGATAAGTCAAAGCGGTTTTCAACTGGGCATTAAATTTTGCCTGCTCATCCATATATTCAGCCAGTTGCAGAAGAACTTTGTCCAGAGTTCCACTCGCTTCACCGACACGCACCATGCTGGTATACACAGGTGGAAAAATCTTGGGGTGCGCCTGCAATGCCGAATAAAGCGCGCTGCCCTGCAAAATATCATCGCGTACCCGGGTCATGACATTTCCCAGGTCACCCTGTGTCTGTTGTTCGGCAACAATCGCCAACGCCTCATCCAGAGGCATGCCCGCCGCCAGCACCGTGGACAGCTGGCGTGTAGCCACGCCCAATTGAATGGCGCTGATTCGACGAAAAAACGTCCTCTGGGCCGGCCCCAGAGATGACCTTGTCGGCGCCAACTTTGTTGGATAAAGTCCCTGGCCTCTCAGTTTGCGGCTGGCCGCTTTCTGACTCAGAGCCTCAACAACGCCTCGCTGCTGTTTCCCCTGTTGATCAAAAGCGCTGTATTCATAAAGCGCCACGAGCTAGACCTCCTCCTGAGTGACCCTCAGAACCTCTTCAACCGTCGTCTCACCACGCAGAACTTTTTCAAGCCCGGCCTGCCGCAACGGACGCATCCCCATCTTAATGGCCTGTTGACGAATCGTCGAGGCATCTGCGTTGCCGGTCACCAGATGGCGGATCGGATCGGTCACCTCTAAAAGTTCATAAAGACCCGTTCGTCCAAGGTATCCGACCTGCATGCAATGACTACATCCACGTCCACGGTAAAACGTCGCGTTTCCGGGGATGTCGTGATTTTCAAAGAGCTGACGAAGGATCTGCTCTTCGGGACGGTAGCTGATCCGACAATGTGGGCAAACCCTGCGCACCAGCCGTTGCGCCAGGACACCGATCAAAGCGGATGCCGCCAGGAAAGGCTCAACCCCCATTTCGACGAGGCGCGCCAAAGCCCCGGCGGAGTCGTTGGTATGCAGAGTTGAAAACACCAGGTGACCGGTCAAGGCCGCTTGGACGGCAATTTTCGCCGTTTCACTGTCCCTGATCTCACCAACCATAATGATGTCGGGATCCTGGCGCAAAATTGATCTTAAGCCCTGGGCAAAAGTCAGGTTGATCTTTGGATTAACCTGAATCTGACCAACTCCGGGCAACTGATACTCGATCGGATCCTCGACCGTTATAATATTCTGTTCGCGCGAATTGATCGCGGACAGCGCGGAATACAATGTGGTGGTTTTACCAGCCCCGGTCGGTCCCGTGACCAGGATGATGCCATGAGTCTTGTGAATCATTTTTTCAATTTGCGGCAGCATCTGCGTATCGACGCCGATATCTTCCAAACCCAGAAGAGCGGAACTCTTATCAAGCAGGCGCAGGACCACCCTTTCCCCGTAGGCTGTGGGCAGTGTTGACACCCGGACATCCGCCTGTTTGCCGGCAATCTTGATGGAAAACCGCCCATCCTGGGGCAGACGTTTTTCTGCGATATCAAGATTAGCCATAATTTTTATACGCGAGACAATATTCGCCAATGCTCCGAGCGGGGGTCTTTGTATCTCGTAAAGAACACCATCTACGCGATAGCGTACAATAACTTCCGATTCAAACGGCTCGATATGGATATCACTGGCCCGCTGGCGGTAAGCCTGGGTCAGAAGACCATTGACGAAACGAATAATCGGAGCTTCATCGCTGGTATCGAGAAGATCTGCCGTATGGATCTGTTGATCAATGTCCAGATCTTCCTGGGCAATATCGGAAATTGAATTATCACCGCCGCCGGAGAGGGTTTCATAACCCTGATTGATGGCCTGCATCAATTTGTCGGGCTCCGCCAGACAGGGAATGATGCGACATCCGGTCATTACGGAAAGATCATTCAGAATACGGTTATTGCCGGGATCAGCGACAGCCAGACGGATCGTCTGACCATCAATTTCCAGAGGAATAGCCAGGTTTTCCTTGGCATAACTGATAGGAACAGTGGTTAACAGGTGAAGCGCGCTGGTTTTGACCCTGGGTTCGGCAACATATTCCATACCGCTCTGAATCGCCAGAGCTTCAGCCAGAACAACGTCGCTGGTTTCACCCTTTTCACGTAAGATCTCACCCAGTCGAAGAGAACTTTCTTCCTGTTCACGTAACGCCTGACGGACAACCTCCTGGGGGACACCTTTATCCCGCACCAGGATCTCACCAAGCTGACGCCATTTCATCGGTCTCATCAGTCAATCCTTGAGCACTGATGAAGATGTCTTCGGCTTCAACTGAATGTCTTCTACATCAAAAAACTTTTCCGTCCCCCCCTCTTCCTGAAACAGGTCAAGACTCTCACGATTTTCGCGGGTAATTTTTTCCAGGTCGGTACTGTTGCGAATCACCCGCGGGGTAATAAAAATCAACAGGCTGGTTTTACTTTCGACATCTTTTGTCCGTTTGAACAGATGTCCCAGGATCGGGATGTCCCCCAGCAGCGGAACCTTGGTCACGGAAGACGTCAGATCAGTCTGAAACAGGCCGCCGAGCACAACTGTTTTACCGTCTTCAGCGACAATGGAATTGCGCAACAGCGTCTTTTTGAGGGTCGGGCCAAGCTCGTTTACATCTCCGACGGAATCAGTCACATCGCTGATTTCCTGAAGCACCTTCAAACGCACCAGATTGCCTTCAGTGATCTGCGGGGTAAAGCGCAATGTCAAAGCAGCGTCCTGACGCTCGACTGAGTTCACGGGATTCCCTGCGTTATCCGTTGTCTTTGAGGTAATGATCGGGACGTTTTTACCGACAACAATCTCAGCTTCCTCATTGTCCGAAGTCAGCAGGCGCGGCGCTGAAAGAACATTGACGTTTGAATCCGTCTGCGACAGGTTGATCAACGCAGACAGCGCCGGCACGGTCACCGTTTCACCATTGATGACCGTGGTGATGGGGTTGAACAGCCCCCCGAGCAGAATACCGTCGACGGCCTGTGCCAGGACATTGGGGACACCGTCCGTTGATGAGAAATTGGCCAATCCTGAACCTGACAAGTTGCTCGATCCGAAAGTTATACTGTCACTGCCGGTGTCTACCGCACCCTGCAGCGACACGCCGAGGTCAAGCAGCGCATCCATCGACAATTCGAGGATAAGTGCCTCGACAAAAACCTGCTTACGCTTGATATCCAGCTGGCGGATCAAACCCTGAACATTCTCATAATCTTTGGCCGTCGCATTGACAATCAGAGCATTGGTCGGCTTGTCGGCGGTAATCGCAACTTCACCGAAAACATCTTCAACCGGGACATCTTTATTGACAGCAGACTTTTTCTTGGCCCCTGAGATGATTCTATTCAAAGTCTCCGACAGACCCTCGGCTTCAGCATGTTCCAGATAATAGACATGAACCCCGGCACGGCCGGCGTCAGCTTTCTCATCCAGCCGGACAACCAGAGTCTTGGTTTCACGAATGAAGTCCTCATCACCGACCAGCATGACCCTGTTGGTCCGGGGATATGGAATCACCTGGCCGGCAGCCTTTTTCCGAACCACGGTTCCGGGTTTGGCCCCTCTGACCGGCGTCGCGCTCCCCCCTTCAAGGATCTGCAGAAGTGTGTTGGCGGTATCTTCCGCCTCGGAATAGTTCAGCGGCACGATCTCCATGCGCTCTCCATCCCATGAGCTGTCCAGGGAAGCCAGGATTTGGGCGAGACGTTCGATGTTGGCGGCACTGTCTGTCATGACAACCGTGTTGGTCGGTGCATGAGCAACAACATGACTGGTTTTCGGCATCAGAGGGCGAAGAATGGTGTCAACGACAACCGTCGCATCAAGATTATTCAGCTCTATCAGGCGGGTGATAAACTGCTCACCAAGATTCCGTCCGTCACTGATCGGCAGATTTTCTTCTTTGGCACTGCGGGTCGAAACAATCTTGTTCACCTGCCCCGACGGGATAATCGTAAAACCCTTAACCTGCAGAACTGTGGTAAATAGACGGTAAGCTTCAGCAACAGAAACCGGCTTGGGTGAGACGACGCTGACTTTACCCCGAACGGATTCATCGTAAACAAAATTTTTACCTGTGAGTTCGCTGATCGTGCCGATCATGTCGACCAACTCAACATTCTGAAAATCCAGAGTTACTTCAAGATCATCAGCAAGCCCTGATGAGATTGCAGCCTCCACACAATAAGGAATCAGCAGGCTCAGCAGAATGATGAGCGGCAACAACGTTTTGCCGAATCGAATCATCAGGATCCACTCCTATTCAAAGCGGTACTCAAAGGTTTCAGGCTGTCCGTTGCGAATCAACCCCAGGGAAATGTTATTCGCTTCACGGACTTGCTGAAAAATCTGTAAGGCCTTTTCCGGGCTATTCAGCTCAACCTGGTTAATTTCGACGATCAGGTCTCCGACCTTAAGACCAATTTTCTCCAGCAGCGAGCCTTTTTCCATCTCCACCAGTTTAAAACCGACAGTCTGACCGTCTTTCAGTTCAGGGACAACGCGGGCCGTCTGCAGCAGAGAATTTAAATTGGCCCTGGCATTATCAGCAACAGCCCGGGATATCTGCCAGCGATCCTCGGCCAGGGCCACAATTCCATCCTGCTGCGCAGCGTTCGCACCACCGCGACGACTGACCAGTTGCGGCCTTGCGGCCTGCTGTTGCGTTAACGGCAGTTCATGCCTCTGTCCTCTTTCGTCAAGAACGACCATTTTACGTTGTATCTCTGTGATCGTCACACCGGGAGCAGGAGTTTCATTGAGCTTGAAGATTCCAACCTTTTTACCTGTCTGGATCAGTGCCAGCGACTCTTCCCCGGCAACAATCGTCCCGATTAAGCGAAGTTCGGAGATAGCCGTAGCAGCCTGTGCAGAGGCTGTTTGAATTGGGGTCGAAAGATCAATCTGCCCTGCAGACTCACCGACTGCGGCTGAATTAAACAGGTTTCGCTCCAGGACAATCTGAAAATCCTTCTCTTCCAGAGGCCTCACGCCGGCTTGTCTAGCGGGCGGCAAGAGGACGGGAACAGAACTGCCTCCCAGCGAAAAATCGATGAAACGTCCCCCCAAAGCTCCGAGAACGAGACCTCCGCTCACAGCCAGCAGGACCAGGAGATAGTTCAGAAATTTCTGAAAATCGATTTGCATAGCAATCATGCGTTATTCCAGCTTCACTCAATCACTGGTGCTCAAACCGGTCAATAATTAAGAAATTTAAGTCAGATCTATAATTATACACAATTCAACACAAGATTATTACATTTTTTTTATCTTTACACTGTCTGTTGAACCTTTGATGTTGCATTCACTGGAAAGAATACCGGCTATTTTTACATGTTGTTTGAATCCCTTTCGGATTTGAGCTTATAATCACTCACCATGCACTAACGAAAAAACTCTACTTCACTTAACTTTCATTCATGGACCAAAATTTTTATTTGATGAACATCAGAGGAGAGACACCATGAAAGCAGTTCTGATCGATGAGTTCGGCGCTCCCGAGGTCATGAAAATCGGCACCGTCGACAAACCCCAACCCAAAGGCAACGAAGTTCTGATCAAGGTGGTCGCAACCAGTATCAACCGGCCCGACCTGGTACAGCGCATGGGTAATTATCCTCCGCCTCCCGGGGACTCGGAAATCCTCGGTCTTGAAGTGGCCGGCACCATTGCCGAGACCGGCAGTGACGTTAAAGGCTGGAAGGTCGGGGATCGGGTCATGGCACTGGTCGGTGGCGGTGGCTATGCCGAGTATGCCGTGGCCTATGAGAATCACCTGATGACCATTCCTGAGAGCATGAGCTTTGAAGAAGCTGCTTGCGTCAACGAAAGCTACATCACTGCTTTTCTTAATGTGTTTATGATCGGCGGCTTAGAAGATGGTCAGACGGCAATTCTTCATGGCGGCGGCGGCGGCGTGAATACTGCAGCCATTCAGCTGGCCAAGGCCTTGACCCCGAATGCCAAACTGATCGTCACGGCCCATCCGAACAAACTGCAACGGGTCAAGGAACTGGGTGTCGACCTGGTGATAGACTTCACTCAAACACCAGACTTCACCGAAACGATCAAGGAGTATACGGGAAAGAGGGGCGTCGATCTGATTCTTGACCATGTCGGTGCCAAGTATCTCAAGCCGAACATGAATTCCCTGGCCTACAAAGGAAAACTGGTCATCATCGGCGTCATCAGCGGGATCAAGGCGGAATTGAACCTGGCCCTGATGATGGTCAAACGTCAGCAGATTATCGGTTCGGTATTACGCAGTCGTCCCGTTGCTGAAAAAGGTGAGATCATCGCCGAATTCACCAGGCGCGCGCTGCCCAAATTCGCCGATCGCAGCATTGTCCCGATCATAGAGAAAGTTTTTCCTCTTGAGGATGTCGTCAAAGCGCATAAAATGATGGAAGAAGACACCCATTTCGGCAAAATTGTTTTGAAAATTGCCGACAGTTAAAATTTCATTGAGAGATCAGATGTCTCGCGGGCGTCTTTCCGGTTTTTCGGGAAGACGCCTTCCGTTACCCGGCAGGTCGCAAGATGCCCTTTAAAATAACCGATTTTTCTATCGCTACACTGGCCGATAATAAATTTATTCGCCCCGTCCGGCTGCACTACGTTCAGAATGGAACCAGGCGCTCATGGGAGGCGGTCAAAAGTCACGACAGCGTCTCCGTCCTGCTTTATCATACGGAAAAGAAAGCCTTTCTGCTGGTTAAACAGTTTCGTCCGGCGGTTCACCTCCATCATCCCCAGCATACCTATACTTATGAACTCTGCGCCGGGATTGTCGACAAAGAAAAATCCCTGGAACAGATCACCAGGGAGGAAATTGATGAGGAATGCGGCTACGATGTTCCGGTGGACAGAATAGAAAAAGTCAGTTCGTTCTTCACCAATGTCGGGGTTACTGGAAGCCGGCAGCATCTCTACTATGCAACCATTGATGAAACGATGAGAGTTCACGCCGGTGGCGGGACGAAAAATGAGGAGATCATCCTTGAATTTCTTCCGCTAAGTCAGGCCCGGGAGTTTCTCTTCAATGAAGATCTGGCAAAAACCCCCGGGCTGATGTTCGCCTTTTACTGGTTTTTTGAACAGATCACAAACCCCGCTGTAGACAACTCTATTGATGGACTATCATCCCCGGCTCACCAATCGCCTGTGACGCCAGTTCGACAACCTTCTCAAGGGGAATAAGGCTGCGGGTTTTAGCCACAAAACCGTTCACGTGGACAAAACGGATTTCCGGATGCGTCGCGATCTCCCGGAAATCAACCATGAAATTATCTTTCAGGCGCAGAAGTTCCCACCCTGCTCCACGGACGGAAGGGGTAATACTCATCACGATGGACTCGTCATCGAGATAACGCAGAAAAAGCTCCATCGACAGCTTGGGGTTTTCATCGATACGACTGACCAGGGCTTTAAAGTGCTTGACCGGCAGAATCTGCGTTTCATTCTTGAGACGTGACAGGCGATCCATCTTCAGGTCAATCATTTTAATCAGATCTTCGCCGAATTCTTTCATCAAAGCATAAAACATCTCATCCGCAGTCATCCGCGCTATTCTGGAAAAACAGGAAAGAATATACCCGTCAATCGGCGATGACGCGGCAAACAGAATACTGGTATCAACACCCAACTGTTCCGCCGTCTTATAGGGGCCACGCACATCCATCATGCTCATGTGGGAATACCAGCCAAAAACCACCTGTGCGGCATCATGATAGCCCAGGTGCTTCATCACCAGGTGAAAGGCGCAGGGCAGACTCGGGTCGTGGTGATGATCAAAGTTGTTGTTTCCCGGGTCGAAGACCATCCCGACATCGACAACATAAGTATCGGGATCGTTGATATCTTCCGGAGTGGCTTCCCGGCGCTCGACAAGCGCTTCACCAAGCGTCGCCAGCAATACGCTGACCGCCATAAAATCATCCTTATGAGCACTTCCCGGATGAGTAACGATTTTATACATGCAAAATATTCCTTAGATCAAAAACCTCAAATTCAATGAGCGGGGAATGAATAAAAGGCGTTGCTTAATCCGCTCCTCAAATAAAAGATTATCACAGTGCAGAGCAGTAAGAACCCGAACAAGAAAAAACGGCGGTCTTCTTTCTTGAGGCAGGGTTGTCAAAAATAACCGGGGAAAATCCCGTGCAGAAGAGCTGTCGGTTATTCAGCTTGGTATTTAAGGTAAAGCGACACCGCAACTGGCGTCACAATGAGGTTGATTCCGACTTTTTCCACAGCTGCACAGATAAACCTTTTCTCGTTCCTTGACCTCGAAGCGTAAAGGAGAATGCTCCCCGGCCTGATGATGGCCATCACAAAACGGCAAACTCCCCGACTGCCCACAGGTGCAACGATAATAAACTCCCGGTTCAAGGGTTAAAGCAATCGGCATTCCCGCATCAACATTCATTCCGCTCATAAAGCTCCCCTGATAAAATTTCGTTTTCTGAACGATTAAAAGTGCGGCCCAGCGACAAAAAGCTCAGGCCAGCAGCTTTTTTAACAGCCAGGCCATATTGTCACCCAGTTTACGCATCGTTTCAATGCCCTCGGCATCATTCTGGACTTCACCAATCCCCCTCCCGAAGGCAATATTCCAGTAACTCGATCCCGGGATAATCATTTCATTGATCAGAAAGTAGTTCTGCAGCGACTGCAACGCATGCATGGCCCCACCCCGGCGAACGGCAACAACCCCGGCACCGACCTTGCGCCGCAGCAGGTTTCCATTTGCTCGGGCGATCATCCCGGTGCGATCGATCAGGGCTTTCGTTTCAGCCGTAATGTCTGCAAAGTATGTCGGAGACCCGAGGATGATTCCATCCGCAGCGCTCATTTTCTCCCATATCTCGTTGAGCTGATCATTCACGATTGTGCAGCGGCCATCCTGGTTCTCCCAGCATTTCATGCAAGCGCTGCAGCCGCGCATGGGTCTGCCGGCCAACTGGATCATTTCCGTGGAGATTCCAGCACGTTCAAGTTCTTCACAAACCACCCGGATCAGCAGCGCCGTATTTCCGTCTTTGCGGGCACTTCCATTGATCGCAAGCACTTTCATAAAAAGACTCCCTGCCGGCCATAACAGCCGTTAAAGATAGTGGGCAGTGACACTTAACAATGATAGAATTCTTAACCGGAGGACCCACGATGGAAAAGAATAATATCATATTGATCGGCATGCCGGGGGCAGGAAAAAGTACCGTCGGCGTGATCCTGGCGAAACGTCTCGGATTTCATTTCACCGATACGGACCTGCTGATCCAGTGGCGTGAAAGGTTACGCCTGCAGCAGATTATCGATTCAAAGGGACTTGACTACTTCCGACATGTTGAGGAGCAGGTCCTGTGCAACCTGCAGCTGGAGTATAACGTCATCGCCACCGGCGGATCAGTCATCTATTACCAGCGAGGACTGACGGCCTTGGGTCAGACGGGTCACCTGATCTACCTTGAGGTTCCTCTGGACGCCCTGTCGCAACGCATTGCCAACATGGGGGAGCGTGGTCTGGTCATGAGCAAAGGTCAAAGTTTCGAACAGCTTTACCAGGAAAGAACCCCCCTCTACGCACAGCACGCTGACATCACTATCAACTGCAACAACAGGAGTGCAGAACAGGTTGCAGAAATGCTGGAAGAAACCGTCCTGCGTAACTGGCCACCGCTGTTGAATTTTTAAATTTTCGCACTGATTATGCGATTTCCCATGCTGTGATTTTAATTATTAAGATTGATGCCTTTGGCGCAGCATATCGGTTATAGTGATCTTCCCGCACAATAAATGAAAAGTCAGGTTGAAAGGAAACAGCGTGAGCACGGACCAGATTGAAGAACTGTTACGCAAGGGAATCGAAGCCGCCGAAAAAGGCTATATTCATTCGGCACAAGTATTTCTCGGCCAAGTCGCTGAACAGCGCAAAACCCCTGAAGTGCGTTCCTACCTCGCCTACTGTCTGGCCAAAGGTCAGGGCCGCATGCATTCTGCAGCCAAGATCTGCCGGGAGTCGATCAAACGCGAACCGGGAAATTCCTTGCATTACCTGATCCTGGGGCGGATTTTACTGATGGCCGGAGAAAAAAGTAAAGCCATCAGCGCCTTTCGTCAGGGATTGCGAACCAGCCCCAACCCGGCAATCATCAATGAACTCAAAAAATTGGGGTTGCGTAAACCTGCCGTCATAAAAGGCCTGAAACGTAATCATCCGGTTAACCGAGCCCTCGGCAAAGCTTTGAACCTGTTGGGCTTGAGATAACCCCCGCCGAGCAATATTTCTGTTGCAGGACCTCTGGAAACAGGGTCTTTAACCAGGCAAATGTTCATTCCGCTCCATTTACTATTAAATAAGTAGAGTTTATTTTTTTATTTGCCCGGCACTTCATATAATTTACTCTCTCCATGTATACTATCTCAACAGTCAACAATAAAGACTTGCACATGAAAGGAGAGAGATCATGATCCGTAAGCTTTCTTGGTTTCTTCTGCCCCTGATACTGTTTGCACAAATCTCCACGGCAGAAGTATTTGAGGTGGATACCAGCCACACCCAGGTTCATTTTTCCATTCAACATCTGGTAGTGTTTAAAGTGCGTGGCCATTTTACTGAATTCAGCGGGTTGATCAATGCTGACCCGGATACCCGCACATTGAACTCTGCACAGGCAACAATCAAAACCGCTTCGATTGACACCCGGAACGAGAAACGCGACCAGCATCTGCGCAGTGCAGATTTTTTCGATGCGCAGAATTACCCTGAAATCCTGTTCAAAAGCAAAAGCGTTTCCGGCAGCGGTGACGACATCACCCTGGTGGGAGACCTGACGATCAAAGGCATAACCAGAGAAGTCATATTGAAAGGCAGCTTTCTCGGTGCCGTCCCGGGTCCGATGGGTCAACTCAGAGCCGGGTTTGAGGCCAGTGGTGAGATCAACCGTAAAGATTTCGGCTTGAACTGGAATAAGGTCACCGAAACCGGCGGGCTGGTCGTGGGCGACGAGGTCAAAATCGGACTTGAGGTCGAATCGATTATCAAAAAATGACAAACTGATATAATCCGGAACTGGTTCGAAAATTGGCCGGCGTGACGCTTTGCCTTTTGATCCAACTGTGGTTAAATATGCTGCAACAGACCAGACCACAGGAGGATCACTTATGGCAGATCGTTACATCATGACAGCCTTTGGAAAGGATCGGGCCGGCATCGTTGCCGATGTCACCCGGCTACTCTATGAGAACAGCTGTAATCTCGAGGATACCACCATGTCGATGCTGGCGGATGAGTTCACCCTCAGTTTGCTGTTTTCAAGCCAACAGGACGGAATCGATGAACTGTTAAGCAAAGAATGTCGCCGCCTGGAGTTGGACAAGGGAATTTCGGCATTCATCCGCCCACTGCAGCCGCTCCAGGTCAAAGGGACAAAAGGCTATAAAACCTGCACCCTGCACATTGAGGGCTTGGATCAGGCGGGGATTGTCTACAAAACCAGCCGGTTCCTTGCCGAACGAGGCTTGAATATCGTACAACTTGATTCTGCAGCCAGCGCTTCGCCTCAGAGTGGCGCCACCATTTACAGTATGACGATTCATGTTCAGGTTCCCGAGGAAGTGCTTTTCGACCAACTGGAGGAAGAACTCTCCGCAGTCGCTGATGAACTCAGCCTCGATGTCGTTCTGGCGCGTTAAAAAACCAGGGGTGGAGGACTATCATCCACCCCTTTCATTTGCGCTGATCCACTGTGCTTTATCCTAAAAATCGTCCCAGCCGTCGAGCACCGATGACTGATTGTAAGCCGAGACGGTCGCCTCAAAAAAGTTACTTTTAACGTCCCCTTCGCCCTCGGTATCCGCCAGTTTTTCCAGATGCTTATAGGGATTCTTGTCAAAGCCGTCGTATAACCTTCCCGGAAATCCCAACTTGCTCCAACGTTCGTTGGCCAGCCACTTGGTGTACATTTCCGTCGTTTCTTCACTGACCCCGAGGATACCGTCGCCGATGATATGATCAGTCCAGGAGATTTCCTGCTCAACGGCAAGACGAAACATCTCTTCAACCTCATCGACCGGGAAAAAATTGCTGTCCAGCTCACGGATTTCCCGAACGATAAACTCAAACATGACACAGTGGGTCAATTCATCGCGGTTGATATAGCGAATGATCTCCGAAGTTCCCATCATCAGGTGACGACTGGCCAGGTTGTAGAAAAAGTTGAAACCGTTGTAGAAATAAAGCCCCTCAAGCAGGTAATTGGCGATCAGCACCCGATAGAAGCGAGGCTGTGAGGGTTCGTCAATAAAGTCCTGATAGATTTGAGCGATATATTTGTTGCGTTCAAACAAGACCTTGTCGGTCCGCCATTTGTCATAGATGGAGTTACGCCGGTCGGCCGGGATGATCGACTCAACCACGTACTGGTAACTCTGGCTGTGGATCGCTTCCTGGTACTGCTGAATCGCCAGCAGCAGGTTGACCTCAGGTGCAGTGATATAATCGTTGATGTTCGACAGGTTATTGGTCTGAATACTGTCGAGAAAGATCAGAAACGAAAGAATGCCATCATACGCCTGGCGCTCCTCAACAGTGAGGTGCTTGTACGGCTCTATATCGCTCGACAGATCGGTTTTTTCCGGAATCCAGAAATTGGCCATCATATTACGGTAAAGCTTGTTGGCCCACTGGTAACGAACATTATTGAGGTTAAAAATATTGGTGCTGTTCCCGCCGATAATGCGCCGGGTTTCAAGGGAATCATCCCCTTCCGGATTGAACAGTCGTTTCGGTTCCATCTAGGTTCTCCTTTATAGACATTCTTTCTAAAAATCAAAAGCGATAGCCACTAAGTCCCCAAGACACAAAGAAATGCAAAATCTTTTATTAACACAGAGCCGCTGAGGTGGAGAGAAAACTTGAAAGCTTTTCGGGGTTTAAAACCTTAAAAACCGCTTTTTATCTCTCTTTCTCCCTCTCTACACCTCTGCATTAGAGGTTTTTTTGATTTGATATCTGAATGTCTTCGTGGCTTGGTGGCTACAAAGGATTTGACTCACCTCCGCACCTCACCTTCTCTGTGTCTCTGCGTTCGGTCTCTTTATCCAGCGCAGGACAGGCACTCATCCTTCTCCGAAGTGATGTTGCTGTTCTTCTGAATACTGCGCGTATAATAAATCGCCTTGCAACCTTTTTTCCAGGCGTCGATATGAGTCTCGTAGATATCCCTGGCGCTGATATTCTTATTCAGGTTAAACAGCAGCTCCATGGAAATACCGGTATCGACGTAGCGCTGCAGCCGCGAGACCAGATCCACAACCACCCTCTGATCGATATGCTTTGACTCCTGGTAGTGCCAGAGCTTCTCCTTGATGAAAGGCGGCACGATCGGCACCGTTCCGTTACTGTTGTTGTCGATATAAAATTTGCTGAATATCGGCAGAACACTGGCCGTACAACCCTGAACGATTGAACTGCTGGTATTTGGCGCAATCGCCGTGATGTGACTGTTCCTGATGCCATGCTCGGCAATCCGCTCAAACAACTCATCCCAGTCGAGAGCGGCGTTGTCTCTGAACCACTCACGTTCACGGCTGAGGATCAGCCCCTGCGACCAATCGCTCCCTGCAAAGAGCGGATAGGCGCCACGCTCTGCGGCGAGCTTGCAGCTGGCCGACGTACAGTGATAGGCAAAAGCCTCGGCCAGACGGTCAACTGCGTCCCCGGCTCCAACATAGGGGATATCACGGCGAGCCAGATAGTCGGCGAGGCCCATCAGACCGACCCCGATGGTCCGCAGCAGCTCATTATGGCGCTGCCCTTCTGCCACCGGAACATCAGTGATATCGATACAGTTATCGAGAATCCGCACCGAAGTCTCACAGACGCCCGGCATTTCCTCATCATCCAGATTGGCCAGGTTGATCGACACCAGGTTACAGGTATGAACCAGACCCGGCTCAACGTCTCTGCTGATACTGTCGTTGGCAAACTGCTGGGGCCCGATTCTGGTCGGCTTCACCACCGAGTAGGACTCCACACAGAGATTGGTGCAGGGAATGATACCGACATGTTTATTGGGATTGGCGCGGTTGATCGTGTCCTTAAAAGCGATGTAGGGCATGCCGGTCTCAATCTGCACCTTCATGATTTCCTTGTACAGACCCTTGGCACTGACTTTTTCAAACAGCTCAATGCGCCCGACGGCAACCTCGGTATAAAGGTGGTCCAGAGCTTTTTCGAAGTCGGCACCCCAGAGATCGGCCAATTCATACTGATATTTGGAACGGATCTCGTGGGGATCAAACAGATACCAGTCTTCATCATTTTCAACCGCCCGCATAAACCGATCGGTCACCACAACCTGCGGAAAAATATCGTAGGCTTTGCGGCGTTGGTCACCATTCTCAGTCTGCAGCTCGAGAAAATCTTCCATATCGAGATGCCAGCTATCAAGAGCCACCGTGACCGCCCCGGCCCGTTTTCCCCCCTGGTTGAAATAGAGGGCGATATCGTTGACCACGCGGATATTCGGCACTACCCCACCGGCACGACCGAGGGAGTTCCTGATCCTGGCGCCCTGAGAACGGATGCGGCTGATACTGACACCCACTCCGCCACCGCCCGAGCTGATCTGCCCGACCTGCTCAAAGGTGTGAAAAATACTATTGGTATCATCATCAAAGGAGGTAATAAAACAGCTTGAGAGGTTGCCGTTCGGTTTGCGTAGATTGATCAGGATCGGCGTTGCCAGGGAAATCTTGCGCGTCGCCAGCATACAGTAAGTATCACGCACCCGCTGCAGGCGGACATCGCCGGGTTGATTCTGTTCAATCAACAGCGCAATGGTCAGCAACGCCTCCTGGGGCATTTCAATGACCTGGTTGTCATACTCCAGCATGTAGCGCTTGATCAGCAGGCTGATCCCGGCATAATCATAATCGTAGTCATATTCCTGGCGCAGAAACTGACCGGCTTTGTGCAACTCTTTTTCCGAATATTTCTCCAGCAGAACCGGAGAATAAATGCCCTTGGCGACAAAATCCTTAACCGTCTGGCAGTAGCTGGGATAGCGGTATTCATAAGCAATCCCTCGGGCCATATGGACCCGTTTATAAAAATCGACCAGCTTGAGGCGCGCCGCAAGAATCCGCCAGTCCGGCTCCTCAATCGAGGTCAGCCGCAACGAGGTTTCAATCACCGTCGCGTGGATTTCACCGGTTGTCATATTGTTGCGGAAATGAATTTCCAGTTTTGATTCCAGCTCGATCGGATTGATATCCAGACCCTCAGCCGCCCATTGAATAACCTTGCGGATTTTGGCGATATCCAGTGCTGCAGATTCGCCGTTACGCTTGATAACCCGGTACCTCTTTGCCATACATCAACCCCCGAAGATTAAAAATAAACACTAGATATTGTGTTAAGGATTTTGGATTATACATGATATTGTGAAAAATATAAGACAAAAATAGTCATTTTTATAATCAAACAGATGAAGCTCCGAGTTGACCCCTGTGTTAAAGTACCCGGAAAATCTTCAGCAACCGGAGAACGGCATGAAAATTCTTTTTCTTCACGGCCTGGAATCAGGCCCTCATGGCGCCAAATATCAGGCCCTGAAAAAACGTTTCGGCGAGGTCATCTCACCCGATTGTACGGGAATCTTTGACGCTCAAGAGCGACTGAGGATTATTGTCGACGAATTAAAGGACATTACTGAGCCGCTGCTGATTGTCGGTTCCAGCATGGGGGGGCTGATGGCGCTGCTTTATCAGCAGTCCCAACCGGATAAGGTCGCGGCACTGGTTCTTTGCGCCCCTGCCATCCACAGAGCGGAAACGCCGGCTTTCGATTATCGCAATCTGCCGCCCACAAAGGTCATCCACGGCAGGAATGACGATGTTGTCCCCTTTGCGGCCAGCAGTGTATTTGGTGACCGCGTGATCTCGGTTGATGATGATCACCGGCTTTCAAAGAGTATGGATGTTATTCTTGCAGCGGTAGAGACATTGCAGGCGGAGGTTAGCAAAAGCAAGGCAACGCCCCTATCCCCTCATGTCAGCGCTGATGGCGAGTGAAACGGCGACGAAACAAGTGAGGAATGTTTGAGCCGTAGGCGAGTTTTGCGAGCGCGTCGCCGGTTTGCGAGCAAGAAGAAACCCGCTTTGACGGGCGCTGACATCGGGGCGACTTCTTTTGGTGACTTTTCTATGTCGAAAAAGAAAAGTCACTCGTCCGGCGGGACGAGACCCGCCGGTTTTGAACATCTGACTTATTTAAACAACATCTCCGCCGCATCATAAATGGTCTCCGACAAAGTCGGATGTGGATGAATCGTCTTGCGCAGATCTTCCGACACAGATGCCATTTCCAGCGCTAAGGCTCCCTCGGCAATCAGCTCACCGGCCCCCGGCCCGGCAACCGCAACCCCCAGCAGCTGATCCGTTTCCGGATCGATAATCAACTTGGTCATGCCGTCGTCTCGCCCCAGGGTCAGGGTCCGGCCATTCCCGCGCCAGGGCATTTTTGCCGTCTTGACCTTGATTTTCTGCTCGCGCGCCTCTGTTTCCGTCAGACCGCACCAGGCGACCTCCGGATCGGTGAACACCACTGCCGGAATAGCTCGGGGATCAAAGACCGCTTTGCGACCCGCCGCAACCTCTGCAGCCACGTTAGCCTCAGCGTAAGCCTTGTGAGCCAGCATCGGTTCACCGGCAATATCACCAATGGCAAAGATATGCTCCTCGGCGCTGCGCTGCTGGCCGTCCACCACGACAAATCCCTTATCATTGATCTTGACCGCCGTGTTTTCAAGCCCGAGATTTTCCGTGTTGGGCCTCCGGCCGATGGAAATCAGCACCTTGTCGAAACGATTCTTGCTCTGCGCGCCTTTTTTATCTTCGAGCGTCACGGCAACCCCGTTCTTCTGCTCTTTGAGATCAATCACCTTGGTTTTAAGCAGAATTTCAGTGAATTTTTTATCCAGTCGGCGCTTGAGGACCGAAACCAGGTCGCGGTCACAACCGGGCAGCAAGCCGTCGGTCATTTCAACCACGGAGACTTTGCTGCCCAGCGCAGCATAGGCTGAGCCCAATTCAAGCCCGATATAGCCCCCGCCGACCACCAGAAGAGACTGCGGCACGTCAGACAGGTCAAGGGCCCCCGTCGAGTCGATGATGCGTGCGCTGGTCTTTTCAAGACCCGGCAGCAGCAGGGGGCGCGAACCTGTTGCGATGATGGCCTGTTTGAATTTCAGCTCCGAGCGGCTGCCATCAAGCAACGTCACATTCAGAGTATGACTGTCCTGAAACCGGGCCGTACCCCGCAGGTAGTTCAACTTCAGCCTTTTGACCTTACCGCCCAAGCCACCGGTCAAACCGGCAACCACTTCATTTTTCCAGTCCCGAACGCGCTCGAGAGAAATTTTCGGAGAAGAAAATTCCACTCCGATCGCTGCCGACTCCTCGGCCTCGGAAATCAACTTGGCGACATGCAGCAGAGCTTTTGACGGAATGCAGCCGCGATGGAGACAGACCCCACCGGGATTTTCTTCCGGATCGATGAGGGTCACTTTGAGACCCAGCTCAGCCGCTTTGAAGGCTGCGGCGTAGCCCCCCGGTCCAGCCCCGATGACGACCAGTTCGGCAGCATTATCATCACCCGTTGGTTCTTGAAGCGCAGAGGATTCCTTGCCGCTGACCTCTGCAACGGTCGTTTCATTATGTAACGCAGGCTCATTGGTCGGGGGTTCAAGTACGGCAATCACCGCACCGATAGCGACAACGGTACCTTCCTGAACACGAACATCAGTAATCCGTCCCGCCTGTGGCGAAGGGATGGCGACCACAGCTTTATCGGTTTCCAGTTCCATGAGCGTCTGTTCAGCCTCAACTGAATCCCCCGCTTTGACACTCACGGCAATAATGGTTCCGGAGGTCACGCCATCTGAAACTTCAGGGACAACAACATCAATAGACATAAATTTCCTCAATTCATGGGTGTCAGGCTTAAAGAATCAAGTTCAGTGGATTTTCAATCGCTTCACAAATCCAGCGTAAAAACCGCGCCCCGTCAGCCCCGTCAATAACCCGGTGATCGTAACTGAGCGACAACGTAACAACTTGGCGGGGAAGAAATGACTGACCATCCCAGACCGGCTTCATCTCTGCACGTGAAACCCCGAGAATCGCAACCTGCGGGGCATAAACGATCGGCGTAAAAGCTGTCCCGCCAATGCCGCCCAGGTTACTGATCGTGAAGCTTCCGCCTTCAAGTTCAGTCGGCTGAACTTTTCTCTCACGCGTCCGCGCCGCCAGCTCGTTGAGTTCCCCGGCAAGGATCTGGATTCCTTTTCGGTCGGCGTCGCGAATCACCGGAACCAGCAGGCCGTTGGGGGTATCAACGGCAACCCCGATATGAACGTAATCTTTGAGAATCAGCTCTTTTGCGGCGCTATCAAGGCTGCTGTTGAAGTGCGGAAATTTTTTCAGCGCCGCGGCACACACCTTCACCAGAATAGCTGTCAGGGTCAGTTTATCGTCAACTTCGGGAGCAGCGTTATAGTCTTTTCTGAAGCTCTCAATATCAGTCACGTCGACCTGATCATACTGCGTGACCATGGGGATAGTTGCCCAGGCATAGCTCATGGCCTCGGCCGTCACCTCACGAACCCGGCTGAGAGGCCGGCGGGTGACAGCGCCCCACTGACTGAAATCGGGGAGTGGGCGTTGTGGGACCGGACCTGAAACTATTGCGGTACCTTGTCGGCTGCCAAGACTTCGCAGCGTTGAGCGGACAAACGCCCTGACATCATCCGGGCCGATTCGTCCGCCGGGACCGGAGCCCTGAACACGGTAAATATCGACACCAAGATCACGCGCCAGGCGCCTCACCGATGGTGCCGCGGGAGCCACCTGACCGCCTCTCCTGGGCGTTTTCAGATCCAGCGATGCGACAGCATCCGTGACAGGCGGATTCGCGGTTGGAACCTCGGCACTGAAGGGTGGGGATGGTTCCTCGACCAAGTGATCAGGGTCAGAAATTTCTGCCGCGGAGCCATCTTCGACATCCTCCGCAGGTGGTTCCGCAGCAGCCCCCTGAGCGGGTTCCAGCAACATGATAACGGCCCCGACATCGGCCGTATCGCCTTCCGCCACGCGCACCTCGGAAATTTTCCCGGCCGCTGGTGAGGGGATGGCGACAACCGCCTTATCGGTCTCCAGTTCCAACAGGGTCTGATCTTCTGCAACTTCATCGCCGACTTTTACGCTGACAGCGATGACGCTGCCCGATGTCACACCATCAGACACTTCAGGGACAACAATCTCTAATGCCATAACAAGCCTCAATCTGTGTGGGGATTCAATTTATCAGGGTTAATTTTGAAAGCCTTGATGGCATTCACCAGGATTTTACGCTCCAGCTCTCCCGCCTTGACCAGCTGACTGAGAGCGGCGACAGCAATGTAACGGGCATCGACTTCAAAGAAATCCCGCAGTGCATCACGATCATCACTGCGCCCGAAACCGTCGGTTCCCAGGCAATGCACCGGCCCGGGGAACCATTGCGCGACCGCAGCAGGAAGAACCTTCATGTAATCCGAGACAGCAACAAAACAGCCCTCTTCATTCGCCAACAACTGACTGACGTAGGGCACACGCGCTTTTTTGTCGGGATGAAGCAGGTTCCAACGCTCGCTTTCAACGGCATCCTGATAAAGCTCTTTATAGCTGGTTACACTCCAGACGTCAGCAGACACCTTGAACTGATTTTCTAAAAGTTCCTGGGCCTTGAGCACCTCGTTCAGCAGCGCCCCACTACCCAGCAGGTGGGCTTTTGCTTTGGTCTGTTTGAGATCGCCGGCCCGGTAACGGTACATACCTTTGACGATACCTTCACGCACGGCTTTGCCCTTCGGCATCGGCGGCATCTTATAGGTTTCGTTCATCACTGTCAGGTAATAAATCAGATCTTCCTGATGACAATACATCCGCGTCAGGCCATCATGGACAATCACCGCCAGTTCGTAAGCGAAGGCCGGGTCATAGGCCTTGATTTTCGTCGGTGCCAGGGCCAGCACATGACTGTGACCATCCTGATGCTGCAGACCCTCACCCGCCAGGGTCGTGCGCCCTGCAGTCGCGCCGATCAAAAACCCCCTGGCCCGGCTGTCACAGGCCTGCCAGATCAGATCTCCGACCCTCTGGAAACCAAACATCGAATAGAAAGTATAAAAAGGAATGGTCTGAACCTTGTTGTTTGAATAAGCCGTCCCGGCGGCGATAAAGCTGGCCATCGAGCCCGCCTCGCTGAGCCCTTCCTCAAGAATGGCACCGGTTTTTTTCTCGTTGTAATAAAGCAGGTTCCCCTTGTCGACCGGCTCATAAAGTTGCCCGGAATGGCTGTAGATACCCGCCTGACGGAAGAGCGCCTCCATCCCGAAGGTACGGGCCTCGTCCGGCACAATCGGCACGATCAACTGACCGAATTCCGGATCGCGTAACAGCTTGGCGAGCAGGTGCACGAACGCCATGGTCGTCGCCAGTTCACGTTCACCCGAGCCTTCGAGATATTCCTGAATCAGCCAGTCGGTCTGACAGGCCATCGGCTGGCTGCCGTCAAAACGCCGCGGCAATGAGCCCCCGAGGGCCGCCCGCCGTTCCCTGAGGTACTGAATCTCCGGGCTGTCCTCGTCCGGACAATAACAGGGAGCACTGGCGATCTCTTCGTCGCTGACTGGAATGTTGAAACGGGTGCGAAACTCTTTGAGTTCTTCTTCATTCAGTTTCTTCTGTGAATGGGTGATATTTTTACCTTCACCCGCCTCACCCAGACCGTAACCTTTAATCGTCTGGGCCAGAATAACGGTCGGCGAACCCTTGTGCTCAACGGCCTGCTTGTAAGCCGCGTAGACCTTGACCGGATCGTGCCCGCCGCGGGTCAGGGCACCGAGCTGCTCATCGGAATAGCCCTTGACCAGATCCAGCAGTTCAGGATACTTGCCGAAAAAATCCTGCCGCACAAAGGCCCCGCTCGACGCCGTGTATTTCTGCATCTGGCCATCCAGCACTTCCTCCATCCGTTTGATCAGCAAACCGGATTTATCCTGATCGAGCAAACGGTCCCAGTCACTCCCCCAGATCACCTTGATGACGTTCCAGCCGGCTCCGCGAA
>JAFGEL010000073.1 GCA_016931615.1 Desulfuromonadales bacterium
CCGTGAGGTGCTGTGATATTAACTGATTGCAAAAGCAATCAGTTTGCGAAGCATCAGAACCCCGGGTTTACCCGGGGGTATCTATTCACCAAGCGTCTCGGTTTCCTGACCAGTTGCCCAACCAACCTGGGAACCGCCATGCGGGCCAGTGTTCATGTTCACCTGCCGGCACTCAGCCGACATAAAGACCTGATAAAGAATTTGACTGACCGATATTATCTGCAAATTCGTGGTGTTCATGGTGAGCATTCTCAGAGCGAAGGCGGAGTATTTGACATCAGCAATCGTCGCCGTCTCGGGGTCTCTGAAGTTCGCTGTGTGCAGGATCTGATTGACGGTGTCACGGCCCTGATCACCCGGGAACGGGAACTTGCGGCAATATCGTCTCAGCAGGTTTGACGCTGCATCGCAAACAGCTGCAGACGGCGTCAGCTTGGGTGCTCGATATTTTCTAGGTAGTTGGCATCCGGAAACTCTGTAAGCCAAATGGTGAGTTTCTGATTTGGAAAGATACCCTTTTTTGCCGGATCAAGAAAATCAAGTAGTTGCGCGGAGGCGTAGCGCTTTACGCCGCACAAGCGAATGCGCGGATTGACGCTGAGCTGGTGAAAAAGGGTAGTTTCCGGACAGAAACTAGGTAAAGGTCAGTTTTCTTTCAAGATCCATGGAGTTGGACACCCGTTTGGCTTCCTTCATGGAGATAATCCCTTTTTTGCACAGCTGAATCAGGTGCTGATCCATCGACTGCATCTGGTACTGGGCACTGCCTTTCTCGATATGCCCTTCAATGTCATCGAGGTTGCCGTCACGGATGCAGGCTTGAATGGTCGTCGTCGTGCGCATCACTTCAACCACGGGAATAATATTTTCGCCGGCTTTGTCTTCGACCAGGCGCAGTGAAACCGTAGCGACCAGAATATCCGCCAGGCGCTGGCGAATGATTTCCTGGGAATCGGGTGGAAAGTGACCGATCAGACGATTGATGGTCGATGAGGCATTCTGGGTGTGCAGGGTGGAAAAAACCAGGTGGCCGGTTTCTGAAGCCTTGATGCAGGCATCAATTGTTTCCAGATCACGTAATTCACCAACCATGATCACATCGGGATCCATACGCAGCGAAGCTTTCAGGGCCGAACTGAAATCCCGCGTATCAATTCCCACTTCTCTCTGAATGATGCAACTTTTCTGAGACGTGAAAAGAAATTCGATCGGGTCTTCAATAGTGATGATGTTATAGGCATACTTCTCGTTCATATAGTTGAGCATTGATGCCAGGGTTGTGGATTTGCCGTTCCCGGTCGGGCCCGTTACCAGCACCAGGCCGTTGGGTGCTTTGACGATTTCAGCCAGTACAGCGGGAAGTTTCAGATCGCTGAAGGTGCCGATTTCAGGGGGTATGACCCGCATGACAATACCGAGATGGCCACGCTGTTTGAAGATACTGACCCGGAATCGACCACTGTTGGCCAATGAATAGGAGGCGTCAAATTCACTGAAATCGTCAGGCAATTCGCGTTGGTTGTTCGCCATGATGGTTTTGGCAATGAATTCGGTGTCCTGAGGTTTCAGGCTCGCCAGTTTCGATCGCAGAAGCTGGCCGTGAGCCCTGAAGAAGGGGGGATTGTCGACCTCAAAGTGGACGTCCGAAACGCGCTTGGCAAAAGCAATTTCAAGAATCTGGTTGAGTGTTTTACTGTCCATAGAGATGACTCCCTAATGTGTCACGGCTACCTGGCCGGAGTTGTTCAGTTGTTTGCGGAACAGTGCATTTTCCATGGCGATTCCAGCCTGGCCGGCAAAAAATTCCAGAAAATCAAGTGAAACCTGCCGGGCTTTCTGTGACCCGAAATCGGCATAGGTCAGGGTGATGATGCGATCGTTGCTCTTCAGCGGCAACAACAGAATGGTCGCATCCTGCGGGGTGCCGATCTCCGGATAGAGCAGATCGCTGAGCATGCCGTCAGCGGAAGGACCGTAAAAAGCGCTGCCCGATTGAATAGCTTGTTTGAATATCGATTCCCTGCGCACGGGAATACGAAATTTCATCGGGGCGCTCGGCCCCGACACTTTGTCGTCAATAATCCCGACGCTGCGTTCGGCAATCAGTTCATTTTTATCCACGATCAGGGTCAGGGTACGCTCAAAGATTTCGCTGACAAATTGCAGCACCAGCAGCGAAATGTCGGGGGCTTTTCTCAGCAGCCTCAGGCCGGACAGGCTGTTTCTCATCCTGGCGAACTGCTGGCGCCGTTCTTCGTTGAAACAGCCACGAATATAGGTCTGAAAAGTGTTGAGGAAATTAATCATATCTTCGGCAAAGGTTTCGCCCCGTTCCGAATAATAGGGCATGGGAAAGACTGCTCTGACGCCATCGTTCAAGGATTGCAGGGAAAACGTAAAGTCCAGCGGCGACGCTAGTTGAATAATGGAAATCTGCGGGTACTGGGCCATTTTTAGAGAGCGGACGTCGATGATCGCATCCTGGTCGAAATCATCGATATCAGCCGCCGGTGGTCCGAACACCAGAATCGGCTCGAGATACTTGTAAAGAGCTCTGTCGATCAAGTTGTCAAGTTCATGGCGATTGGCCGTGACAAATACCAGGATGCCTTCTTTCTTACAGACCGTCATGATGGCATGTTGAAGAAATTCATCGCAGGTGTAGATAATGACGGCCTGCGATTTGGCTGTTGCGCTCTGCATGCCGTCTTCACCGAGAAATGGCGTGGAGATGTTGGCCAGGTAACTGACCAGACTTTCGCGCTCATTAGCAGACAGCTCAAGCAAAGTTCTTTCGATCAACTGGCGGTGAATCTGGGCCGGATCAAAAGCCTCGAGGCTCTTGAATACATGTGGCTTTCTGCGCTCTATCTTGTCAAGATCGGCCAGACCCAGAATGTCCTCAGAAACGATAATTTCAGCACTGTCCTGCACTGTGCCCGGGATCGAATCCCCTGACGGAGTGGATGGTTCAGTGGGCTGAAAACTCTGCAGGCTGCCTTCATCCAAAGGCTCTTCTGTGAGCTCGATTTCACCTGAATGGACTTTTTCGTCAAAAATTCTCAACGCGTCCATAAGCACCATCTGAGTGTCGAGACTGACCGTCTGCAGTTGTTTGGGCAGATAACGATAATCGTCAGAAACATTGATCTCATCGACATCCAGGGTAAAAATCCCGCGCGACCAGCTGATCATTTCGACAACGGTCATTTCAATAAGAGTTTCCAATGCCTTGAATGCGGCATCTTTTGACAGGCCGCAATGATCGAGGAGGGTGGCGATCAGCGGTTTACGCTCATCTCCTTCTGAAAGCTCCTGAATGCCGAGTGCCTTGTCAAGTTCCGCCTGGGTGATGATGTGACTTTCAAGCAGAATTTTACCGATTTTGAGTTTTTCACTGGAGTGTGTAGCGCTGACAATATAGCCGTTGTTAAACACCAGCTGTCCTTCACCTTTGCGGCTGTAGACATTCAGGGTTCCTGATTTGCGTGTCGAATGGATCAGTTGAATCACGTCGACGATCGGCAGGTGTTCAAGCTCTCCTGTTAAAGGCATAGAGGCCGGATCCTTTCAAGCAGCTCGTTCAGAAAGCTATATAACGATATTATTAGATCTTCTTTTATGTTGAGGTTAAAAACTATTAAACTCAAAAACTTCATCATTTTCAAGTAAATTACGTATTTCTGCATAAAAAAATATAATTAACATAAAAGTGTAATTTTTTAATATTGACTTAAATTAATTTTGATCTCGTTGACATTATCTAAACAAATGCTACAGTGTGCTTGTCTGATAAGTGAACAAGCAGACAACTGCTGTCTGATCAGGTTTGTCAGAAAATGGGGGTATCAATTGATTAAAAAAGTCAGACTGTCTGAAAGTGTCATCGAGGCGATCAAACAGATGATCGCTGAAGACGGTTTCAAGCCGGGGGATAAGTTTTATTCTGAAAACGAGCTCACCAAAAAACTTGGAGTGAGCCGGTCATCAGTCCGTGAAGCAATGCGCATGCTTGAGGTAACCGGCCAGGTCAGCGTTAAACAGGGCAAGGGTATCTTTATCAGTGATGTTCAGAAAGAGCAGATGAATGCCTTTGCTGCCTGGTTCAAGGAAAATGAGCAGTCAATAAAAGATAACTTTGAAGTTCGACTGATCATTGAACCTAAAGCGGCAGGTCAGGCAGCCGTACATGCCGACAAAGAAGATATCCGTAAAATGAAACAGGTCTGTGCTCATTTTGCCCGTTTTGCCGGAGAAAACAATACGGAAGAAGTCATTCAATGTGACCGCCGTTTTCATCGCCTGTTGGCGGGGGCGACCAAAAACAAGACCCTGCATGTCCTTATGAAGGCCATGACAACCTCGCTGCCTAACGGTTGGATTACCAGTATCTACACCCCGGGACGCGTCGAGAAAACCGTCAGTGAACATGCAGCAATTCTCGATGCCATCAGGAGTGGTGATAAACTTGCAGCTGAAACGGCCATGTCACGTCATCTGGCCAATGCTCTGCATGACATTAATCAGGAAATCAAGAAGCAGGTTGAACTTGAAGAAAAGGAACGGAGTGATGAGCGTAAAAATTACAACTTTGATTGAGAACAGTCCTGGTGAACATAAAGCGCTTAAAACGGAGCACGGGATCTCATTTTTCATCGAAAAAGATGGCCATCGTTTGCTTTTCGACACCGGACAAAGCGGCACCTTCATTGAAAATGCCGAGCAACTGCGGGTTGATCTGTCTTCCCTTGAATATGTCGTCATCAGTCACGGTCACTATGATCATTCCGGTGGCGTTCGTGCTCTGGCTGAAATAACCACAAATTTCGAACTGATCATGGGGCAGGGCTTTTTCGAAGAAAAATACGGTTTCAAGAATGGCCGTTATGAGTACCTGGGAAATAATTTTGACGAAGATTTTCTCAGGTCACAGCAAATCAGATATCGCTTTGTCGACCAGGCGCTTACAGAACTGGTCCCCGGGGTGTATGTCGTGACTCAGTTTCCCAGAAAACACCGGGATGAAGTGATCAACCCCAGGTTTAAGCTGATGAAGAATGGTCAGATGCAACCCGACCCGTTTAACGACGAGGTTCTGGTTGCCGTTGATACACCGAAGGGGCTGATCGTGCTGCTCGGCTGCTCCCATCCTGGCATGAAAAATATGCTGGATGCCACAATAGAGCTGCTCGGGCGTCCGGTCCACGGTGTTCTGGGTGGGACGCATCTGGTCGAAGCCAGCGATTCAAGCCTGATCAAATCCCTGGATTATCTCAACAGTGATGACCTTGAATATATCGGTGTTTCTCACTGCACCGGCGACGCAGCCATGCAGAATCTGGCTGCATCAAACAGTCACTATTACCATAACCGTACGGGAAGCTCGCTTATTGTTGCTTGACCGTTCCTAACCAACGCCCTGGATATTTGAGAGGTCAATGAAAGGGCACAGCATTTCACAAGGAGGTTGAAAATGGTTCATCGTCGTAAGTATGGATTCATGTTTATCGCTTTTGTTGCGGCACTGATGCTGTTGGTACCGGCAACCGGTAGTTTTGCCGCCAAGGACAAAATCGTCTGGAAATCTTCAGGACATGGCCCGGCATCCGATCCATCCCAGATCTATCATGACAAACTCTGCAACGCCATTACTGAAGCGACCGGTGGTCGTCTGACCGTCAAGCCTTTCGTCGGCGGTTCCATCGTTCCCGCTTACAAAGAAGTCGATGCCATTGATCAGGGTGTACTGCAGATGGGTTATTCCTGCCCGATGTACAACCTTGACAAATGGCCGGCAGCCGGGCTGATCAGCTCCCGTCCGGGTGGCCTTCCCGGCGAAGCCATGCGCACCTGGTTTGATTTTGGTGGTGGTGCGGATCTGCTCAACAAGATGATGGAAGGCTACAATGTCATGACTTTCCCGGGGGCCCTGGCGCCATTGCCCGAAGAAGTCTTCTTCCATTCAAAAGTTGAGATTGAGTCGCTTGACGATCTTAAAGGCCTGAAAGCCCGCTGCATGGGCGACGGCGGTGAAATTTTGAAGCGTATGGGTGCTGCTACGGTGATTATTCCGGGTGGGCAGCTTTACGAAGCTATGCAACGTGGGACGATTGATGCATTTGAATACTCAACTCTCGCATCAAACTGGAACATGCACTTCAACGAAGTGGCTAAGTATGTCTATCTTTCACCCTATCGTGCACCAAGTGATCCCCAAGTTATTTTCGTCAACAAAAAAGCCTTCAACGAGCTGCCTGATGATCTGAAGATGATTGTGAAATCCGTTGTCGCCAAGTTTACCCAGGATCAGCACGAGTACCTGGTCAATGAGTCGATGAAAGCGGTTGAGCAATTCAGGGCTGCCGGAAACGAAGTTCGCAAAGTGCCGAAAGAGATTGAAGTGGCATTGCAGGCTGAAGCTGACAAGTTCTATGCTGAAAAATCGCAAAAAGAGTCTCCGATATTCGGTGAAATCTACAATTCGATGAAATCATTCGGCGAGGCCTATAACGCCATTCACTAATTGATTCTTGTCTTGACGTGTCCACACAGAGTTGGTGGACACGTCTTTCTTACTGTTTTAAAGGTTGGAGATCTGTATGTCGGCATTGAGATCTTTTATCAGAATTGTCGATTGGCTGAGTGAAACCTCAGGTCAAATCGGCAAATGGGCCGCTTTGGTTCTGGTTTTTGCGGGCTCCTATGAGGCTATTTCGCGCCATTTTTTCAACGCCCCGACTGTCTGGTCTTACGATACGTTATGTATGGCCGGAGGGGTGATCTATATGCTTGGGGCTTCATATAACTATAAACATGACGCGCATACCCGGGTTGACCTGTTTTATATGCGCGGGACCCCGAGAACCAAGGCTATCATTAATGTCATCTGTTCGTTGACGCTGTTTTTCCCGCTGATGATCATCATGTTCAAGCTGGCAGTGACCTGGGCCGTCAAAGCCTGGAAAATCAACGAAGTCATGTTTACCAGCTTCTGGTATCCACCGGCAGCACCCTATCGAACTCTTTTCGCTGTTGGCCTTCTGCTGCTCATTCTTCAGGGTGTGGCGCGGTTTATTCGTGATCTCTATTTGATTGTAAGGGGTGAAGACATTGTTTGAACTCAGTGCTGAATTAGTTGCTTTCCTGATGCTGGGTGGCGTCTTTACTCTGGTGCTGACCGGCTTTCCGATTGCTTTCGTCATTGGTAGTGTATCGTTTATCGTCGGCATTCTGGTTTTCGGACCCACCACGACCTACCATATTCTTTACAGCCGTTTTTACGACCTGTCGCTCAATTATCCTTATCTGGCCGTCCCCTTGTTTACATTCATGGGGGTCATTCTGCAACACTCAGGGATCACCAAGGATCTCTATGAAAGTCTTTATGAAGTGCTCGGCCGCCTCAAGGGTGGGCTGGCCATTGTCACAATCGTTTTCGGTACTATCCTGGCGACATGCCTTGGTGTTATCGCCGCTTCGGTGACGATTCTGACCCTGATCGCGCTTGGTCCTATGGTTGAACGCGGTTATGACCGCCCGCTGGCAGCAGGTTCGATCGTTGCTTCCGGGACACTGGGAATCCTGATCCCACCGAGTATCATGCTGGTCGTCTACGGCCCTCAGGCCGGCATTTCCATCGGCCAGATGTTCATGGGTGCCGTTTTCCCCGGCTTATTGCTGGCTTTTGCTTACGTCACTTATGTTGTCATTCGCTGCTGGATCAACCCGGAGTTGGGTCCGGCGATCCCTGAGGATCAAATCACTCCCTTTACCATGGGCAAGCTCTGGCGTCTGCTGAAATCACTGGTGCCGCCGATTCTGTTGATCCTGGCCGTTCTCGGCACCATCTTCTCCGGTGTCGCGCCACCAACGGAAGCTGCTGCCGTCGGTTGCCTGGCGGCTATTCTGCTGGCCATCGGTTACGGCAAATTCAGTTTTGCTCTGCTCAAGCATGCTTCTCTGGAAACTCTGCGGGTGAGTGCCTTTGTGGTGATGATCGCTGCCCTCTGCTATGCCTTCGTCGGCGTATTTATGAGTGCCGGATCGGGTGATGTCGTTTCCAACGCTATCCTCGCTGTTCCTGGCGGCAAATGGGTTTCTTTTGCGATGATCATGTTGATTGTGTTTCTGCTCGGTTTGTTCATCGAGTGGATTGGGATCGTGTTCATCATCGTGCCGATATTCACTCCCATTCTCGCTGAACTCGGCTTTAACGCCCTGTGGGCTGGAATGATGATCTGTATCAACCTGCAGATGGCTTTTCAGACGCCGCCTATGGCGATGTCGATTTTTGTGCTTAAAGGCACCGCGCCGGATGAGCTTGGTCTGACTATGGCTGATATTATCAAAGGGGTTATCCCCTTTGTTATCATCATCATGGTTGTCCTGGTTCTCTGTACCATCTTCCCGGGGATTATCACCTGGCTGCCGGAGAAGATGATGGGGCCATCTCATTGATGCACAAAAAGTACTAAAGCCCCTGAGAATTTTTCAGGGGCTTTTTCGCAGCTCAGAAAAATAAGGAGCGGGATACTCATGAATCAACAACTTTCAGTTCAGCGGCAGAATGCCATCGACATTTTTCAAGCAGGTTTGAAAGCTGTTGAACCGGGGACTGCCGTTAAAAATAAATGTCGTTTAGATCATGAAGTGCTGAAAATCGAGGGTCAGAATTATCCTCTGGACAAATTTGACAAAATTATTGTCATTGGGGCCGGGAAGGCCGGGGCTCCCATGGCAAAAGCTTTGGAGGAGATTCTTGGTGAGCATATCGCTGCGGGTTTGATCAGTGTGAAATATGGACATGTTGATCAACTGAATGTGGTTAAAATTATGGAAGCCGGCCATCCGGTTCCTGATGATAATGGCATTGCCGCCGCTCAGGCGATTTACGATCTTGCCCGAACTGCGGATGAAAAAACTCTGGTGCTGTGTGTTATCTCGGGCGGTGGTTCGGCCCTGCTGCCATTACCCGTTGCAGGTGTCAGCCTGGAAGACAAGCAGAATACGACAAAAGTTCTGCTTGAATGTGGCGCCACGATTCATGAAATCAATGCGATCCGGAAACACCTTTCCGTGATTAAAGGGGGAGGTCTGGCAAAGGCGGTTTTCCCAGGAACTCTGGTGACGCTGATCCTTTCCGATGTTGTCGGTGATGACCTTGACAGTATTGCATCCGGCCCCTGTGTTCCTGATTCTCGTACGTTTTCCGACTGTCAGGCCATAGTCGAAAAATATTCGATTTCAGACAGAATTCCCCGTTCGGTTATGCAACGGATTACTGATGGCGTTTCCGGCCTGATTCCGGAGACCCCGAAGAAAGAAGAAGCTTTTTTCGCCAAAACCCAGAATGTTGTGGTCGGAAGCAATTTCAACGCGCTCTTGACAGCAAAATTAAAAGCCGACGAGTTGGGTTATAACAGCTTGCTTATCTCGTCGATGCTCGAAGGAGAGACTCGCGATGTGGCTGCTAATCATATCGCGATTGCTCGAGAAATCAGTGTTCATGGTCAACCGCTTAAACGTCCGGCGTGCCTGCTGTCCGGTGGTGAAACCACCGTTAAGATTCGTGGTAAGGGCAAGGGGGGGCGTAACCAGGAGTTTGTCCTGGCCGCTGCCCTCAGAATCTCAGACCTGGAAAATATCGTTGTGATGAGTGCTGGTACCGACGGCAACGACGGACCAACTGACGCCGCCGGAGCTATAGCTGATCATACGACGCTTTCCCGTGCTCGTGAGGACAACCTTGACCCTTCAGGCTATCTTGCTGACAATGATTCTTATCATTTCTTTGAGCGTCTGGCTGATCTGGTGAAAACCGGTCCAACCAACACCAATGTCATGGATCTGCGCATCATCCTTGTTTACTAAAATTTTTTGTTTTCAGCAGTTTGCTGTTCAGGAGAACCTCATGTTCAGAAGTACCAAGATCGTTGCGACAATCGGGCCTGCAACTGAAAGTGAAGAACAACTCGGCCGTTTGATGAAAGCCGGAGTCAACGTTTTTCGACTTAATTTTTCTCATGGGGATCATGAAAATAAAGAAACAATCATTGCTCTGATTCGTAAGCTGTCGCTTGAAAATAAGAACGCAGTCGCCATCCTTGGTGATCTTCAAGGCCCCAAAATCCGTACCGGGCTGATGAAAAATGGGTCACTGTTACTGACACCGGGTTCAGAAGTGGTCATTACAACCCGTGACGTCTCGGGTGAAGGGGCCCTCATTCCAACCAGTTATGCGGATTTGCCGACTGATGTTGTTGCGGGCAACAGAATCCTTTTGGATGATGGATTGATTGAGCTCAAAGTAAAAGAAGCTTCCGGCACCGATGTTACTTGCGAAGTCATTCATGGCGGGCTGCTGAAAGATCGTAAAGGGATTAATCTTCCCGGGGTCAATGTCTCCGCACCGGCTCTGACGCAGAAAGACCTGGCCGATCTGGATTTCTGTATTGCCCAGGAGCTTGATTATGTTGCGCTGTCTTTTGTCCGTCAGGCTACGGATGTTCTCGTGCTGAAGTCTATCCTTAACAGCAAAAAATCGTCCATTCAGGTCATTGCTAAAATCGAAAAGCCCGAAGCCGTACAGAATTTTCCTGAAATATTGGAGGCAGCGGACGGGATTATGGTGGCCCGCGGGGATCTGGGTGTTGAGATCAGTCCGGAAAAAGTCCCGCTCATACAGAAGGGGATCATTCGTCAGTGTAAAAGTGCGGGCAAGCCCGTTATTACTGCGACGCAAATGCTCGAAAGTATGATCAGCAATCCACGCCCTACTCGCGCTGAAACATCTGATGTCGCCAATGCTATTCTTGATGGAACTGATGCTGTGATGCTCTCTGGAGAAACCGCGGCCGGTAAATATCCGATTGAAGCAGTTGAGGTAATGGTTCGCGTAGCTCAGGACGTAGAAGCTGATCCGCAACTGAAAACACATGTATTCCAGCCCGTCAACAATCCGGAAGGCGCCCCCTGCTTAACGGAAGCGATTGGTCAGGCAGCCTGTCATGTTGCTGAGAATGTTGGTGCGAAAGCTATTCTGGCATTTACTCAAACGGGTAGCACTGCGGCTCTGGTTGCCAAATATCGCCCCAATTTGCCGATTATCGCTGTCACCCCATCGAAAATTGTTCGCCGCCGACTTGCCTTATATGCGGGCGTACATGTTGTTCGTGTGAATATCGAAGGTAATACTGAGGCACAGATCGACAGGGTGAATCATGCAGTGCTGGAAAAAGGCTGGTTGCATGCGGGAGATCTGGTCGTTTTGACCATGGGCAGCCCGCTCTCCGATCCGGGCACGACAAATTTGATGAAAGTTCATCGACTGAAGGCCTGAGGTCACTGAGTGAAGTTATGGTTTTTTTAGTCTTGGATATCGTGCATAATACCGGCTTTAAAGACAGTGAATGGGTTAATTCGTGAAAGGAAATGGAGCTGGATATCATGATGATCAAAATAAATTCCAAGGAGTCGGTTGAAATCGTTGAAGATGTGTTTGTCAACGTCATCAATGAAGCCGGCAGTCAATATAAGAGCTGGGATGAGCTGACCGAAGAGCAGCAGGAGTGCTTTACGCGCCTCAGTCAGGGGCTCAGGGACGTTTATGAGCAGTACCGGGACTGTCTGTCTTAAGACCAAGTATAGGAGCTTCAAGAATGTTGATGATAAAAACCGATAAAGCCACCGTCGAGATTGAGCCCGGCGCGTATTTTTTTCTCAAGCGCGGAGAAGATCCCGACGACAGTATTCGCATCGAGTGGAACGACCTGGACGAAACGGCTGTTGCCAACCTCAACCAATTTGTCACCATGATCGAAGGTTCCCTCGAGGGGATGACCCAATCATGAGGCCAGGGCTGACTTGAGTTTTATATCGGCACGCCAACGTACTGAGAATCCGGCCTTGCTGTTTGACCCGCATGGCTGGATTTTTTTGTTGAGAGACCGCTGCTGTGGCTGACCCTGTAAAATATGATTTTCAGCTGGTCACCGAGTGCTCTTTTGGGGCTTCGGCAAAAGCGGTCTGGGATGTAACCGTGGATGTCAAGGCCTACCCGCAATGGTGGCGGTGCATCCACAACGTCGAAATTCTGAGCGGCGAGGAGAGGTTGCAGCAACAGGCGATCATAGAATACACGCTCAAGGGATTTTTGCCGCACAAACTCCGTTTCCGGACCTTTATTACCGAGTGCGTGCCCTTATCCACAATTGTCATGAAGGTTAACGGTGACCTTGAAGGAACCGGTATCTCGACTCTTGAGGAGCAGAACGGTACCACCCTGGCTAAATTTCACTGGAATGTCAGCCTCACCCATCCTGTTCTGCGGCGTCTTGGCCGGTCGCGTTTGGGACATAAGATCCTGGTTATGAATCACGGCTTTGCCATGCAGCGAGCCGTTACCAACATGCGCAGGCGGGTCCATGCGGCAGCTGCTTAGACTGCTGGTTTTTGTCCTGGTTTTTGGATCCACCAGTGAAGCCTCGGCAAATCCGCTGCAACAGGCGTTGGAGCAGTTTCAGGCCCTCAACAGCTATTCAGTCATATTGCGTTCTTACGGTGATACTGAACAGATCATCAGCTATCGTTATCAAAAGCCGGGCTATGTGCGCATGGATTTTGTTCAGCCCCATCCTGGAGCAGCGCTTGTTTACCGGCCTGACAGTGGCAAAGTCCAGCTGCGTCCCTTCGGTTTCAGTCACGCCCTGGTTCTCTCCCTGAAACCTACATCCCGTCTGGTTCGCAGTCCTTCAGGCCACCGGGTTGATGAATCGGATGTTGGTGTGTTGCTTGAACAGGCCCGGCGACTTTCCGGGGCGGGGCGTCAACGTCTTCTGCCGGACGAGTCCTCAGCAGACGGTAATCTGGTTGGGTTGGAAATCACCGGTCAGGAGAAAGGATCTGGGGGCGTGCAACGCTATCTGCTGTGGCTGGATAAGGAGCTGAAGCTTCCCCGCCGGGCGGAAGCCTACGATGAGGACAATCGCCTCATCGAAGGGGTGTTTTTTGATGAGCTGGTGATCAATCCGGAACTGGGAGATATCTTTACGCTTTAAGCCGTATTGCCTTCTTTGATCTGCCGCTTTTGTTCTGCGGTTGGCGTTTCAGATCACGAAGAATCCGACGGAGCTGGCGATATTCAGCATTATTCAGCGCTCTGTCCTGATAGACGGCCGCACCATACAGCGAGACAAATGTTCGGCATAGAGGATTACGGCTGCGCTGCGCCAGTTCGTAAAGGCCGATCTCCGCTCCAATTGGTTGTATTTCCAGCCTTTTCGCCATGAGAGCGCGAAAGCTGTTGATCAGCCTGACATGTCGTGCAGCCCTGCGCTTCCACAGCCACCAGGCTCCCAGGGGCAGCAGCCCTGCAAGGAACCATGCCGACGGTTGCCACGCCCGGGCATCAAATTCTTTGAGCTGTCGGGCTTTTCCAAACAGATTTCGAACGACGCCGATCTGCTGGTGCAGATCGTAATTCAGCACCAGGCGGCTCCAGCTGTGCAGGGCCGCGTCAACAACCGCAGTAAATACGGAAATCCGGTTGCGGCTGTTAAGATTTAACGCTTCGGCACTATTGATCGCCAGACGGCTGGGGTCAATACGTCGCCAGACACCGTCATCGTCGAGGGCTTCAACCCAGATGTGCGCGGCACTCTCATTGACCAGATAGTAACCGCCGATCTGATTGTAGGTGCCGCCGAGATACCCGCCCACCAAGCGTGATGGTATGCCGGCCATGCGCAGCAGCAGGGCATAGGAAGAAGCGAAATATTCACAATAGCCACGGCGGCTTTCAAACAGAAAAGCCTCAAGCGCCCGTTCGGTCTGCGGCAGGCGGGTCGGTGAATAACTTAATTGCTGTTGTTGAAAAAACCGGTCGAGCAATGCCCGCTTGGCGGAAAAGTTTTCACCTTCGCTGATTTTTTCAGCCACTGCTTTGAGCCGCCCACTCAGATCATCGGGAACTCCCAGGTAGCGGTGCTCACCACCGGACTGTCGGCTTGATCCCCGGTACTGGGCGCGCACTTTATAGCTCAGGGGTTGACTGGTCTTGAGACGACTTTCCATCACCGAGTCGCCCGCTTGGCTGTGATGAATTCCCTGAACTTCGATGGGACGATCGAGGGTCACCAGGAAACGGTCAATTTTGGGCTCGGCGTAAAAAGTCAGTTCAATTTCAGACCCCTCATCCGGAACCATCTCTTCTTTGGAAACAGCACCGCTGCGCCTCCAGGTCTGCCCTTCCAGTTTATTCAGGACAATGCCGCGCCAATAGAGGGCATCATCCGGCAGCTGTTCGCTTTCAACGCGAAAAGCCGGCTGTTCATTGGTCGCCAGGTCGGTGACCGATCCCGGTTTGACCTGGTCACTCATTCCGGTCTGGGCAACCGGCTGAGGGTTGAGAAAATTCCACAGAGGGGTCTGGGTGCGGGGCAGAATGATAAAGAAAAACAGCATCAGAATCAGCGACACGCTCGGCAGGACCGCAATGGTTTTTAACAGCAAACCCCATTCCCGGCGGGATAATTTCAGACGTGAATCGGTGGTGTAAAAGCTCAGCAATACCAGCCCGGCTGTGACCAGCATGATCATCAGGATCAGGTACAACAGGTAGGACAGGTTCAGACTGAGCATCGACGAGGCGGCAAGGATAATCGTTGACAGCAGAAACAGCTGCAGGATGTGGCGAGGGAGTTTTTCTCCAGCGAGACGCAGAGCCAGAAACAGGCAGAGCAGGTTGATCAAAGGAACCACCAGGTTGCTGAGTGAAGCCTGGGCGACGAACTGAAGCATAAAGATCATGGCCAGCAGGGTGGCCGAACGCTGACCCAGCAGGTATCGTCCCTGAAAATCGCCACGCAGACCGAGACAGCCGGCGGCCACGACAATCATCGGAATCCAGACACTGATGAAGGGCAGCAGTGGAAGGACCGCGATCAGGGCGGCAAGGTAAGCCAGGATCTGCAGAATACGTTCAACGCCGACCATATAAAGCCAATTCAGTGAGAAGCTTAAGCCGTTGCTGCCGCCCGCTTGCGGGGTCAATTATCTGGTGATCGAGCTTGAGACCTACTGCGCGCTGCTGGGCAATAAGCCGGCTGACCAGATATGCACACATTCCCAGGCGCTCTTCCAGCGAACCACTGAACTCATCAAGATTGAGCAACAGGGAAGGGGCGCCCAACTGGTTCTGGCGTTTGACGCGAAAATCATCATGGCGGGCCGAGAGTTTCCAATGAATAGATTTTAGCGGATCACTTTGGCGGTAACTGTCGATACTGCGCAGTTCACCGTCAATTCCCGGTTGGGATAACTCCAGCTGCCGGGCCGGCTGATCCTGATACTGACCGCCGGGGAGTGCCGAACTGATGGGACGAGGAAAAACCAGTAAGCGGCGTTTCCCCGGCATGAGCCGGGAGCGGACGAAAAAATTAATCGGAAAACAGGAATAAATCTGTATGGCGGATAGCTGCTGGTAGCCGCGTTCCGGCATCACGACCGGCAGAAAGCGGCGGCAGCTTTGACCGGGGGCGAGAACTGCGACCAATGCAGAGGCATCGCCGCTTGTCAGGTTGATCAGAAAAGCCGGTAGCCAACGGCGCTGGTTGGTCAGCTCCACCTCAACCCGGCCGGGCAGCTGAGCAAACAGATCGTCTGCAGCGAGAACCCGAAGGGAAAGTTTGCGCAGATTCTGCTGCCCCACCAGGCCTGAAACCGCCATAAAACCGAAGAAGGCTGAAACCATCAGATAAAGCAGGTTGTTGCCGGTATTGACCGCCGCAAAGCCGAGCAGCAACGTCAGGACAATGTAAACACCCCCTGCACGGGTGAGTTTCAGGCCATAGGTACGGGAATGTCTGCGAGCAGCGATTGAAACACCTCTTCCTTGCGCAGGGTCTGAAATTCAGGCCGCAGGATCAAACGATGGGCCACGACCGGCGTGGCAACTCGCTGGACATCTTCGGGCACGATATAGTCACGCCCCTCCAGGTAGGCTTCGGCCCGTGCCGCAGCCGCCAGACTCAAACCGCCCCGTGTCGATATGCCTGACAGAACCTGGGGATGGAAGCGACTGCGTTCGATTACGGTATAGATGTAATCAGTCACCAGCCGGCCGAGTTTGATATTTTCTCGGATGAAACGGCTGGTTTCAAGTATCTGATCCCGGGTGAGAAGCGGTTGAATGGTTTCCAGCTCTTCACGTACGCTGCCGCGCTGAATAATCTGTTTTTCCAGTTCAGGTGGCGGATAACCGATCCCGGTAGTCATCAGAAACCGGTCCAGCTGCGACTCCGGCAGAGGAAAGGTGCCAACCTGTTCCGTCGGGTTCTGGGTGGCGATCACCAGAAACGGTTCCGGCAGCGTGTACGTCACCCCCTCGACCGTGACCCGCCGTTCTTCCATCGCTTCCAGCATGGCACTCTGGGTTTTGGGCATGGCACGGTTCACCTCATCAACCAGCACCAGATTATTGAAAATCGGTCCCTTGACGAAATGAAACTGGTTTTTCTGACGATCGAATATCGACAGCCCGGTAATGTCTGATGGAAGCAGATCACTGGTACACTGAATGCGTCCGAAATCGAGGTCCAGAATTCCCGATAGAGCCAGGGCCAGACTGGTTTTTCCCAACCCGGGGATATCCTCAAGCAGCAGATGCCCTCCCGACAACAGGCTGATGATTGCCAGGCGGATAGCGCGGACCTTGCCTTGCAGATAACGGCCGGAAAGGACTTCGATAACGTTGAGAATTTCTTTGCGCTGGTAAAGTTCCATCGATCCCCCAGGGTATGAAGTCGTTCAATGAGTTGTGATTATAGAGCATCCGTTGAGGGATATGCTAGTCAGGTGGAGAAACTCGCTTGTGCGAGAGATTTTAGACAAACAAGAAATGCGACAACCTAAAAATTTTAATCTCTAGGGGTTCAATTCCCCGCAGCTTGCTGCGATTATACTCGCATGAGCGAGTATATACATAAGAGCCACAATGTAACC
>JAFGEL010000074.1 GCA_016931615.1 Desulfuromonadales bacterium
CTCCATGTATGTTTGTAAGAGCGTTTGTTTATGTTTCTTGCCCTAGCTATAGAGCAGTGAGCGTGCCAAGTTTCGGAAAAAAATCACAACAGAGAGACAACACGCCGAAAACACAAGGGAAAATATTTATTATTGACTCACTGCTCGGGTCAGGCGACAAAAATAACTGTATATGGAGAACATACAAATGCAGGGATGAGATTGCCGGGGAAAACCAACTGCAGTGGAGCAACACACCGAAATAAAAGGGCTTTCTTCAAAAACCGACGGTGTATATCGATTTCTTATCCAGGAATATTTTATTTATGCAGGACTCTCAACGATGTGTTCCCAACGCTGTAGAACCCTAAAAGTCGGCTTCACCATTGATCTCACCCGGTAAAATCAGTACTATCCTCCTTCGCTGCAACCCTTTATCAAACTGTGAACGATGACCGACCACGCGCCAACAGACCCGAAAGAATATGCGGACGGACTGAAAAAAGTTCGCTCCCGCCGCCTTTTTTTATGGCTGGTGATCCTGATCTACCTGCCTGCAATGATGCTGGCCCTGGACTCCCCGAACTATAAAACCTGGGTCACGATCGTCTTTGCAACCTGGATCGTTGTTCTGATTATTGCCGTTGCTTTTGCCTGTATTGTCAGATGCCCCCGCTGCGGTGAATGCTTTCACACTCATGGCCCGACCTTTCTGCCTTTCCGCCGCTGTCTGCATTGCGCTTTGCATGTCAATGCCGACAAAAGAGCTCCTGAAGCCGATTCACCTAAAGCTAAATACGGCAACAAGTAGTTTTTCCCAATGATTTAATCAGTTGCTCTCATCCGGCACATCAAGTACCCTCGTCCTACTGTGTTTTTTGCCGTTCCAACATGTGATGTTTCCATCAAGCGGGGAGGCTGCCATGGATGCCGCTGAAGAGATCAGCACCCAGGATTTGAAATCCGGACTGAAAAAAATTCGTCTGCGTCGGTGGTTCTTGTGGATCCTGATTATGGCCTATCTGCCGATGATGATGCTGGCCATGCGAGCACAACAATCAGGCCGGGCAGTGGTGACGGCTTTTATCGTCTGGGTTCTGCTGCTCATTGTTGCCGTCGCGCTGATGGCCCTGGTGCGTTGTCCGCAGTGCGGGAACTGCTACCACATGAACGGCTATCTCTTCCGTCCCGTGCGAAAATGTTTTTCCTGTGGATTACCTCTGAACGCTGATAAAAAATTACCCTGAGGACCGAGTTGCCTGAATTTTTATTCAGGGCAATCTTTATTATGATGGGCAACGTTCAATCTTCTCCAGAAAAGTCTCCGCAAGACAATAAACTCGGCACATTTGCCGGGGTTTTTACCCCGAGTATCCTCACCATTCTCGGTATCATCCTCTTTATGCGCCTGGGCTTTGTGGTCGGCAACGCCGGTCTCAAGCAGGCCCTGCTGATCATTTTTATCGCCAACCTGATCTCCGTGCTGACCAGCCTTTCACTTTCTGCGGTTGCTACCAATCTGACGGTGCGCGGTGGGGGAGACTATTACCTGATTTCTAGAACCCTGGGTCTGGAGTTCGGCGGGGCATTAGGACTGGTTCTTTTTCTGGCCCAGTCTGTTTCAATCGCTTTTTACTGTATCGGTTTTGCCGAAGTCCTGGTCGGCTTCTGGGGTGGAAGCGAATTTACCGCTCAGATCATCGCTCTGATTGCGATCGCCGGACTTTTTGTCCTGTCCTGGCAGGGTGCCGATTGGGCCACTCGGTTTCAGTTCGTCGTCATGGCATTGCTGGTCCTGGCTCTCGCTTCATTTTTTCTCGGCGGGGTGCTGAATTGGGACAATGAGATTTTCCGACAGAACTGGCAGGCCCCTGACCGGGGAATGGGCTTCTGGGTGCTTTTTGCCGTATTTTTCCCGGCCGTCACAGGCTTCACCCAGGGCGTCAGCATGTCGGGGGATCTGCGCGATCCGGGAAAGAGCTTGCCTCGCGGAACGCTGCTGGCTGTCGGGATTTCCATCCTGATTTACTTCTCTGCCGCTTTGGTGTTTGCCGGAGTGCTCCCCGCGGATACTCTCAGTGTTGATTACCGCTCGATGAGTCGCGTTGCCTGGCTGCCGTTCATGATTACTCTCGGGGTTTTCGCGGCCACCCTTTCTTCCGCCATGGCATCCTTTCTCGGAGCTCCGCGCATCCTGCAATCCTTGGCCGGCGATAAAATATTTCCGTTCCTCAATTTCTTTGCCAAAGGTTATGGGCCGTCCAACAATCCCCGCCGTGGGGTCATTCTGGCGACGGTCATCGCCGTCATCACCGTCGGTCTCGGCAACCTCAACCTGATCGCCGCCGTGGTCTCGATGTTTTTCCTCATTTCCTACGGCCTGCTGAATTACGCCACCTATTTTGAAGCCCGCGCTTCAAGTCCGTCATTCCGGCCCAGGTTCAAATGGTTTCACAAGAAAGCCAGCCTGGCCGGTGCGATTATCTGCCTGCTGGTCATGCTTGCGATCGACTGGAAAGCCGGAGCGCTGGCCGTTGCCGTCATTTTCATCATTTATCAATACCTGCAGGCGACCGTACAACAGTCACGCTGGGCGGACAGTCGGCGCTCACATCATCTCCATCAAGTCAGGGAAAACCTGCTTCAGGTTTCTCAGGAGCTCGAACATCCCCGCGACTGGCGTCCGCACATCCTGGCCTTCTCCGATGACCGCGAACGTCGCCCTTTCCTGCTGCACTTCGCCGACTGGCTGGAAGGCCGTAGTGGACTGACGACAGTCGCCCGGATTCTCGTCGGCAGCGGCGTCCAGATGTACAAAGAGAGAAAGCAGGCCGAAGAAGAGCTCAGCGCGGATATTGAACAGCTGGATATTCAGGCTTTCCCTCTGATTATCAACGCAACGGAATTTACCCAGGGCAGTTCCATCCTGCTGCAGTCCTATGGTGTCGGGCCGCTCCGAGCCAACACGCTGCTGATGAACCGCCGCAGCCCCTATTCACAACGCTTTTTCGGTCAACAGCTCGATAGTTACGGCAAGAATCTGCGGAGCGCGCTGCGACTGGGATACAACCTGATCATCCTGGATGCTGAAGAGCGGGAATGGCAAAGCGTTCATACCCAGGAAGCGAAAGATCGCTGTATCGACATCTGGTACGAAAAAGACGCCAACGGTTCGCTGATGCTCATGCTCGGCTATCTGATGACCCGACATCCGTTCTGGGAACATGCCAAATTAAGAGTCTTGATCAATGCAGAGAATGCAGATGCGGAAACAGCAAAACAGGAGATGGAACAGGAGCTTGATCAGGTTCGGATCAGCGCGGAAGTGATCGTGACCGGTAGCAACCCTGCCCGTACCGAGCAATCCCAAGCTTCAAGCCTGGTGCTCCTGCCGGTCGAACTGAAAAAAGGCCTGCTGCTTGACCGGGAGCAGACCCCCGTCGAAGACATCCTGCCGAGCTTACCGCTGGCAGCCATGGTGCTGGCGACTCAGGATATTCAGCTTGATGCCGATCCGGAAGATGGAGAAGCCGGGCTTCTGGCTGACGCTGAAGATCGCTACAATTCCGCCCTGCAACGCGTGAAGAATGCCGAGAAGGAGTACGCCACGGCCCAGAAGTCTTTTGATGAGCAACTGAAGAACCTGATTGCTGCCCAGCACGAGCATGACAGGTCACCCGAAGAGCTGGCCACCTTGCATAAAGACCTGGAAAAGGCCAGAGCGGCGCTGGATAAAGCCTCGCGTTATGTCGCCAAGGCCGAAACCCTGGCCGAGCAGGATCTGGAAGAGCTGGAACAGTTGAAGAAGAAAGTCAGGAGCTGAAAAGCCCGGCAAATCAGATCATTCGCTTTAAATTTTCTTACCGACATAGAAGACATAGCCATAATACTTTTTGTAGCTTTCATACAGCTGCGCTTCATGCCGTTGGTTGGCGATAAATTCTGAGACAGCCTGATTTCCGACATTTTTTTCGAGGAAGTCTTTCTGCACCTGGACCTGCGGCGTATAGAAATGCTCCGTCCAGCAGTTTTCAGGCAGGATGAAGCTGGCAACCGGAATGTAACCGGCCTGTTGCAGTTGCGCTACTTTGTTGGGGATCGTGTCAATTTCAGGATACTCGGTGTTCCAGAACTGATCGATTTCAGCAGGGCGTTCCTGGGTAAACCATGAAGCTTCTGAAACGGCAACGTAACCACCCGGCTTGAGAAATTTCCGCCATTCGTTAAGCCCGCGTTCGAAACCAATATTGTAGATGGCCCCTTCCGACCAGAGCAGATCCAACTCTTCCGACTGAAAGGGGAGATCATCCATCGATCCGACTATGCCTTTGACTCTATCCTGTAGATTCAGTGTCCTGCTGTTGCGGTTAAACAGGTCAATGAAAACAGGAAAAAGGTCGATGCCGGTGATCTGTCCCGGTGCATGCTGGGCCAGAACCATTGTCTGGCCACCCGATCCGCAGCCAAGGTCGGCGATAAGTGAATTGTCGTCAAGGTTATCGATAAAACTCAGTGCCTTGAGGGTTATTTCAGGGCTGCCCGGTCCCTGCCGTTCGAGGTTTGCATAATATTCGCAGATCAATTCGAAATCGAATTCATGAATCGATTTGTTTTCATCGTTCATCGTTTTTCCTGTTTTTTATGAATTATAGTTTTGGCAATGTGGGAAAATTCATCTGAAGTCCAATGATAACCGGCAGAGTCGATTTCTTCAATTCTGTTAGACAGGTTGTCGGTCCGGGAACCGACGGTTTCATTCAATTTTTCACTTAACGTAAAACAAAAGACTGATTCTTACGCCGGCGGACATCATTGCTGCTCAAACACCTGGATCTAAGCCCCTTTTTACCGCTCGGCTGTCGCCAACTTTATTGCCAGGCCGATGAAAACCGTGCCCGCCAACTTATTTAAGACACTTTGGGTGCGGCTCGATCGGTTCAACCATTGGCCAAGAGTGCCGGCGAGCAGGGCGATACTTCCAAATACCAATATGGTAGCCACGATAAACAGACCACCGAGGAGAAGCAGCTGATAAGCAACGGGTCCCCTGTTCGGGTCGGCAAATTGCGGCAGGAAGGCCAGAAAAAAAATGGAAACTTTTGGATTGGTGATATTCATGATGATGCCACGACAGTACAACTTCCAATAATTAACGCTTCCATCGGTTGCGTCCTGAATTTTTTCTGCTGAAGCTCGAAAAGCCTGCCATGCGAGATAAATGAGGTACCCGGCACCGATGAATTTGAGGATTGAAAAAGCCAGGGCGGAGGTTTGAAAGATGATGGCAACTCCCAGCGCCACTGCGCTGGTGTGGACAAGAAGGCCGGTACATAAGCCGAGCATCACGATCAGCCCGGAGCCCCTGCCCCGTAAAGCGGATTGCGTCAGAACGAAAATATTGTCCGGCCCGGGAGCAAGGCCGAGGAGGATGGATGCGGTAAAGAACGTTATTAAAGCCTCAATGGACAGCATTATGCCCCTCTTTTTCTTAGCTTACACCTCGCGATTCACAATATTCGGTGGCGATGTGAAAAGCTGATCCCATCTACACTAATCAGTCTTTTTCCGGGCAATACAGAGGCACTCCCCTTCAGCAAAAACCGTTTCCCCGTCTCGAATCGCACCATGAACCATGATTTTACGGCCATCGACCGAGACGATGTCGCTGTCAACGGTCACAACTTGCTCCAGGGGCAACAGGTTACGAAAACTGATATTCAAATTGCCGACCACCACGGGATAACCGGCCGTCCAGGCGGCCAGGCCGAGCACTTCATCCAGAACCGCCGCCATCGACCCTCCGTGAGCGTGTCCCGGAGGCCCTTCCGTCTCGGGGCCGAACCAGATTCTGGCCCGTAGTTGCCCCTGTTGATTTTTATAATAGCGAACCCGGTAACGATTGCCGTCCGCTTCTCCGGACACAAAACGTAACGAAGCACCAACCAGTGCCGGCGCATCGAAAGGGGTCCAAGCGGAATCCCCGGACAGATCAACCTGTGGACGTATCTCTTCTTTCACTTTTTCCGACCTCTCATATTTTTTCTTTTTTACAAGCCTGGAACCTTAAAAGCCCAAAGACAAAAGGGCCACCGTTGATCAGAGGCCCTTCTCCATGTATTCGATCATCATTTATTTGCTGCGGCCGGCTTTCTCATCAATTCCCGAAATACCGAAGCGGCGACGTAATTCTGCGTAAACTCTTTCCGGTTCAATGTCGTAGAAACCGAGCAGGACCAGCACGTGAAAAAACAGGTCGGCAACTTCGTAGATGACCTCGTCCGGATCGCCCCCCTTACCGGCAATGGCGGTTTCCGTGGCTTCTTCACCGATCTTGCTGAGAATTTTATCCAGGCCCTTGTCATATAACGATTTGACGTAAGATTTTTCCCCTTCGCCCAGTTGTTTGCGCTGGAGAATAATCCGGTAAACCGCATCCAGAATATCCTGATCTGAATCTTTAGCGACTGAGGTCACAGGCATCTCCATGAGTCAAACGGGCTGCTACACCATGCTGATGCAAATATTCCTTGCATTCGGCGATCGTATATTCCTTGAAATGAAAGATGGACGCCGCCAGGGCCGCGCTTGCGCCCCCTTCGACCAGACCCTCGCGGATATGCTCCAGATTACCGACCCCACCGGAGGCAATGACCGGGATGTCAACCGCGTCACTGATCGCCCGGGTCAGGGCAATATCGTAACCGTCCTTGGTGCCGTCACAATCCATGGAGGTCAGCAGAATCTCGCCACAGCCAAAATCTTCCATCTTTTTCGCCCATTCAACAGCATCAATTCCGGTCGGGTTGCGCCCGCCATGGGTATAGACTTCCCATGCCTGCGGATCGGAACCTGCCACCCGGCGCGCGTCGATAGCGACCACGATACACTGGCTGCCGAAACGCTCGGCCGCTTCACGGACAAACTCGGGATTGTGGACCGCAGCGGTATTGATTGATACCTTATCAGCCCCGGCGTTGAGCAGGTTGCGGATATCGGCAATCTCACGCACACCGCCACCCACGGTCAGGGGCATGAAAACCCGTTCTGCGGTTTTGGCGACGACATCGAGAATAATACCGCGGTTGTCACTGCTGGCGGTGATGTCGAGAAAGGTCAGCTCATCGGCTCCTTGAGCACAATAGGCTTCTGCAGCTTCAACCGGATCACCGGCATCGCGCAGACCAACGAAGTTGACCCCTTTGACAACCCGGCCGTCCTTGACATCAAGACAGGGGATGATTCTTTTTGTTAACATTTTCCGTCCATTTCACCAGGGTCACTGCTTCACGCAGATCAATAGCCCCGGAATAGATCGCTTTGCCGGTAATCACGCCGGTGACCCCGGAAGACTCAATTTTCATCAAGCGCCTGATATCGGTCAAAGAGGAGACTCCCCCTGAAGCGATGACGGGAATATTGATCGCTTCCGCTAAAGACTTAGTGGCCTCGATATTCGGTCCTTCCATCATGCCGTCACGGGCGATATCGGTGTAAATGATCGCTTCAACCCCGAAACCCTCCATCTCTTTGGCCATTTCCGTGGCCTGCTTTTCCGTGACATCGGCCCAGCCCCGCACGGCAACCAGGCCGTCTTTGGCATCAATGCCGACAACAATCCGTCCCGGAAATTGACGGCAGGCATCGGCAACCAGCTGCGGATTTTCCTTGGCGATAGTCCCGAGGATGACCCGATCGATACCCAGAGCCAGATAAGCCTCGATCGTCTGCATGTCACGAATGCCACCACCCAGTTCACAGGGAATATCGATCGCAGCAACAATGGCTTCAATCGCGGTTTTGTTTTTAGGCACCCCGGCAAAAGCGCCATCCAGATCGACCAGATGAAGATATTCACCGCCCTGTTTCTGCCAGATCAGCGCCTGCTCGGCCGGGTCGTCATGATAAACCGTATCTTTATCCATCAGGCCCTGTTCCAGACGGACGCAGCGGCCTTCTTTTAAATCAATGGCAGGTAAAATAATCATACAGCCAATGTCCTTTTGTCATATATTTCTAAGAATTGTTTCTTCGGTTATAGCTTCAAGTTGTCTGTCGCCCGGATGGGGACAGTCAAGCCCCAGGGACGGGTTTACGCGTCCTTGAAGAAATGACCGAAGAAATATTAACCACTATAGCTCGGCGAAATTCCTGAAAATCTGCAGGCCGACATCCTGGCTTTTTTCCGGGTGGAACTGGGTCGCCATAATGTTATCACGCCAGATTGAGGCGCTGAATTCAACATCCCCGTAACGACAGCCGGCCGCAACATCGCTTGAATTCTCCGCAGCACAATAATACGAGTGGACAAAGTAAACAAAGCTGCCGTCCGCGATTCCCTTAAAAATGGGCGAAGGTTTGAGAATATTGATATTGTTCCAGCCCATATGCGGAACTTTGAGTCGCTCGCCGTTTTCAACCATGCCCGAGGGAAACCTGACGACCTTGCCGGGGATCAGCCCCAGGCCTTTGTGGCGCCCGAATTCCTCACTCTCATCAAAAAGCATCTGCATCCCGACACAGATACCGAGCATCGGTTTCCCGGCGTCGATATGTTCGAGCAACGGTTCGACAAATCCGCCGTTACGCAGGTTGTCAATACAGTCGCGAAAGGCCCCGACTCCGGGCAGAACGATTTTATCCGCAGACTGAATATCATTCGGATCGGCACTGACCCGCGCCTTGAATCCCAGGCTTTCAAAAGCCTTTTCAACGCTGCGCAGATTGCCCATTTCATAATCTATGATGTTGATCATTATTCATCTGCTCCGACGGATGAAAAAGAAAACTTCATCAATATTCTATTCAGCTCAGCCAAAGCTGGAGCGGGCGTGATCTCCATAGTAGGGGTATCTGCTGCCTGGATGGCAGCAGTTAAGCTCCATGGATGGATTCATGCGACCCCGGAATGGAGATTGGGCCCGCATGCTGAATATTTATCCGCTCTATTCTAGCTTGCCTTTCGTTGAGAGCACACCTTCGATCCGGGGATCGATACTCGTCGCTTCATCCAGAGCCCGGCCGAAGGCTTTGAAAATCCCCTCGATCATATGGTGCAGGTTATCACCATAGGCCAGGTTGACATGGATATTGGCTCCCGAGTGGTTGCAGAAGGCGGTGAAAAATTCCTCGACCAGTTCGGTATCGAATTCACCCACTTTTGTCTTGGGAATATCCGCATTAAAAACCAGGAACGGCCTTCCGGAGAAATCGATGATCACCGAAGCAAGCGCTTCGTGCATCGGCATGGTTGCCCGACCGAAACGCCTCACCCCTGCCTTATCGCCAAGAGCCCTTTTAAAGGCTTCACCAAGGACAATCCCCAGATCTTCGACGGTGTGGTGGGCATCAATTTCAATATCTCCAGTCGCTTTGACGGTCAGGTCAAAAAAACCATGGCGCGTCAATGCTGAGAGCATATGGTTGAAAAAGGGAACCGGGCTTTCAATATGTTGTTGTCCCGAGCCATCCAGATTCAACTCGATGAAGATATTGGTTTCTTTAGTCTTTCGTGCAACTTGAGCTGTGCGCGACATCATTCACTCCCACAGGTTGGAACTGAAAATCAGGATTCACGCAGCCGGGTCGATACCGACCGCGCGTGGGCTTCCAAGCCTTCCAGTTCGGCAATATGGATGATCTCCTGACCCAGGCGTTGTAAACCATCCTCGGTAAAAGAGATGATACTCGATTTTTTGACGAAATCGTCCAGCGACAGAGGAGAAAAGAAACGCGCCGTTCCCCCTGTCGGCAGAGTGTGATTCGGTCCCGCAAGGTAATCCCCTGCCGCTTCAGGGGTATGATGCCCCATGAAAATGGCTCCGGCATGACGGATTTTAGTCAGAATGGCAAAGGGATTTTCAACTGCCAGTTCAAGATGTTCAGGGGCGATGCGGTTAGAAAAATCGATCGCTTCATCCAGATCCTGGGCAAGAATAACTGCACCATAGTCATCAATCGACTGGCGGGCGATCGCTTCGCGGCTCAATTGCTGAAGTTGTTTTTCCACTTCGGCCTGAACCGCATGAGCCATGATTTCGCTGCTGGTGACCAATACGGCCGAAGCCAGTTCATCATGTTCCGCCTGGGATAACAGGTCGGCTGCGATATTGACCGCGTCACCGCTGCCGTCGTTAATCACCAGAATCTCGCTCGGCCCGGCGATCATATCGATATCGACCTGCCCGAAAACGAGCTGTTTGGCCGTGGCCACATAGATATTCCCCGGACCGGTGATTTTATCGACCCGTGGAATACTCTGCGTCCCGTAAGCCAGGGCCGCTACGGCCTGGGCCCCGCCGACTTTGAAAATCCGATCCACTCCGGCAATCTGCGCAGCGGCCAATACATACGGGTTGATTTCACCGCCGGGCATCGGCACAACCATGATCACCTCTTCCACCCCGGCGACCTTGGCGGGTACGGCGTTCATCAAAACCGAAGAAGGATAAGCCGCTTTTCCACCCGGGACGTAAATTCCGACCCGATCAAGGGGACGAACCATCTGTCCGAGCAGAACATCATCCTCATCGGTTGAAATCCAGGTTTCCTGTTTCTGCTTGGCGTGATAAGCGGCGATCCGGTCCGCCGCCAGTTCCAGAGCCTTTAAGGAGACCTCATCGACCGCTGCAAGAGCCGCGTCAATCTCGGCCAGGCTGACTTCAATGGTTTCACTTGTCAGTTCAAGATGATCAAAGCGTCGCGTCAGTTCAAACAGGGCGTCGTCACCACGCTGACGCACATCGGCGATAATCTCCTTGACGGTTTCCTCAATGCCCGCAGGTACCTCGTCGGCCCGCTGTTCAATCCGTTCAAATTGCTGTTTAAAATCAGAATCGCTGAATTTCAGGATGCGCATCATATTTTCACCCCGCAAACTACTGTGAAATCTTCACTTCATCACCAATCACTTTTTCCAATCCTTCGATAATTGTGCTGATCCGGTGATGTTTGGTTTTCAGACTGGCGCGGTTGACAATCAACCGACTGGTGACCTCAGCGATGGTTTCAACTTCCACCAGATTATTCGCCTTCAGGGTTCCACCGGTGGACACCAGGTCGACAATCCGTTCGGACAGGCCCACCAACGGAGCCAGTTCGATGGAACCATAAAGTTTAATCAATTCTACCTGTATCCCTTTGGCCGCGAAATAGCGTTCGGTCACATTGGGGTACTTGGTCGCGACACGGATATTTGACCAGTTCAGGGGGTTATCCGACTCCTGCAGGGATTTGGGTTCCGCAACCACCAGGCGGCAGTAGCCGAATTTCAGATCAAGCGGCTCATAGAGGTTTTTTCCCTGTTCGAGCAACGTGTCCTTGCCGACAACACCGAGGTCGGCGCAACCATATTCAACATAGGTCGGAACATCAGTCGCCCGCACGGCCATAAAACGGAACTTCTGTTCAGAGTTTTCAAACACCAGCTTGCGGCTTTCTTCCTTCATCTCGTCACAGGTAATCCCGATGCGACCGAACAGTTCCATCGAATCCTGCATGATGCGCCCTTTGGGCAGCGCGAACGTAATCCAATCACTCATTCCTTACTCCTGTTCACGCCGAATACGGGCACCCAGAGCGGCCAGTTTTTCTTCGATTTTCTCATAACCGCGATCCAGATGGTAAATACGTGAAATTTCCGTCGTATTATCAGCCGCCAGTCCGGCGAGCACCAACGAAGCGCTGGCGCGCAGGTCGGTAGCCATCACCGGTGCTCCCGTCAGCTGATGAACACCACGAATGATGGCACTATGACCATCAATCTGAATGTCCGCCCCCATGCGCTGTAATTCACAAACATGCATGAAACGATTTTCAAAAACGGTTTCCGAAATCCGGCTGGTCCCTTCAGCCCTGGTCATCAGCGCCATGAACTGGGCCTGCATGTCGGTTGGAAAGCCGGGAAAGACGCTGGTACGGATATTGACGGGTTGAATTTTATCCGGGGCCACAATATGAACCCCCTGGTCCACCTCGTTGACCCCAACACCGGCCTCAAGAAGCTTGCCGATCAAGGCTTCAAGATCACTTCGGACACTGTTCTGAACCACGACATCACCGCCGGTAATCGCTGCCGCGATCATAAAGGTTCCGGCTTCGATACGATCGGGGATCACCCGACAATTCAGCGGCTGTAAAGTGTCGACGCCCTGAATATGAATAATAGCTGTCCCCGCACCCTCGATTTTGGCGCCCATGCTGTTCAAGGCAGCCGCCAGCTGGACGATTTCCGGTTCAAGGGCGGCATTTTCCAGCACCGTCTCACCCTTGGCCAGGGCGGCGGCCATCAACAGGTTTTCGGTGCCGCCCACGGTCGGCAGGTCAAAGGAGATTTTCGCCCCAATTAACCGCTCTGCCGTTGCTTCGACGTAACCATGATCAAGATGAATCCTGGCTCCCAGGGCTTCAAGCCCCTTGAGATGCAGATCGATCGGTCGCGCGCCGATCGCACAGCCACCCGGAAGGCTGACCCTGGCCCGGCCGTAGCGGGCCAGCAAAGGGCCCAGGACAAGCACCGAAGCACGCATGGTTTTAACCAGCTCATAGGGAGCTTCGATGCCGCGAATCTGACTGGCGTCAATATCGCAGCTGTCATCCTGGCGATTCACCTCAGCGCCGAGCTCCGCCAGCAATTGCACCGCGGTCCTGATATCCCGTAATTCGGGTACGTTGGTAATCGTGCTTTGACCATCAGCCAGCAGCGTGGCAAACAGTAACGGCAGGGCTGAATTCTTCGCGCCACTGACCTTGACAGTACCTTTCAGCGGAACCCCGCCGTTAATCACAATCTTGTCCAAAAAATCATCCCGTTTCTAGGGTTTCCGACCACCGACAACACGCGGCAGACCGGCATAATCTTCACGCAGATAAACATCACAGAGCCCGGCGTCCTCAAATAAACTCCGGACACTATCGGCCTGCCGACAACCGATTTCAACCAGCAGCCAGGCCGATGACTTCAAATTCCGGCTCGCCTGACGGGTCAGCTGCCGGTAACATTCCAGCCCCCCACTGCCGGCCAGGAGAGCGATGCGCGGCTCATGATCACGTACTTCCGGCATCAGGCCAGCCCACTCATCTTCAGCGATGTAGGGTGGATTGGAGACAATCAGATCATACTCTTTCTGCGGCAATTGCTTCATATCTCCATGCACAAACCGCAAGCGTTCCACAACACCGTTGTTTGCAGCATTCCTGCGCGCGACATCAAGTGCTGCGTCGGAAATATCCAGAGCTTCAATCTGCCATTGTTCCAGCTCTGTCGCCAGACTGACAGCAACAGCGCCACTCCCCGTCCCTACATCAAGCAGGCAACCTTGTTCACCGGCTCGAGAGAGAGCTTCCTCAACGAGAATTTCGGTATCTGACCGGGGAATAAGAACAGCGGGAGACACTGCAAAGGGTAAAGACCAGAATTCCGTATAACCGATCAGGTACTGCAGGGGTTCCCGTTGTCCCCGGCGCTTGACCAGCGGTCTTAACTGATCCAGTTCATTGCCGTTCAAGGGCCGGTCGTAATTCAAATACAGGCCGACGCGATCGAGCTTGAGCACGTGAGCCAGCAACAGTTCAGCATCCAGACGCGGGTTATCGATTCCCTTAGCCGCAAAATAATCTGTTGCCCAGCGCAGCAGTTTCAACAGCGTCCACGACTCAGCCACGGCTCATCGGCTCTCCTGCTGACTCATCTGGGCAGCCTGCTGATCGGTGATCAGGGCATCGATAATTTCGTCAACATCCCCCTGCATGATGGCGTCCAGCTTGTAAAGGGTCAGGCCGATACGATGATCGGTGCAGCGCCCCTGCGGATAATTGTAGGTACGAATGCGCTCACTGCGATCACCGCTGCCGACCTGATTTTTGCGATCGGCCGCCATCTCGGCCTGCTGCTCTGCCAGCATCTGGTCATAAATTCTCGATTTCAGAACTTTGAGCGCTTTGGCTTTATTTTTATGCTGAGATTTCTCATCCTGACAGGCGACCACAACCCCTGTCGGAATATGAGTCAGCCGTACCGCCGATTCGGTCTTATTGACGTGCTGGCCACCGGCGCCCGAAGCCCGGTAGAGATCAATCCTCAGGTCCGCGGGATTAATCTCGATATCAACGTCTTCCGCTTCCGGGAGAACGGCAACGGTACATGCCGAGGTGTGAATACGCCCCTGGGTTTCGGTATCGGGAACCCGCTGAACACGGTGCGTTCCACTTTCAAATTTAAGCCGCGAATACACCCGCTCACCACTGATAAGGGCCACAACTTCCTTGAACCCGCCACCATCCGTTTCCGAGGCGCTCATCATTTCAACTTTCCAGCGCTGCCGATCAGCGTAACGGCTGTACATACGGAACAGGTCCGCAGCGAACAAAGCAGCTTCGTCCCCTCCGGTTCCAGCCCGGATTTCAAGAATGATATTCTTGTCGTCATTGGGATCCTTGGGAAGCAGCAGAATTCTTAACTCTTCCTCCAGAGAGGCCTGTTCATCCTCAAGCTCGGGCAGTTCCGCCTTGGCCAGTTCCTTCATCTCCGGATCGCTGTCCTGAAGCAGCTCACGATTCCCCTCGATTTCATTGCAGACCTGTTTGTATTTCTCAAAAACGGTCACAACTCCCGTGAGGTCGGCATGTTCCTTACTCAGTTCGCGATAATTCTTCTGGTCGGCAATAACCTTGGGATCGGCAAGCAGACTTTCCACTTCGCGAAAACGCTCTACAACTTCTTCAAGATTGGCAAACATAATTATCTTTCCGGGCCAAACAGCGCTCAATTATTCCAGAAAAACCTACCCGTCCAGAGGCGGAAAAGAAAAAAAAAGGCGACCCGCTCGGGCCGCCTTGATTCATTTCTACCCGGTTATTTCTGGGCGTACTTTTTGCGGAAGCGCTCGATCCGACCGGCGGTATCAACCAGCTTCTGCTTGCCGGTGTAAAAGGGATGGCATGCGGAACAGATTTCCGTATGGATCTCACCACCGATGGTTGAGCGGGTTTCAAAGGTATTCCCGCAGTCACAACGCACAGTGCTGGCTTCATATTTGGGATGGATTCCTTCTTTCATCTTTTTTCTCCTTGGCGACCTGGCTGGAGTACAGGCCTGGATATTAATTATTGAACAATCCGGTTTGATAACATTTTTACCTGTTCAGGGCAAGCAAATAAGATCTCCCTCGTGAGAGACCGGCCCCGCACAGCAATCACTGATTCATCGAATCAAGAAACTGCTGATTAGTCTCCGTTTCCGCCAACTTTTCGAGAAGAAACTCCATACTGTCGACGGTATTCATTGACGACAGCACTTTGCGCAGCAGCCAGGTCCGTTGGAGCTGGGTCTGATCAACCAGCAGATCTTCCTTACGAGTCCCGGAACGGTTGATATCCATCGCCGGGAAAGTCCGCTTGTCAGCCAGGCGCCGGTCCAGATGCAGCTCCATATTACCGGTCCCCTTGAACTCCTCAAAGATAACTTCATCCATCTTGCTTCCGGTGTCGATCAACGCCGTAGCGATAATGGTCAGGCTGCCGCCCTCTTCAATATTACGCGCAGCCCCGAAGAAACGCTTCGGCTTGTGCAGAGCATGAGCATCAACACCACCGGAGAGGATCTTGCCGCTTGAAGGGATGATGGTGTTATAGGCCCGGGCCAGGCGGGTGATGGAATCGAGCAGAATAACGACATCGCGCTTGTGTTCAACCAGTCTGCGGGCTTTCTCAATGACCATCTCCGCAACCTGGACATGACGGTTGGCCGGCTCGTCAAAGGTCGAAGAAATAACCTCCCCATTGACATTGCGCTGCATGTCGGTGACTTCCTCCGGACGCTCGTCAATCAGCAGAACAATCAGGTAAACCTCCGGATGGTTAGCTGAAATTGAATTGGCGATACTCTGTAAAAGCACCGTCTTACCGGTCCTCGGCGGGGCGACGATCAGACCACGCTGTCCCTTGCCGATGGGCGCCACCAGATCCATGATCCGGGTCGAATAATTTTCCGGGGAAGTTTCCAGCACCAGCTGCTCTTCCGGATAGAGAGGCGTCAGGTTGTCAAAGAAGGTTTTTTCCCGCATCTTCGCGGGATCGTCAAAATTGACTTCGGAAACCTTTAACAGTGCAAAATAGCGCTCACCTTCTTTGGGGGGACGAATCTGCCCGGCAACCGTATCACCGGTGCGCAGGGCAAAACGCCGAATCTGCGAAGGGGAAATATAAATATCATCCGGCCCGGGCAGATAATTGGCGTCGGGAGCGCGTAAAAAACCGAAACCATCCGGCAGAATTTCCAGGACCCCCTCGCCGAAGATGGCTTTCTTCTTGGCCGCGGTCGCCTTGAGAATGTTGAAGATCAGATCCTGGCGACGCATGCCGCCGATTTCTTCAAGGCCAAGTTCTTTCCCGAGGTTAATCAGCTCAGAAATTTTAGTCTGCTTCAGGTCTTTCAGGTTCATAGAGTTTCTCCAGCCCTGTACTCAGGGGACAGGCACAGATTTATCGATAAAATTCTGCGCATAAAATAAATTCAGTTGTTCAAAGGACGACAGGTATTAATACAGGGATTATATGTACAGATCGTTAAGAGCTCTTTATTATGGCAGTAATATATTTTGATTGGTGTTTCAGAATCTTATTTGAAAGGTTATCTTCATCAACCTGCAACGGCAGGGATTAAAGCGGGTGGGCACCAACCGGGGCGCCTAGTTCTGCTTTTACCCGCTTTATCCCTTCATGTCAACCTTGAAGCCTGAAAAACTTCACCTGAATAGCGTTTATCCGTGATTCACCGTAATGAATCAAGCAATCCGGGGCTGATTCCAGACGCAATCTCAGCAAACAGCTCCTGGTACATTTTCGGCAACTGCCTCCGGCCTTCGGCATCAGGGACCTCTTCGAGAACCCGCTCGATTCCGGCCAGCGAGATATTCTTTATCTGGACGAGATCTGTCTTGTTATAATAGGCCTCATCAAAATCAGCATACTGCAGAACCAACGCCTGGAAACTATCGGCTCCGCTCAGCTGCCAGAGAACCTGGCCGTTGCGATCAACCACCGCCGCGGTCGCCAGCACATCACTGTACCTGGTTTTCAGCGTTTCAAGCATGGTTCTTGAGCGTCGGGTTTCCTCAACCTGTGCGCCTGAGAAAACCACAACCAACAAGGCATCGACAACATTCTGCCTGGCAAGTTCAGCAACAGTGTTCGCGTCTAAAGCATAGCCCAAGGGACGCCCGGACTCGTCATGTGGGCTGCCTGCACTCAACAATGACAGCGCGGTCAACTCGGGACTGACCGACAAGGGTCGCACGTCGAAATACCCCTTCTTTTTTTTCAGCTGTTCGACCAGAGACTGATGTTTCCCGGCCGCCGAACGCGCCAGAAGATCAAACAGCAGGTCTTTCTGGGGATAATTGATGTCACTGCCGGCATCAACCAGCAAAGGCAGAACACCTAAAACCTGGACGCGGGTCTGATATTCCTTCTTAGAAACCTGAAAAGACCCACTGGCACAACCAAAAATCAGGATCAGGGGCAGACAGCAGAACAATAACTTTTTCATTTGACTCTCCTTGATGAACGTTTTTCATGGACCACAGTCATTGCAGTTACTGATCTTACAGTAGCAGAAGATCACCCCCTGCGAAAGCAGTCCCATCAGGAAAAACTCACGCCTCTGTTTTCGGGGCGAATCCGCCGGAACTGAAAATGTTCCCGGGCCCAGGCCAGAAGTTCTTTTGGCGGCGATCCGATCAACTCTTCAGGAGGTTCCTGAGCAAAAAACTCAAGGGCCCTCCAGATCATCAATGAGGCATTTTGACGATTAACCAGGCTGCGGGGTTCATGGCGCTTACTCAGTTTTTCTCCCTGCGGCCCCAACGCCAGGGGGAGATGGAGATAGCGGGGCGCGCTGATACCGAGACAACGGTGAAGAAAAATCTGGCGCGGAGTGGAAGACAGCAGGTCCGCACCACGCACAACCTGATTGACGCCGCTGTCCATGTCATCGACCACGACCGCCAGTTGATAAGCGAAGACACCGTCGGCACGCTGCAGCACGAAATCACCTACCTCTCTCTGCAGATTTTGCCGCCACTCGCCGTAAAGCATATCTTCAAAAACAATGGGTTGATCATTGACCCGCAGACGGATGGCACGTGCCGCTTGAGGATTGCGCGGCCCGTTGCGGCAGGTCCCCGGATAAACATAGCCATCTTCTCCAGGATGGGGTGCGCTGGCAATGATTTCACGCCGTGTGCAACTGCACGCAAAGAGGTGGCCGCCCTGAAGCAACTGCTCCAAGATTTCACGATAACGTTCGTAACGCCGGCTTTGATAGATGATCCGGCCGTCCCATTCGAAACCAAGCTCTTCAAGCAGGCTCACCATGGCCGCGGCTGAGCCCTCAACGACCCGCGGTTGGTCAAGATCTTCGATTCTCACTAACCAGTCGCCGTCAGATTGCTTGGCCGCCAGGTAGCTGCCGAGGGCCGCGAGAAGCGTGCCGAAATGCAGCGGACCCGTGGGACTCGGGGCAAAACGACCGACAATCGGTTCAACTGATGATTTGGGGATGTTGTCCATACGACCGCCTTTGACCTCAGGCCGATAATGGGATGGCCGCTCAAAGCTGTCAAGAATTCCCGGATAAAAAGAGATCATTGACATCAAAATAGCTTCAGTGTATTCATAACTGAAAAAGTTAACTTTGGGAGGCTACTGGTGGTTATTACGCGGGCAACAGAATATGCGGTCAGAACAGTCATTTTCCTGGCTCAACAGCCAAAAAATGAAATTGTTCTCAAAAAAGATATCTGCCGAACCCAGGAGGTAACACCGGCCTTCCTGACCAAGATTCTGCAACCTCTTATAAAGGTTGGCATTGTGACCTCCCAGCGCGGCGTTGGAGGTGGCTTTCTGCTCGCCAGAGATCCCAACGAAATCACCCTGCTGGATATCCTTCAAGCCGAAGAGGGGCAGCTCAAGCTCAATCACTGTCTGGTCGACACCGATGTCTGCCATCGTGACGCCTATTGTTCAGCCCATGAGGTCTGGCATGAAGCCCAGACCGAAATGGCCCAGGTCCTGAACCGCTACAGTATCGCTGACCTGGTTAAGAGGCAGGATGAAAAGCTGAACTTCCTTAAAAACAAAGCCTCCTGAACAATGCATATAACAGTTCAAAAATTGAAAAGGGTGCGGAAAAACCGCACCCTTTTTTATTGCCACCCCTCATGAAGGCAAAAAATACCCTGGCGTCCAGGAGGGATTAGGACGTCCAGGGTTAAAACAGGAAGCTGCCACGGCCCCCTGTAACGTAAGCTGCTGATAAAATCAGTCTACACGCTCATTAATGACCGTCAAACAACCACAGGATTATTTTCACTTAAGATTCTCTTCCGGGTACGCATTGATGTGATGCACGGTTAAATCCGCCCCGACAAATTCTTCATCTTCATTCAGGCGGAATCCCGCACTGCTGTGGATCAGTTTGTAGACGATAAAGCCGGAGAGCAGCGCATAACCGACGGCTAGAAGGCTACCGGCCAATTGCGAAAAGAAAGAGACGCCACCGAGTCCGCCGAAAAAGCTGCTGCCGAAAATACCGGCGGCGATTCCACCCCAGGTTCCGACCACGCCGTGCAGAGGCCAGACACCCAGGACATCATCAATCTTCAACTTTTCCTGTTCAAGCTGAAACCCGTAAACAAAAATCAGCGAACCGATCCCCCCGACAACAAAAGCCCCGAGAGGATGCATCAGATCAGATCCGGCACAGATTGCGATCAATCCGGCCAGAGCGCCGTTGTGCACAAATCCTGGGTCGTTCCGACTCGCCACCAGAGCAAACAGCACCCCGCCAACCATAGCCATCAATGAATTGACCGCCACCAGTCCTGACACCCCCTCCAGAGATTGGGCACTCATCACGTTGAAACCGAACCAGCCGATCGCCAGGATCCAGCTTCCCAGGGCCAGAAAAGGAATATTACTGATGGGGATGGGCTGACTGCGCCCCCGGACAAAACGTCCCATTCGAGGTCCGAGCACAATGATCGCCGGCAACGCCAGCCAACCGCCGAGAGAATGCACGACCACACTTCCGGCAAAATCATGAAAGGGGGCTCCGAATATCGAAGTCAAAAAATTCTGGAACCCCGAACTGTTCTGACCCCAGATCACCGATTCAAAGAGCGGATAGGAAAGACCGGCAAAAATACCTCCGGCGACGACCTGCGGCCAGAATTTCGCCCGTTCGGCAATCCCGCCGGAGATGATGGCCGGGATACAGGCAGCGAAACACAATAGAAAAAAGAACCGCACCAGTTCATAGCCCTGGTTATCGCCGAGCAGTCCGGCGGCGGAACTGAAAAAATGGATTCCGTAGGAGATAGGATAACCGATGAGAAAATAGATGACCGTCGAAACCGACCAGTCGGACAGGATTTTAACAAAGGCGTTGACCTGGCTTTTCTGGCGAACCGTACCGACTTCCAGAAAGGCAAACCCGGCATGCATTGCAAAAACCATGACCGCGCCCAGCAACAGAAACAGAACATCTCCACCGTGCTGTAAAGATACGAGTGACTTCTCCATTGTTCCGACCTCCTCGTCAAAGCTGATGGCAACATCATTGTTAAGCCAAAGCAGATAAACGAATGTTTAAATTCAAATCCTGTGCCGAAGCTTAAAGCTCAATAAACGGGAGATGTGCACCTCGGAAGCAGGTCAAAAATGCTCATTTTTTGATCATTGCTGATGTTTTTTTAAGCAATTGCCCTCCTTTCGTTTTGATAAGTGACAATTGACAAAGAGCTCTTGAGTAAGCTAGAGTCACGAAACATTTTCAGCGTCATCAACAGATCAACGTCTTTATCCAGAGTGGTGGAGGGAGAAGGCCCTACGAAGCCACGGCAACCGGGTTCCTGACCGACAGGACTGTCCGGTGCCAATTCCTGCCCCGTTCTTATCGGGGACAGATGGGGACGGTGCCGAGATACCAGTCATTTCATTGTATCGACGAGGCCCTTCCCGAA
>JAFGEL010000009.1 GCA_016931615.1 Desulfuromonadales bacterium
ACTGCTTCTGGATGATGTGGGATCTTATACGACCAAAACCAGTTTTTTTGCGCCGCTTATCGCGGCCGGGGGGCAAGTCGCCAGGTTTCTGCCGCTCAATCTTTTGAGTCGTCAGGTCTCCTTCAATAACCGGAATCACCGCAAAATGATCATTATTGACGGCAGGGTCGCGTTCACCGGGAGCATGAATATCGGTGATCTTTATGCCGGTTTAAGCCATCCCTGGAGTGATCTTCACCTGCGTGTCACCGGCCGCGTCGTCTATGAACTTCAGAGCGTTTTTTGTCAGGACTGGTTTCATGCCACACGTCAGGATCTGGCAACTAGCAGATATTTTCCTGATTTCAGCTGCGACGGGGATGTTTGTGCTCACTTTCTGGCGAGTGGTCCTTCTGATGACCGCTGGCGGGCGATCCACACGCTTCTTTTTGTGGCGATTACCTCTGCTCAGGAGAGAGTCTGGATAGAGACGCCTTACTTTGTTCCCGACCCGTCAATAGCAATGGCTTTACAGACGGCCGCATTACGGGGGATCGATGTCAGATTGCTGGTTCCGCGCAGATCTGACCACAGAATGGTGGATTATGCCGGGCGCTCCTTTTACGATGAATTGTTGCATGCCGGTGTGCGTATCTTTGCCCTGGACAAGATTATCCCGCATGCCAAAACGGCTGTCGTTGACCAGGTATTTTCAACGGCAGGATCGGCCAATATGGATCAACGCAGTTTTCGTCTCAACTTTGAAGGAAACCTGTTCTTTTTCGGAAAAAAAATCGCTTCTCAGCTGGAGAAGGATTTTCTCCAGCAGTGTCAATCCGCGCTTGAAATCACCTCTGAAATCCGCAGCAAACTGTCTTATTCACAGCGCCTGAAGGAAGGTTTTGCGCGCGTTCTGGCTCCGTTGCTGTAAGAAAAATTTCCCGGCTGAAAAACCGTTGTCGCCAAAAGCCTCAATCTTCATCCGCTGTTAGAGCAGAGTTAACGTTTTCCGCTCAGTTTCTCTTGCCTAATTGTGCTTTCTGGCGCACAGTTCGCTGATGAAAATCACTGAATCACCATCTTTTTCCGCTCGAACTAAAGTCGCTGAACCTGTCGATCAAACGGCGAAAAAGGGTGTGCTTTATGGGGTCCTGGCCTATTCCATCTGGGGATCCTTTCCGGTTTTCTTCAAGGCGCTCGACGGTGCGACCCCGCTGGAAATCGTCAGTCACCGGATCTTCTGGTCCGCAGTTTTTCTGTTCATTCTGGTTGTCGTGCGTCAGCAGCTGGGTGCTCTGCGGAGCATTTTCAACGATCGTTGGCTGTTGTTGACCCTCTGTGGCTCGACCCTGTTGATCGCGACGAACTGGCTGACGTTTCTCTACGCGGTACAGCGGGGTGAAGTCCTGCAGTCGAGTCTGGGTTACTTTATGACGCCGCTGATCAGCGTTCTACTCGGTTTTGTCTTCTTACAGGAACGGCTGAGTCTCTGGCAGAAAATCAGTGTGCTCTGTGCCTTTCTGGGGGTTCTCAACCTGGCCTTCCATCAGGGGCAGTTCCCCTGGCTTGCCCTGATTCTGGCCTGTTCCTTTGCGCTCTACGGACTGCTGCGCAAGTTAGCCCAGGTTGAAGCCATGGTCGGTCTGACCGTTGAAACCGCTTTGCTGGCCCCGCTCTCCCTGGGTTATCTGCTGCTGCTCTTCATTCAGCAGCAGGGTGCGTTCCTCGAGGGCTCGCTGTGCCTCAATGCCCTGCTGCCGCTGTCGGGTCTGGTGACGGCTATCCCCCTGCTCTTTTTTATCGGTGCGGCACGGCGTTTACGCCTCGCGACGGTGGGCTTTCTACAGTACATTACCCCCAGTCTGCATTTTCTTCTCGCCGTGGGGCTTTATGGAGAGGAATTTTCTTCGCGGCACTTTGTCAGTTTTTTACTGATCTGGATTGGTTTGGGGGTGTATTCGGCTGATACTTTGTGGAAAAATCGCCCTGTCCATCAGCATAGGAAAATTGCTTAACTCGAAGAACGATTCAAATATCTGAGCAATGAATATCAAACTCTTCGAGAAGTTTGACCAGGTCATCAGGCAGGGGGCAGCAAATTTCGATGGCTTCTGCGTTGAAAGGATCGACAAAAGCCAACCGCCGGCAGTGAAGAAACAGCCGCTCGAGTCGGCGGGGCTGAGGGCCATGATAGCGTTGGTCACCGAAAAGCGGATGTCCTAAATCAGCCAGCTGACGGCGGATCTGGTGCCGGCGGCCGGTATAGAGCCGAATCTCCAGCAGTGAAGCGCTGCAGTTGCCCGCCAGTCTTCGATAGCCTGATACGGCCTGTTTCATTTTTCCCTTGGCCGGAATGGCTGTCGCCAGGGTTCCCTGTTCGGCAGTTTTGCCTTTGACCAGGGCCAGGTAATTTTTCTTTACCGCCCCGGCCATAAACAATTGTCCCAATTCAGCACAGCTTTTGCGCCCTTTGCCGAACAGGACCGGGCCCGAGGTTGCAAGATCGAGGCGCTGAATAGGCGCGATTTGAAAGTCGGTTTTTTGGCGGGCATAATGTTCTTTGACGCGATCGGTCAGGTTGTCGCTCTCATGACCCTGACCGCTGTGAATCGCCAGGCCTGAAGGCTTGTTGATAATCAGGATTTCACGAGATTCGTAGAGGATTTCGGGAAGCACAGAGTCTGCGACCTTGGGGTTTAAAAAAATCTTGAGCCGTGCACTATCCGGCAGTTGGATGGCATCGTCGGAATGAACCGCCGTGGTTATCGCCAGCGATGTTCCTGCTCTTTTGACCTTCCCTGCTTTGATCAATTGACGCAGATAGGTGGGAGGTGCAGCAGGGACCCTCAGCTGAAGAAAGTGCTCCAATAACAGCCCTTCTTCATTCTTTTTAACCGTCAGTAGAGGCATGAAAATCAGCATAGCGGTAGACGCACCAATGTGCAATTTATAAGAGAAACAGGGCAGAAAAAGGCCAGCATTACCATTCAGGTTGCCGTTTATCAGGGTTTTCTCCACCGGCACGACCGGCGATTTTGAACTTCAGAAGGATAGGATTTATGGAAATTATTGATCTGCGCAGCGATACGGTTACGCAACCCACAGCGGCTATGCGCCGGGCCATGGCCGAGGCTGTTGTCGGGGACGATGTTTATGGCGAAGATCCGACCGTCAATCAGTTGGAACGTGATGCCGCTGAAATGTTCGGCAAAGAGGCCGGGCTGTTTGTCAGCAGCGGCACCCAAGGCAATCTGATTGCCTTGTTGACCCATGCGCCGCGGGGCAGCGAAGTGATTCTTGGCGACAAAGCCCATATTTTTCTCTATGAGCAGGGGGGGCTGGCGGCCCTTGGTGGGATTATGCCTCATACCCTGCCGGTTCAGGAGGACGGTACCCTGGAGCTGGGTTCTATTGCCGGGGCGATTCGAGGTGACGACTGTCACTTTCCGCGAACTCGGGTGATTGCGCTGGAGAATACTCAAGGGACGGTCGGAGGCGTTCCCTTAAGTCCTGAGTATACTCGAATGGTTGCCGACCTGGCACATCAGCATCAGCTCAAGCTGCATATTGACGGGGCGCGAATTTTCAACGCGGCGACTTTTTTTGGCGTGTCAGCACAGGACATCATTGCCGGCGCGGACAGTATGACCTTCTGCCTGTCAAAAGGGTTGGGGGCTCCCGCCGGTTCAATGCTGGTCGGGGACCGGGAGTTTATCGCCGAAGCGCGCCGTAACCGCAAGCTTCTCGGCGGGGGGATGCGCCAGGCGGGGGTACTGGCGGCTCCGGGTTTGATCGCCCTGCACAGCATGAGTCACCGGCTGCAGGAGGATCATGACAATGCTGCCTATCTTGCTGCGCGGCTGAAAGAGGTTGCGGGTCTTCAGGTGGTCTGTCAGCATACCAGTTTTGTCTTTTTTACCCTTGATGCCTCGGCCGTTCTCGGCCCTGAGGATTTGTCGGCAGAGCTGAAGAAACAGGGAATTCTGCTGCGGCCCTATCCCGGTTTCCAGCGTAAATTTCGCATCGTTATACATCATTGGATTACAGCAGAAAAAATTGACGCCGTGATGACGGCGCTTAAAAACCTTCTGGGGTGATGATTCGTGCGAACTTTTATTGCCGTTGAGCTGCCCGGGGGATTGAAAAACCACCTAGCACATCTGATGACAGAGTTGTCTGCCCGGCAGCTCAAGGCCAAATGGGTGGCGCCGGCGAATCTGCATGTCACCCTGAAATTTCTCGGTGATGTCGCCGACCGGCAGCTGGAAGACCTTATTGTAGCTCTGAATCTCTGGGGCCGGAAAATCCACCCTTTTCAGGTGAAATTGACCAGGCTGGGATTTTTCCCGGTCCGCGGTACGCCACGGGTTCTGTTTGCCGGTCTCGATCAACAGGACCGCTTGGGGAAAATGGCTGAGGAACTGGATCTGTGTCTCGAGCGGCTGGGCTTTCCCAGAGAGGAACACTTTAAGGGCCATGTGACGCTGGCGCGTTTCAAAGAGAAGAACAGGCGCTCTGTGGTTGAGGAAAAACTCCAGAAAATTGATGTGAATGGAGAGTTCCGGCTTGGGGCGGTGGGGTTGTACCAAAGTACGTTGACGGCCGGTGGGCCGATTTATCAACAGCTGTACCGGCTTGTGTTGGGCGGGCCCTCATCTGAGGGCCCGCTCGATCATGATGTGCTGTAGAAGGCTGGTTTACTTTGCTTCCTTCAGATAGCGGTAATAATCGCCATCGGTCGAAATGACCAGCTTGCCGTTGTCTCTGATGGTTTTTTTGTACGATTCCAGGGTGCGCAGAAAAGTGTAAAACTCCTTGTCCTGGTTGTAGGCTTCGGCATAAATGGCCGCGGCCTCGGCATCGGCGGAGCCACGAATCTCCAGGGCCTTGCGATAGGCTTCCGAGCTGATCTCTTTCAATTCACGCTGCATCTGGCCAAGAATCTCAGCTTTTTCGCCTTCTCCTTCGGAGCGATACTGGGCGGCGACCTTCTTACGTTCGTTGACCATCCGCTCATAAACCCGGGTGCGCACCTGTTCGACATAGTTGATCCGCTTGATCTGGACATCCAGCAGCTCGATGCCGTATTCGGGGGTGCTGGCGCTGGCCCTGGCGAGAATGCGGCTGAGAATCTCTTCCCGGCCGAGCATGTCCTGCGGAAGGATCTGGACGCCGTCCACTTCAAAACGCTCTTCACTTTGCGACACGTAGTCCTTACCGCGGACCAGTTCGACGAGTAGATGCCCGGAAACGGCATCCCGAACGACGGAGTCGATGATATCATCAAGGCGGCTGTGTGCCCCTCTTTCCGTGGCCACCGAGGTGAAGAACAGCAGCGGGTCTTTGATCCGCCAGCGGGCCGTGGTGTCAACCCAGATGAATTTCTTGTCCTTGGTCGGGATCTGATTGGGATCCCCGTCCCATTTGAGGATACGGTTTTCGAAGCGGTTGACATCTTGAATGAACGGGATCTTGAAGTGCAGCCCTGAGGAGACCACCCCGCTGACCGGTTTGCCGAACTGGGTGACGATGGCCTGTTCAGCTTCGTTAACCACGTAAATTCCGCCCTGCGCGATCAGCAGCACGGCGACGATAATCAGAACCAGAATTCCATTTTTCATTTGGCCGCTCCTTCCATGGTTTTACGTAACGGGAGGAAGGGGAGCAGCCCGCCATTGTTGTCATCCATAATGTAGGTTTCATCCAATTTCGGCAGAACTTCCTCTAGGGTTTCGATGTGAATGCGGCGCCGGGTTACTTCCGGGGCTTTCTTATATTCGGTCAGAAGTGCGAGGAAGCGGTTGGTCTCGCCCCGGGCCTTGTTGATTCTTTCGACCTTGTAGCCTTCGGCTTCCTGCAGAGAGCGTTTGGCCTCACCGCGCGCCCGCGGGACTTCACGGTTGAATTGTTCGCGGGCCTGGAAGATCAGACTTTCCTTCTGCTGTTCGGCTTCATTGACTTCATTGAAAGCGTCTTTGACCGGATCGGGCGGGTTTACATCCTGAAACTTGACGGTGACGATCCGCACCCCGATATCGTACTGATTCAAAGTTGACTGCAGGTCCTGTTGAATGGTGCCGGCCAGCGACGCACGCTCGGTGGTCAGAACCTGGGTGACATCGGCATTGCCGATCGCTTTGCGCACCATGGCTTCGGAAATGTCGCGGATGGTGCCGACCGGGTCTTTGATCCTGAAGATATACTTGAAGGGATCGGCAACCTGGAATTGAACAATCCATTCCACGTCGCTGACGTTCAGGTCACCAGTCAGGGTCAGGGATTCTTCCTCAAGGCCTTGCTTGTTGAACGTGGTGCGTACCCCGGGGGTAACCGTGCGGTAGCCGAACTCTTCTTTCAGGACCCGTCCGGTGGGGACCAGGTAGACCTGATCAATACCGAAAGGCATTTTGAAGTGCAGCCCGGGATCGGAAAATCCGGCAAACTTCCCAAAACGTAGGACCACCCCGGTCTCCTCGGTGTCGACCTCGTACATGCTGCTGTAGCCGCCGATGATGATGGCAATAATGACGATGACAATGACAAGCGGCATAAAACTTTTCGGTCCGCTCGATTTAAACTTCTTTTTGATCTGGTCGGTTATTTCTATGACCTTCTTCTCCAGGTCTTGCCCGGAAGGCCCCTGTCCCCAATCTTGCATTAAATTCCCTTCTCTTTCCTGTTGGTGTGTTATGAGATTTAATTTCCGGCGAATAAAATTCTTGAGTGAGTAAGTCTTAAATATAGCAGACTTACTCATGCAACGGCTATGCTTGATTGCAAAATCTTATCGGCTCTCTGCTGAGTGTTTTTCAAAGCCGGTATGAAGCTGAAAACGCTTTTTGGTTTGTCTCGTTTTGAACCTTTTTCAGACAGGGTTATTCTGGGGAAAATTAAAGAGCTACTCATTCAGAGCTTCAGTGATGAGTGTGTCATTTCACGCCGACCGCCTGCGGACAGTTCAAGGTTGTTCGGCAGGTTCTTGATGGTGAGAGGAAGCTGGTCAGAAAAGCGGGAATTGTCGCGTTCAGATGCACTGTCAGGGATAAACCCTCTTCATTCTGAAGTGGCTTCGTCGCTTACGGTTAGTTCCTCGCGCATATAGCGTTTGACATACTCCTGACTGTTCAGGCTGGTTTTGCTTAACCAGAAGACCAGTAGCCCTCCGCTCACCAGTATCAGGAGCAGCAGCTCAGGAAGTGCCAGAGCCAGGAGCAGTGTGGTCGGTACGCTGAGTGCCAGGCCCCAGATTCCGCGCCGGCGCAATCTTCCCAAAAGAGCCTGAGCGGCAGCCTGGTCAGTGATACCGGCTTTTCTCAGTGACACACACAGAGACTGGTAATGACGCTGGTGTTTGTCCTGAATCCGTCCGAAGGGATCATTGATATTCATTGGGGCATCGTCTCTGTCAATCAGTTGTCAGTGCATAGTTCTTCCCGCCAGTGCTCCGCTAAACAGTGGGGGGAGTTCCTTGGGCGGCTCGGTGTCAACGTTGAGCAAATCAATGACAAAGGTCAGGGCCTTGCCCGCGAGGGGATGATTGGCATCAAGGGTAACCGTTTCTGCGGTCACTTTGTTGATCATCAGCCGCAGCAGCCGGCCATCCGCCTGAGTGACTTCCAGCTGTCCGCCCTCGGTCAGTTCAAGGTCGTCGGGCAGATCGGTGCGGGGGATTTCTTCAATCAGGGCCGGGTTGGCTTCTCCGTATGCCTGGTCGGCTTCAATCACCACGGTTCGGGTTTCTCCCTGAGCCATTTCAAGGACCGCCGCCTCAAAGCCTTGAATCACTTCTTGCCTGCCGATAATGAACGTCAAGGGTTTGTCTTCGGGAGAAGCGTCGAAGATCGTTCCGTCAGCGAGCGTGCCGGTGTATTTGACCGTGACCGTGTTGTTGTGGGCTGGGCGAATCATATGGTGACCTCTTCTGCTGCGCAGTTGGCAAGGACGTTGGGAAGCAACCGTCAAAAGACTGATTCCCCTGAGCGCACTATGCTTAACAAGACCTGCTTGCCCGGTCAATGGTTTTCATGGCAAGAAATTATTGTCAACGGCAGCCCGCAATATTTTGCGCCAATATGATTACGGCTGTAGTAAACTGCAGGCTCTTGCTTTCGCTTGTCAATCCGTTGCCGCTAACGACAGACGGCGGGGACTTTCACCACACAGCTGCACGGTTGCGATATTTCGTTTTAAGCAATGTAAAGTTGAATGATTCAGGGCGGAGGGGCCAGATCATTTGAACAGGAGATTTCAAATGAGTGACAGTCAGGTATCCTTCCCGAGCAGCGATATTCCACATCCGGACGATTCAGTTTGGTTGAAAATCCTGGTTGAAAATTCTCCTCACGGTATTTTTGCTCTCAATGAGTCCAGGCAGTTTATCTACATCAACCCCTTTGTTTGTAAACTCTTAGGTTTCAGTTGTGAAGAGCTTCTGGGGTCGTCTTTGTTTCCTCATGTCGCCCCCGAAAGCCTCAAACTTGTCAGAGAATGTTTAGAAATCTGCAGCACTGGTGAGGCTGACCCAAAGCGCTGTGAATGCACACTGCTGTGCCGGCAGGATGAGCGGAAAATTGTTCAGATAGCCATCACTCCGGGGCATGATGGCGCCGGTCGGGCGGTGATTCTGGGAAACCTGATCGATATGACCGAGAAGAAAACTGCTGTAAGAAAGCTTGATGTTTTCAGGCAGATCGTTGCGACATCGGGTAACAGTATTACCTTCATGGATCGCGACCACAGGTATCAGATCGTCAACCAGGCCTTTCTTGATCTCCATCAGCTGGAAGAAAAAGACGTAATCGGTCGTTGCGTTGGAGATCTTCTCGGTCCTGATATTTATACGAAAATCAAAGACCATCATCAACAATGCCTGAGTGGCCAACATCTGCATATTCAGGATTGGTTTAATTTCCCGAACGTCGGCAGGAAATTTCTGGATGTTCAGTATCATCCTCACAGAGAAGCAGACGGAACGGTCTCAGGTGTGGTTACCATTGTCGCTGACCAGACAGTCCAGGAAACCAACAGACAGAACCTGGTGCGGGAACGTCAACGCCTCGATGACGTTCTCACCGGGACCCGTGCCGGCACCTGGGAATGGAACGTGGAAACCGGTGAAACCCTCTTCAACGAGCGCTGGGCGGAAATCATCGGTTACAGTCTGGATGAGTTGTCACCAACAACAATGAAAACCTGGATACAATTTGTCCATCCCGAGGATCTGCAAGAGAGCAGTGAACTGCTGGAAAAACATTTCAACGGTAAGCTCGATTATTATGATTTCGAGTGCCGCATGAGACACAAGCAGGGGCATTGGGTGTGGATCAACGATCGCGGCAAGGTGCTGTCCTGGTCAGACGAGGGCAGGCCATTGCTGATGTATGGAACCCACATCGACATTACGGCCCGCAAAGAGGCTGAAGCTATGAATGTTCAATTCAGCCGGGCGATCGACCAGTCATTCAACGAAATATACACGTTTGACTGTGAGACGCTACGCTTTATCAACGTCAATGCCGGAGCCCGTCTCAATCTCGGTTACTCCCTCACTGAACTGCGCAGCATGACCCCGCTCGATATCAAGCCGGAATACACCCGCGAAAACTTTACCGCGTTGGTAGCGCCGCTGCGTAACGGCAGTCAAAAGAAAATTATTTTCACCACCCACCACCGGCGCAAGGATGGCAGCTGTTATCCGACAGAGATTCAGTTGCAGATGATTGCAGGAGATAACCCGGTCTTCCTGGCCAATGTTCTGGATATCAGCGAGCGTATAGTCGGAGAAGCCGCACTGCGCCAAAGCGAACAGAAATTCCGACTGATTTTTGATGAAGCTAACGTGGGTATGGCTCTGGCAGATGCGCAATCAGGAGAGATTGTTTCTTACAATGAAGCATTCGCAAGCATGCTCGGCTATTCGGCAACCGAAATGATCGGACAACCGCAGGCGGTTTTGCACCCGGTAACGCCGGAGCGAAAATTCTCAGACTCTTTTGTTCAGCATCGGGATGTCTCTGCCGGAAAAATCATCGAAACCCAGTGCCTGACCAAGACCGGACAGCGGATTGATGTCGACATTAAGGCCAGTCTGTTTGATCTGGACGGCCGCCAGATGATGCTGGGGATTTTCAACGATATCACGACAAAAAAGCGGGTGGAACTGGAGCGTGAACGGCTCCAGCAAGCCATCGACCAAAGTCGTGAAGCGATTGTGATGACTGACAAAATGGGCATCATCCAGTATGTTAATCCCGCCTTTACCGAGATTACCGGGTACAGCAGTGCAGAAGCTATCGGCCAGACTTCCCGTGTTCTGAAAAGTGGTCTTCAGGATAAAGAGTTCTATCAGCAGCTCTGGGATGTCCTGACCAGTGGTCAGACCTGGCATGGGCGACTGGTCAATAAAAAGAAGGACGGTTCTCTGTATACCGAACTGGCCACTATCTCCCCGGTCAAAGATCAGCAGGGGAAGATTATCAATTACGTCGCCGTGAAAAGGGACATCACCGAGGAGATTGAACAAGAAGCGCAGCGGCATGAACTTGAAGTGCAACTGCGCCAGAAGCATAAAATGGAAGCAGTCGGCTACATGGCCGGCGGTATGGCCCATAACTTCAACAATAATTTATCGATCATTCTCGGTAACCTTGAATTGACCCTGATGAAACAACCGCCGGGCAGTGAGGTTATCAACTTTCTCGAAAATGCCAAAATCGCCGTGCGCCGCTCCCGTGATCTGGTGCAGAGTCTTATGACTTACAGCCGCAAAGGAGTGCAGCAGAAGAGCGCAACCAGGCTGACAACCATTATTGATGAAACCATCCATTTGATCCAGGTGACCATCCCCTCGACAGTGCTTTTGAAAAAACATTACGCTGCGGGCTGCGAGGCCCGTCGGATCCACGCTGATCCGTCCCAGATTCAGGAGGTGTTGATCAACCTCTGCAACAATGCTGTTCAGGCCATGGATGAAAAGGGTGAACTGACGATCCTCCTTGAGCCGGTCACCATCAGGCCGCGGGATATTCCTATCCAGTATGATTGCCTTCCAGGAAATTACGCTAAACTGAGTGTGCAGGATAGCGGTTGTGGCATGGATGAGGAGACGCTTGAACATATTTTTGATCCGTTCTTTTCCAGCAAGGAGGCCTATGAAGGTGCCGGCATGGGACTGGCCACGGTTCAGGGGATCGTTGCCCAGCATGGTGGGATGATCAAGGTCAGCAGCAGGCTCAACCAGGGAACGACTTTTGATCTCTACTTTCCGTTTGTTGCGGAGATTGACGGCGACGAAAGGGTCCCTCAGGACGATGAACTCCACGGTGGTCATGAGCAGATCCTCTATGTGGATGATGATCCGGTGTTGATAGAACTGGGGAAAGAACTGCTCGGTGAAATGGGTTATGGTGTTTCAGTAATGAATGACGGTGAGGATGCTTTGAAGATGTTTAGCGCTGACGCTGAACGCTTTGATCTGGTGATCACCGACCAGACCATGCCGGGGCTGACCGGGGAAGAACTGATCCACCGGATTAAAGCCATCCGATCGGATATCCCCACCATCCTGTGCACCGGCTACAGCAGCAAGATGGATGAGGCCAAGGCCGAGGAGTTAGGTATCAGTGCTTTCATGATGAAGCCGGTCGAGTCATCCCGACTGTTACAGACGATCAGAAAAGTGCTTGATGAAAGGAAAGCGAGATGAAAGTTATTGTTGATTTGTGTGTGGTTCCTCTGGGTGTCGGGGTTTCGGTGTCAAAATATGTGGCCCTGTGTCAGAAAATTCTTCAGGAAGCCGGTCTGCAGACCCGCCTGCATGCCTATGGAACCAATATCGAGGGCGACTATGACCAGGTCTTTTCAGCCATCCGCCGCTGCCATGAAGAGATTCATGCCGCCGGGGCGCCACGCATCAGTACGACGATAAAGCTGGGCACCCGGGTCGATCGCGATCAGACGATGAGCGATAAATTGCGCAGTGTTGAAGAAAAACTCGGAGTGAAAGAATAATCAGCGCCGGGTCAAAAGAGCGGCCGGATCAGTCAAAAAGAAATCGCCCCTGCGGTGCGGAATAAAACTGATAACCGGCTTTGCCGATATTTTTCGCCCGGTACATGGCCAGATCGGCATTTTTCATCAGTTGCTGGGCTGTCGAGGCGTCTTCCGGGTAGATGCTGATCCCGATGCTGGCACTGATGTGCTGGGAAAAATGATCCTTAGTCAGTTCATGGGACAAGGCGTCACAGATCCTTTTGGCCATATGCTCAATCATTTGAATGGAATCGATCTCTTCCAGGAGAACGAGGAACTCATCGCCGCCCAGGCGGGCGATGGTGTCGCTTTCGCGGACCGACTTTTTCAGCCTTTTGGCGACATCGATCAGCAGCATATCCCCATAGTCATGCCCCAGGCTGTCATTGATCACTTTGAAATTGTCCAGATCGAGAAACATCAGGGCCACCTGTCTTCTGCTTCGCCGTGCCTTGCTCAGGGCCTGTTTCAGGCGGTCATCAAAGAGCAGGCGGTTGGGCAGGTTGGTCAGTGGATCGTGATGGGCCAGATGGTGCAGCCGCTTTTCGTTTTCATTCAGGAGTTCTTCGATCTGCAGGCGTTGGGTGATGTCGCGGGCGACTTCAATGATGGCGTAAAGTTCACCCTGACTGTTGAAAAGGGGTGAAGCGGTCAACTCGACGATGCGTTTTCCCTGTTCACTGTCATGGTGATGAATCATCGTCACGGGAAGGCCGCTTTCTTTGACTTCTTTCAGTGGGCAGGGGTGATCATTACCGTCGCAGGGAGTCAGGGAGGCGTGGGACAGCTGATGGCAGGTGATGGTCTCAGCTTCTGCCAGTCCGTTTTTCATATGCTCCCGGGCGGCCTTGTTCATTTTAAGCACTTGGTGATCAAAGCTGATGACCATCAGGGGGTCGGAGACCCCGTCTATCACCGACTGCAGGAAGCGGCTGCGTTCTTCCAGGGCTTTTTCCGCTTTTTTGCGTTTGCTGATGTCGTGGACGATGGTGTAAAGCAGAGCCCGCCCTTGGGCCTGGATCAGGCTGCGGTAAACTTCGACCGGGACCTCCCGGCTGTCCGCTAGGGTGTGGGTGAACTCAAACTGCTGCTGTTTCTGATTTTTGACCCTGGCCAATCGCTGGTGAACCTCGGCTTCGCCGAGGCGGTTGATCTGCCACATCTTCATGGTTTTGAGGGTTTCACGCTCATACTGATAGAAACGACAGGCCGCGGGGTTGGCATCAACAATCCCGGCTGTGACCGGGTCGATCAGCAGCATGACCGATTGTGACTCTTCGAAGAACACCCGATACTGCTGTTCCCGCTCCAGAAGTTCCTGTTCAATCTGCCGGCGCTTGGCCAATTCTTCTTCCAGTAAATGATTTTTTTCCGCCAGCTCCAGGGTTCTTAATTTCACCTGCCGACGGGTCCACAGAATCATAAAGAGGAGCGGTAACAGCACCCCGGCCAACGCATACATCAACAGACGCACCCAGCTCGGAATCTGGGCAGAAGTTTTTTCACCCAGCCATTTTTCCAGAAGCTGGTAATAGATTGAGCTGGATGATCGTTTCCATGAGCTGAGGCGCTGGTCGAATTCGCGAATCAGGGTGTCCGGGGTCGTCTCTGAAAAAGCCGGGCGAACCTGGATCGGTTTGATCATGATGGGAGATGGAAGCAGACCAAGAGCGTCGCGGTGTTTTAGGCCGAAAATCCGTCCGACCATGGCCGCATCGACTTCTTTTGCCGCGAGGAGGTCAAAAGCCTGCTGGTAGGAATCAACCTCGATGAAAGTGATGTCAATCCCGAAGCTTTCGGCCGTCTGGCGTAATCCCTGGTCTTCGGTGTAATAGATGTCCTGTTTCAGAACCGCACAGCGTTTCCCGGCGAGTTGCAGAATTGAATCAAAGGGGTTATCGGGGCGATGATAAATCTGTCCCCAGCTGTTGATGATTGTTTCTTCGGCAAAGCGGTAGCGCTTGGCGCGTTCTTCGGTATAGGCGATAGCGGGCAAAATATCGATCTGCCCCTGGTCCAGTTTTTCCAGGCACTGCTCCCAGTCACAGGAGACGTAGCGGATGGTCCAGTCGAACTGGCTGAAGAGTTCAGGGAATAACCCGCCGGGTTTGCCCTTGGCGTCAACGAATGTCAGCGGCGGATTGTTGTCTATGCCGATCCTGATTTCTGCAGCACTGAGCTGAAGCGGGATGATGCAGATCAAGATGAAAAATAAGAAGATCGACCGGCGCAAAGTTCCGTGCCCCTGAGATTAAGAGTGGCAGAGAAAAAGAGGTAAAGTGCTAAGTATGAATGATTGATCTGAAATATCAAGGTCAAGAATGATTAGAATTGTGCCGGCCCAGTTTCCCCAGCTCATCCGCTAACTTATGGTAGCTGGCCAGGCGTTCGGACTTCAGGATGCCGGCTTCGACGGCAGCAGTAACGGCACATCCGGGCTCACTTTGGTGACGGCAATCGTTGAATTTACAGTGCTGAGCAAGTTTTTCGATGTCAGTGAAAGATTCGAGCAGGTCTTCCGGTTCCCCCCAGAGATGCAGTTCACGCATGCCCGGGTTGTCCATGAGGATAGCGCCATTGTCGAGCAGAAACAGTTCCCGGTGGGTTGTGGTGTGGCGCCCTTTGCCGTCACTGAGGCTGACCTCAGCGACTTTTTGACGGTCTTCTCCCAGCAGGCCGTTGATGATCGTCGATTTGCCGACGCCTGATGATCCCAGCAGGGCGATGGTTTTTCCCGGCTGCAGATAAGGAGCGAGGCTTTCAAGCTGAGATGCGTCACGAGCCGTGCACAGCTGAACCGGGGTTTGACCGGCAATCTCCTCGACCTGACGCTGAAGGGCCAGGGGGTCGTCACAGAGATCACTTTTGTTCAGCAGAATCAGCGCTTCGGCACCGCATCCGCCGACCAGGGTCAGGTAGCGTTCGATGCGGCGCAGGTTGAAATCCTGATCCAGGCCGCTGACGATCATGACCAGGTCGACGTTGGCGGCAATCACCTGCTGCTCATGCCGTTCACGCCCTTTTCCCTTGCGGCGGCCCGGAAGATTTCGCGAAAAGGAGCTTTTACGTTGCAGCAGAGTATGAATGAGGCCACGTTGATCGGCCTGCGTTTCAACGACAACCCAGTCGCCCACTACCGGAAAATCCTGGCGGCTGGCGGCTTTATGGCGGATTTTTCCGGAAAAGCGGACGACCAACTCACCCTCTTCCGTCCACACGCGAAAATAATTTTTCTCGCCGCGAATCACTCGGGCAGGGAGATAGCCGGACTTCTCCCAGACAGTGAATTGTTCGGCAAAAAAGTCTGACCAGCCCCAATCGCGCAGATTCATAAGTGACAGATTATCCTCGTGTCCGTTTTAACGGCAAATTGAACAGGAGCAGCCCGAAGAAGATCAGGAAGATCCCGACCAGGTGATAGGCGCTGAAGCGTTCCCCCAGGAAAATAACCGCCAGCAGCGCCGCAAACAGGGGGATCAGGTTGATGTACAGACCGGCCCGATTCGCGCCGATTTCATGGATGCCGCGATTCCAGCACAGGTAGGCCAGAATGGACGGGCAAAGAGCCACGTAAAGCAGGCTCAGAATCACCGGCTGGGACAGGGTCAACGCTGGAACTTTGCCCTGTTCCCACAGATAGAGCGGCAGCAGCAGGACGACACCGACGGCAAAGGTTGTGGTCAGGAAACTCAACGGGTGAATGGCGGGCCGATTGCGCAGCAGTACTGAGTAAAGGGCGTAAAGACATACGGCCAGCAGCATCAGCAGATCACCGATGACAAATTTCAGTGACAGAAGTCTGTGGATGTCTCCGTGAATGATAATATAACCGGCACCGATCACGCACAGCAAAATGGCAAATATCTGCCGCCGGGAAATACGGTCGTGGAACATCAGGTAGCTGATCAGAACAATGATGGCCGGCATCACCGACTGGGTCAGAGCGATGTTAATTGCAGTGGTACTGTGTGCCGCGGTATAGAGCAGGGTGTTGAAAGAGGCAATGCCGAAAAAACCGAGCAGCAGGATATTTTTCCAGCCTGCCCTGATTTGTGGCCAGTCTTTCAGGGTCTGACGGGCGGTAAACGGCAACAGAATGACCAGGGCAATCAGCCAGCGCCAGAAAGACATGGCCACCGGCGGTATCAGCTCGGCAACCCCTCGGGCGAGAACCGAGTTTCCGGCCCAGAACAGCGGGGGAAGAATAAGCAACAGATAAACCCAGGGAGAATTCTTTTTCATGGTGACCTTAAGCTGTTGTGGAGAGCCGGGCGAGCAGAACCGGTACGGCCGTTTCAACACGCAGCACCCGGGGTCCGAGAGTGATCGGGACAAACCCGCAGGCTGTCAATTGATCGATTTCATAGGGGATAAAACCTCCCTCGGGGCCCACGGCCAGGGTGATCGGTTGCTGACCTCCGGCCGGGCATTGTTGCTCCCCGCTCGGGTGGGCGACGTAGGCGCAGGTGCCCTCAATTACTTGGGGGAGCTCATCTTCGACAAAAGGTTTGAACCTGGGGCGCAGATTGATTGCCGGCATTATGGTGTCGCGCGCCTGTTCAAGGCCCAGATGCAACTGGGCCTCAAGGTTGTGGGCCTGCAGAAGCGGGCTGCCCCAAAAACTTTTAT
>JAFGEL010000075.1 GCA_016931615.1 Desulfuromonadales bacterium
GCGATGGTTTGAAACTTTACGTTGGATTCGGCACGCCAGGCTTTAAAGCTCTGGAGCGTCAAATCCGAATTTTGCAGGGGCGACTAAGTATTTGGCTTCGACGGTCATCGTCCCTTCCCCGGCATTGCCGATACAACCCCAGAACCAACGGGTAAACTGGTTGCCGGGGTTATACTGGATAAAGCGATAAGTGATTTTCAACTCCGGCCCCCGCTCAAAGGCACCCTCTTCCTCATACAGAAAATGCGCCAGTTTGTCATGAAAGGCGATCTTTACCTCGCCGGGAACCTTGACGGTTGAAACTCCTTCTGTCATTTCCACCGCCTGAACTTACAACAGCTCTGCAGTCGGGCTCATAACCAGGGTTTTGCCTGATCCGCAACCGACCAGTAAAAGAAGACCGGCCATGATCAGAAAACGAGACAAATAACTGGCATGTTCTTTGATAACGACCTCCCATGGAAATAATCTCTGAATCAGTTGACGACCTCCATCCTGGAAAACTTCTTTCCCAACACGGCCGCCAGAATGACCAGCAGAGACGAGATGAAAATCATGATGATGCCCAGGGCAGATAGCTGTCCCCAGAGTCCGTCTTCGGCAAAGCGCAGGATCTGAACGGCCAGAACTTCGGTGCCGGGTCGTGAGAGCACGACCGATAGGGTCAGCTCGCGCAGGAACATACTGGCCATCAGAATCCAGCCGGAAACGATGCCGGGTATCAGCAGTGGAATGATGATCCGTCGCAAGGTGTAGAACGGGGTCCCGCCACAGACTCGTGAGGATTCTTCGAGATTGCTGTGAATCTGAATAAAAGCGCTGGAGAGTGGCCGGATGCCGTACGGTAAATAGGTGGCAATATAGCCGATCAGCAGGGCTGTCAGGGTGCCGTAAAGCGGGGTGCGGACAAAGAACCACATGAAACCGACCCCGATGACGATACCGGGAAAAGAAAAGGACAGGAAACTGAGAGTTTCAAGAATCCCGGATGCGGTGGTTCGGATTTTAACGATGGCGTAAGAGACGAAAATCGACAGAATGGTGCCCAGGGTCGCTCCTACGATCCCGAGATAGAGGCTGTTTTTCAATGACAGCAGTGAGACCGGATCTTTGAGGACCTCGATCCAGTTGTCCCATGACATCAGTGAAAAGGCTCTGGCACTGGGGGGCATTGAATAGGGCAACATCGAGGTGTAAAACAGCACCAGAACGGGGAGCAATATCAACACAAAGGAGAGAATGCCGACGATCACAAACAATGGGTATTTTGCATTCTTCAATTTGATCAGCGTCGGTTTAAAACCTCTGCTGGAAATGGTCACGAATTTACCGCTCTCGGATGTGAGATAGCGATAGATATAGATTAAGGTAATTGAAGCGGCCAGGGCGCTCATACCGATTGCTGCGGCAAGCCCGAAATCAGCGGCAAACCCGCTCGAAATATTGCGATAAATGTGGGTCGAAAGGACGTAAATCCGACCCGGCATACCGATCACCGAGGGAACCGCAAAAGAAGCCAGACTTCGTACGATGACCAGAATGGCTGACGCAAGAATGGCCGGACGTAATACCGGCAGGGTGATTCTGATCAGGGTGCGAAAGTTGGAAGCCCCGCAGACTTTGGAAGATTCTTCCAGGGACACGTCAAAGGCACTCATCGCCGGAGCGATGATCAGGTAAGCAATCGGCAGGTCGAGAAGCCCTTCCACCAGGATCATGCCCTTTAAAGAATAAATGTTGAACAGGGCGTCGCGTACATCGAACAGATTCATGAACAGGCGGTTGATGATGCCATTACTCGGATTCAGCAGCAGTACCCAGCTGGCCGAAAAGAGAATGTGCGGAATCATCATCGGAATAATCGAGATGATCTTGAAAATGAATTTGAAGGGCAGGTCTGTCCGGGTATTGACATAAGCCAGGAACAGAGCCAGTAAAGTGGCGTGCAAAGCCGATCCGACGGTGAAAATGACCGTGTTGATAAGAATATCGGCAAAGTCGGGGTCGGTGTATGCGGCAATATATTTGCTGGTGGTGAACTGACCGAAACTGACAAAGTCTTTGGAAAAGCTGCCAAGCAGCAGCATGATCACCGGGCAAAGGGTCAAAAATCCAACGATGATGATCAGGGTCGTGGTCAATGTCGGCTTTTTGAACATACCGGGCCCTATGTCGCCAAGAGGAAGCAGTGGTCGGGATCAAAAGCAATAGAAATGGTATCGCCTTCACTGATTTGTTGGGTCGGTTCAATGGTCGTTGTCATCAGCGTATCGCCGATGCGAATCTCCCCCTCGTAAGCTTCACCGATAAAAATCAACGATTCCACGCGACTGCGAAAAGTATTCGGTGTCTCCTCTTCATGCTCGTGAGCCAGGCGGATGAACTCCGGGCGCACACACAGGATGGCTTTTTCACCTGCGGGAATCTGTTGGCTGTTGAGAGCCCTTAGGGGACCGATGTCTGATGTAAAGAGAGCGTGATCACCCTCAATCTTGGTGACTGACCCACTGATCAGGTTGGCCCGGCCAATAAAATCGGCAACGAACTGATGGTCCGAGTTGAAGTAGATTTTTTTCGGGTCCCCGATTTCGACAATTCTGCCGGCGCGCATAACTGCTATCAGATCGGACAGGGCCAGGGCTTCAATACGATCATGGGTGACATAGATGGCGGTAATCTGCAATTCGGTCAGAAAACTGCGTAATTCCTTGCGGGTTTCTTCCCGCAGTTTGGCGTCGAGGTTACTCAGGGGTTCATCGAAAAGAATCACTTTGGGCTCTGCGACCAGAGCCCTTGCCAGAGCGACACGTTGCTGCTGGCCACCACTCAACTTGGTTGCGGGACGTTTTTCAAAACCGTCCAGCTGAACAAAGTTAAGTGCCTTGGCAACTTTTTCGCGGATCTTGTCTTTTTCGACCTTACCGGTCTGTAACGGATAGGCAACGTTGTCAAAGACATTCATGTGGGGCCAGATGGCATAAGTCTGGAAAACCATGCCGAGACCACGCTGCTCCGGGGGAACGAAAATATTTTTTTCTTTTGACCAGACCAGCTCGTCACCAATGTAGATCTCACCGCCATCAGGGACTTCAAGTCCGACAATGCAGCGCAGAAGGGTGGTTTTGCCGCATCCTCTGGGCCCCAGCAGGGTGAAGATCCGGTTGGCGGGAATCGTCAGGGTGACGTGATCAAGGGCTTTGATCAGTTTTCCTTCGGAATAATAATTTCTTTCCAGATCGTGAATGCGAATTTCCATAAGACCTCAAGGCACAGGGCCGAAGCCTTTGCTTGGGCTTCGGCCGTCAAACAGGGATGTGAGGCTAAAAATTATTACTGTGCGTAGAAAATCTTCTGGAACTCTTCACCCCAGCGGCGGATTTCATCATCTGAAAGGGTGCGGATCGGCAGGACTTTGGCTTTGTCCATCCCGCTGATCGGCGGGAAAACTCCGGGTGCGAGGACATATTCGCCAACCTTGTCAGCCAGCAGCTGCATGGCCTTGCCACTCAACCAGTAATCGACGAATGCTTGAGCAGCTACGGGGTTACTCGCATTGGCAGCAACGGCAATACCGCGCGGGGTGCCGAGCAGGGTTTCGACACGCACCCAATCAAGGGGGGCCGGGGCTTTGGTGATGATGTACTTGGGCATGGAGATGCCGATCAGTTTTTCCCCACTTTCAATCGGTGCTGGTGTCGGCCCGAATGATTTGACGAACATCGGCCTGTTGGCCGCCAAACCCTTGACGAATTTCATCCAGCCATCGTCGTCAGTAAAGATCTTTGCCTCTTTGAGGCCGACCAGCCAGGAGATCGTGGTCGCATGGGACGCGGGGTCGGGCATAACCAATTTGTCGTACCACTTGGGATCGGTCAGATCCATATAGGTTTTCGGAACATCTTCAGGCTTGACGAGTTCTTTATTATAAATGGGAGCGACATATTCGATGCCGAACTGAGTAATGGTGTCATCTGCTTGAGCCCAGGCCGGATAGCCCGCGGCCGCAGGGGACTTGTAAGAGGCGAGAACGCCCTTTTCCTTAAGCATTTCCATAATCGGCAGAGGGCTCTGCAGAACGTCGGCCTTAAGCTTGCCAGCCGAAAACTCAGTCAGGACCGTGGCCAGATATTTGGAGGTTGATATTCTGGTATAGACGCCCTCTATTTCATTCTGGCTGGCGTTAAAATTGTCAATAATGGGTTGAATTGCGGTGATGTTTGCGTAGAAATCCACCTTTTCTGTTGCCTGTGCCGAGACCAAAAAACTGAATGTACAGATGACTCCCGCCCACTACTGTCTCACAAATAGTTCAATAAAAAAGATGGCTTAGAACTTACCTGTGTTATAATGATTTCGCCAAAAACACATTAA
>JAFGEL010000076.1 GCA_016931615.1 Desulfuromonadales bacterium
GATCTGCTCCATCGCCACTCACAACTGGCAACCAATATGATTGCCGGGCTGTCCCGCTACCTGCGCCAGTTTACAGTGCAGATTGAAGATCTGACCTTTCGTGATGTTCCGGCCCGCGTGGCGCGATATCTGCTTGATCAGGCCGATCAAGCCCAGAGCGTTGTTACCCTCCCACTGTCAAAGTCCCAGTTGGCCTCAAAACTCGGGACCACCAGTGAAACCCTGTCGCGCACCTTCCGCAAACTGGCCGATGAAGGCTTTATCCTGGTCCAGGGCAAAACTATCCAATTGGTTGATGCTGGAGCTCTGGCCGATCTGGCACAGAAAAATGGCGAGAGCGGATGAACATAGAGCCTGCGCTTGATCTGACTCGCCGTGAAAAAAAGGATCTCCAGATTCTGGCATTGTTTACGGCGGTTTATTGTCGTGACCATCAGCATCAGGCTACGATGCGACTGACGGATCTGCCGGAACAGTTACGCAAACTTTCCGGATATCGCTACTGCTCAGATTGTCTTGAATTTCTTGAGTATGCCGTCGAGCGCAGAATGCGCTGTCCTCTGGAAGATAAGCCTTCCTGCAAACATTGTTCGGTTCACTGTTATCGCCCCGGACATCGTGAAAAAGTTCGTGAAATCATGCGTTTTTCCGGGCAACGCTTGATCCTTCGCGGACGACTGGATCTGCTCTGGCACTACCTGTTTTGATGAGGATGTTGGTCTTATCGGCTAAGTCCCTAAAATAGTTATTTTTTCTTGATGTTCATCGGTTTTCTTGGTAATCTTCATTAATAAGTTAATTATGATTATAAAAAACCAGCAATATTTATGGGCTTTGAAGCTCGTTTTTTGACCTGTTCAATGTGAGATAAAGGAGTCGGATGATGCGTATTCTCGTTGTTGAAGACGAAAAGAAAGTTTCAACTTTCATTCAGCGGGGGCTGGGGGAGGAGGGTTTTTCCGTCGACGTCGCCTTTGATGGTGAAGAGGGTGTGGATAAGGCGGAGAATCAGACCTTTGATCTGATTCTTATGGATATCATGCTGCCGAAAAAGGATGGCCTGGCGGCGATCAAGGAACTCCGTGATAAGCAGATCATGACTCCGGTGCTGTGCCTGACTGCCCGTGATTCGGTTGATGACAAGGTCACCGGACTGGATATCGGGGCTGATGACTACCTGGCTAAGCCTTTTGCTTTTGCCGAACTGGTCGCGCGTTGCCGCGCGCTGATCCGGCGCGGTTCAAAAGATCGTGGCGCGGAAATCTTTTTTGCCGACCTGCGCCTTGATCCGGTGGCCCATAAGGTCTGGCGCAGCGGCAATGAGATCGATCTGACGTCTAAAGAATACGCCCTGATGGAATACTTTATGCGTCATCCCAACCAGCCGCTGACGCGAGCGATGATTGCTGAAAATGTCTGGGATTACACCTTTGACTCATTCACCAATATCATTGATGTTTACGTCAACTATCTGCGTAACAAGATCGACCGTGATTATGACAAAAAGCTGATTCACACGGTACGTGGCCAGGGCTATATGCTTAAAGAACTTTAAACGCCATGAAAAAATTTACGCTTTTAAAAAGCTTTTTCTGCGGCCTGCTGCTGATCAGTATCTTGGCGGCAGGTTCTGCATTGGCAGCCTCGGCCGTTGAACTCAATGCCAAGGCCGATGCTACTCTGAAAGATTTTTTCGCCAAAGTCCCCGCAGCTGTCGAATTGACTGAAAAATCCCGGGGGATGCTGGTTTTCCCCGCTGTTTACAAGGCAGGCTTCGGCGTCGGTGCTGAGTACGGGGAAGGGGTCTTGCGTGTCGCTGGAAAAACCGTCGATTATTATTCCACCGCCGGTGCTTCCATCGGCTTTCAACTGGGAGCTCAGAAGAAGTCGATCGTGATTCTCTTCATGACCCGAGATGCGCTGCAACAATTCAGGGCCAGCCAAGGCTGGGAAGTCGGTGTTGACGGGTCGGTCGCCCTGATTGAGCTCGGGGTGGGTAAAGATTTTGATACCACCAATATTAAGGATCCGGTCATCGGTTTTGTCTTCGGCAACAAGGGACTGATGTATAACCTCTCCCTGGAAGGCTCAAAGCTGACCAGAATCTCCAAGTAACCCGTTCTTCGACTGTCCTGTCACCATGCTGGATGCTTTGGCTTTTGCTACCTCAATCACTGCGCCGATCTTTATAGTTCTCGGCTGTGGAATCCTATTCAAACGGATCGGCTGGATCACTGAACACTTCGCCGAGATCGGTTCGGCTCTGGTCTTCAAAGTCACCTTACCCTGTTTTTTGTTCGTCAAACTGGTCGTCACCGATTTTCGACATGGTTTTCCCGTGCTGCTGATTGTTTATGCGCTGGTGGCAACCTGTGCAGTATTTCTGGTGCTTGACCGCGTTCTGGCAACCCGTCTGCAGCCGGCGACAGATCGTGGCGCTTTTGTTCAGGGCGCGTTTCGGGGCAACATGGGGATTGTCGGGCTGGCCTTCTGTATCAGTGCTTTTGGTGAGCCGGTCATTGTGACCGCCTCTATTTATCTGGCGATTTTAACGGTGCTTTACAATGTTCTCGCGGTCGTGACGCTCAGTGCTCATGCTCAAGGTGAAAGCGGAACCCCTTCCTGGGGACAATTGTTGGGTCGGATTGCTAAAAATCCCCTGATCCTGGCGATTGCCGGCGGAGTGCTGTTGTCATTAACTGCTGTCCCGGTACCACAGGTGTTGCTGACTACGGGGGAATATTTTGCCCGTATGACGCTGCCCCTGGCACTGCTGTGTGCCGGGGCGTCCCTGCGCATGACTGAGTTTAACAGTTCCGGATCCCTTTACTGGGCAACTTTCGCTAAGCTGCTCGTTGTTCCTGCGGTGATCACTCTGGGTGGAATAGCCGTCGGTTTGCGCGGCGAGCAACTCGGAGTCCTTTACCTGATGTGTTCGGCGCC
>JAFGEL010000077.1 GCA_016931615.1 Desulfuromonadales bacterium
GCGGCCAGTTACCCGATGACCCAGGCGATGGGGGGAAATCACCATCTGGCGGCTGCCATCATCGCGACCACGACCCTGGGGGCGATGCTCTCCACAACTGTGGGAGTGTTTATCTTGAGAAGTCTGACCCTGATCTGAGTCTTTGCGGAGCAGAAAACCGCATAAATTAACCGGAGGGATTTTCCATGGTTTTACCCGTTGTGCTGTCTGGAGGAGCTGGGACCCGGCTCTGGCCCCTGTCGCGTGAACTCTATCCCAAACAGCTGTTACCGTTGGTCAGCGACAAAACCCTGTTGCAGGAGACGATCATTCGTCTTGAAGGAATTGCTGGTCTTCAGGCGCCGCTGGTAGTCTGCAATGAAGCGCACCGTTTCATGGTCGCAGAACAGCTGCGAGGACTGGATATTCAGCCAGAGGGGATTATCCTTGAGCCCTGCGGGCGGAACACTGCCCCTGCGGTCGCCATTGCTGCCCTGCATGCTCAACAGCAGGGTGCTGACCCGCTGTTGCTGGTTCTCCCGGCGGATCACCTGATTCAGAATGTTGAGAGTTTTCAGCAGGCGGTGACTAAAGCGGTCGTTCAAGCACAGCAGGGGGCGCTGGTGACCTTCGGTGTCACCCCGTCACATGCCGAAACCGGCTACGGTTATATACAGGCGAGCGGCACCGTCAAAGGGGATGCGCTGACGGTTAAACGCTTCGTTGAAAAGCCTGACCTGAAGACCGCCCAGGAATACGTTGACTCCGGTGACTACCTGTGGAACAGCGGCATGTTCATGTTCCGCGCCGAACGCTATCTTGAAGAACTGCATAAATACCAGCCGAACATGCTCAAAGCTTGCCGAAGGGCTGCTGAATCAATGAGCAGTGATCTGGATTTTCTGCGTCTGGGGGAAAGTGATTTTGCAGCTTGTCCAGCCGATTCCATCGATTACGCGGTGATGGAAAAAACCGCTCAGGCGGTGGTGATTCCCCTGGACGCCGGGTGGAACGACATCGGCGCCTGGTCGGCCCTGTGGAGTGTGCGCTCCCATGATGAGGACGGCAATGTGAGGATCGGTGATGTGCTGACCGACCAGGCGTGCAATAATTATCTGCATGCGCAGAATCGGCTGATTGCGGCGGTTGGTGTCGAGGACCTGGTAGTGGTCGAAACGTCTGACGCCGTGCTGGTTGCCAAGCGGGACAAAGTGCAAAATGTTAAAGCGATTGTTGAACAACTAAAAGCCCGCGATCGCAGCGAAGCGCTGTTGCATCGCCGGGTTAACCGCCCCTGGGGTGCTTATGAAGGGATCGATGTCGGCGAGCGCTTTCAGGTCAAACATATTACGGTTAACCCCGGTGCCAGTTTGTCGTTACAGAAGCATCATCACCGCGCTGAACACTGGATCGTCGTCAAAGGGACGGCCAGGGTCACCTGTGGTGACAACATCCTGCTGCTGGCTGAGAACCAGTCGACCTACATCCCTCTCGGCGAAGTCCATCGCCTTGAAAATCCCGGGCAGATCCCCCTCGAGATGATTGAAGTCCAGTCGGGAAGCTATCTGGGTGAGGATGATATCGTGCGCCTTGAGGACATCTATGGTCGCCGGCCGGAAGGGGAGTGAATGATGGGTCTTGACTGTTTTAAAGCTTATGATATCCGTGGCCGGCTGCCAGATCAGCTTAATGATGAGATTGCTGAGCGGATCGGGCGGGCTTACGCTGACTATCTTGAACCGCAAACAGTCGTTGTCGGCTATGATGTCCGTCCGACCAGTGCCAGTTTAACCGACAGCCTGACAAAAGGATTGCTGGCTGGCGGGTGCGACGTTGTTAATATTGGTCTGTGCGGAACTGAAGAAATTTATCATGCCACTTTCAGCCAGGGTTTTGACGGCGGCATCATGGTCACGGCCAGCCATAATCCGATCGACTACAACGGTATGAAACTGGTCCGTCGGGGAGCACGCCCGATCAGCGGTGACAGCGGTTTGCTGGAAATTCAAAAACGTGCTGAAAGCAACCAGTTTTATGCCTCGGATCGCCAGGGAGAGTTACTGACGGCCGATTACAAAGCCGATTACGTAGCTCACCTGCTGTCGTATATCGATCCGAAGCAGTTGCGGCCCCTCAAGATTGTCATGAATCCGGGCAACGGTTGCGCCGGACCGGTGGTCGATCTGCTGGAAAAACATCTTCCGCTCCAGATGGTCAAAATCTGTCATCCTCCCGACGGGCGTTTCCCGCACGGTATTCCGAACCCCCTACTCCAGGAGAATCGCTCTCTGACCAGCCAGGCCGTTATTGATCAAGGCGCCGATCTTGCCGTTGCCTGGGATGGGGATTTTGATCGCTGTTTCCTGTTTGATGAACAGGGACGCTTCATCGAGGGCTATTATATCGTCGGGCTGCTCAGCCAGCTGCTGCTGGCTCAACATCCCGGCGAAAAGATTATTCACGACCCGCGTCTGACCTGGAACACCATCGATATTGTCCAACGGGTGGGTGGCATCCCGATTCAGAGCAAGACCGGTCATGCCTTCATCAAGGAGCGGATGCGCGCGGAAAATGCCCTTTACGGCGGGGAGATGAGTGCACATCATTATTTTCGCGATTTCGCCTATTGCGACAGCGGTATGATCCCCTGGCTACTGGTGATCGCCCTGATGAGTCGCAGCGGTAAGTCTCTATCCGCGTTGGTTGATGAGCGCATGGCGCTGTTTCCCGCGTCCGGAGAAATTAATCGGACTGTCGGGGATGCCGACCAGGTGCTTGAATCGGTCCGGGAGCGCTACGCGGCACAGGCTCTGGAGATCGATGAAACAGACGGCCTGAGCTTTGATCTGGGCGACTGGCGTTTCAACCTGCGCAAATCGAACACCGAGCCGGTCATTCGGCTGAACGTTGAGTCACGCGGGAATCAGCGGCTCATGCGTGATCAGACCAGCGAGATCCTTGATTTAATTGACCATCTGTAAAATAAAAGGGCCTTCTCGGGATGAAGGCCCCGGTTGGAAAGGGTTCGATTCTGATCAGCTGCTAAACTTCACGATCCGCAAAAAATCCTCCGCATTGAGACTGGCGCCACCCACCAACGCACCATCGATATCATCCTGGGCCATGAGGCCGTCAACATTGTTCGGCTTGACACTGCCGCCATAAAGGATTCGGGTTTGTGCCGCTATTTCGGGTGTGAAGAGCCCCTGAAGCAGCCCGCGAATAAAAGAGTGGGCCTCTTGAGCCTGTTCATTTGAGGCGGTGACGCCGGTACCGATCGCCCAGACCGGTTCATAGGCGATCACTACCGATTCCATTTGCTCGGCACTCAATCCGGCCAGCCCTCCCTTGACCTGGCGACTCAGAACGTCGAGCATCTGGTCATTTTCTCTTTCCTGCAGCGTTTCCCCGATACATAGAATCGCCTGTAATCCGCTTTCAAGAGTTTTGAGCAGTTTCAGGTTGATGAAAGCATCATTTTCTGCCATGAGTTGTCGTCGTTCCGAATGGCCGATAATCACGGCCGAACAACCTGCATCTTTGAGCAGCAGCGGGGAAACCTCGCCGGTGAAAGCCCCGGTTTCCTGCGGATAGCAGTTTTGCGCCGCCAGTTGAATGGCTGATCCCTGCACTACCTCCGAAACTGTCGTCAGGGCGGTGTAGACCGGGGCAACCATGATGTCACGATCATCAATCCCGCGGCTTTTTTCAGCCAGTTGCGCCGCCAGTTGACGAGCTTCAGCCAGAGTTTTGTGCAGTTTCCAGTTTCCGGCAATCAGCGGTCTGCGCATCAGTTGGTCTCCTCTCTGTCACTCAGGGCGACGACACCGGGCAGGGTTTTGCCTTCGAGAAATTCGAGAGAGGCTCCGCCACCGGTTGAAATGTGAGTCATTTTGTCCTGCAGTTGAGATTGGTTGACGGCTGCGACAGAATCACCGCCGCCGATAATCGACACGCAGTCCGTCTCGGCCAGGGCCTTGGCAATGGCAAAGGTCCCATTGGAAAAGGCGGCAAATTCGAAGACCCCCATCGGCCCGTTCCAGACCACGGTTTTCGCCCGGGCGATCTGCTGTTGGTAGAGACTGATCGTCTGCGGACCGATATCCAGGCCCATGCCCTGGACCGGGAAAGAGCTGTTGGTCGCCATTGTCGCCGAGCTGTCGGCGGCAAACCGTTCCGCCACCAGGTGATCCTGCGGGAGCAGGAACTTGACGTTGCTCTTTTCGGCCTTGGTGAGCAGGTCTGCCGCCAGAGTAATACGATCTTCTTCAACCAGAGACTGCCCCACATCAAACCCCTGCGCCTTGAGAAAGGTGTAGGCCATACCGCCGCCAATCAGGATGGCGTCAACCTTGCCGAGCAGATTCTCAATAACGGTGATCTTGTCGCTGACTTTGGCGCCGCCGAGAATTGCCA
>JAFGEL010000078.1 GCA_016931615.1 Desulfuromonadales bacterium
AATCTGCGGCAGTTCGCTGAAAAACATTTCTGCTGCTTCCCGGGCCAGAACTGAACGCCCCGAACCGGGAAGGGCAAATAATAACCGCGCTTCGACTGTGCCATCCTGAAGGACGACGGCATTTCGCTTGATCACCTGTTGTCCGTTGACGGAGATTTCCATCTCCCCGCTGCGGCCGGTTCCGCGGCGCCCCTTGACGATGCGGTGAATGGCGGCGCTGACCCTTCTGGCAAGAAAGTCTTCAAGTGCCGTCAGACGCCCCGGGGTCTGCCAGAATACTTCGGGGATACCATGTTGTGTTCCGGATAGTGCCAGGCTGATGCGCGACGGCAGGGCAAAAGGATCGCCCTGGACATGATCGACGCTCAAATGAAAGGTGGGAAAGTTGTAGCCCCCCTGAAGTTGCTTGTAGGTTTTGTAGCCATGGTTGTCGATGCTCTTAAGGATGGTTTCAAGACGTTCCATACTATTCGCTGCAGCGCGGGGTGAGGTATTGGCGATACAGTTTTTCCGCAACCGCATCAGTGGCCGATCCTGACAACTCGGCAAATATCAGCAGTGGATCCGCAAGGGTCAGGCCTTCCGGTTGCCAGCCGGTCCAGCTGCACTGGCGGCCAAAGGGCTGCAGCAGGGTGATCTGTCCCTCAGGGTCCGGGGTGAGATGAAGTTGCAGCAGAGTTTTTAACTGCAGTTCCGGATCAAGGTAGAGCACCGCACTGTTGGGACGAAATCCGCTGGTTAAAAGAGCCGCTCCCAGTTCTCCACCCACGAGGATCTGCTTGCCTCCCTGGAGCTGTTTGAGGCGTTCCGCCATATCGCTGACCGTTTGCCCGGGGGATAGCTGACAGCGCTGTAAAAAAAGTTTCGGTCGCAGGGTTTCCAGGTAACCGAGCTGCCAGCGCTGGAGGAGCTCTTCTCGTGCATGCAACCGGCGGCCCCCCTCAGGAACGGACACCAGGCTGCCGCGTTTTTCCAATTCGCTGAACAGGTTACCGATGGCACCCAGGGCTATGCCTGAGTCGTCGGCGAGAGTCCGGTAGGTGGCATTGACGGCGTTGCTGTTGCGCAATAACTGGTAGACCAGCTTTAAACCGGCCGGGCGGAACAGACGATCCGCTGTCGGGGCTTTGGGGGCATGTTTCTGGCCGCCGATTTCAACATACAACGGAAGGCGATTCAGGAAGAGGTTGCCGGCACAATCGGCGTATTCGATTTCTTTCTGTTTCAGCAGGGCGGCCATTTTGGGCGAGATGTAATGGCTCATCAGCAGCGGCCGGGCATGCTGCGGTGCCGGTGAGGTTCTGATCTGATGAATGACCAGATCAGCAACTATCGGGGAGAGTTTCGCCACCACTTTGATGTAGTAGTAATAATCACCCCAGGGCCCGCTGAGGCGAAAGGTGCCGGAAAAGGGACCGCCGCTTTTCTGCACCATGAAATCGATTTTCGCCTGAGGAATCCCCTTGATGGCTTTGACACTGTCATGAATAATCTGGACATCATTGAATTGTGGTTCTCTGGGCATCGTTATTTCCATTGTTGGATGTTCAAATAAATAATAAATTCATATTTTTTTGATTGAAATTATATTGAACTTCGCAGTGTTCTTTTTGTCAAGTCACACTCTGATCATTTTCTGTCGGAAAATTAAACACTGTGCCTGCCGTTGGCACTATGCTAAATTTTTTGTCATACGTATTGATGTGAATTCATCATTCCTCTGCCAGGAAGGAATCACATGAGCATCCGCAGCAAAGCCATATTGTCGATGATGCTATTGGTTGCGCTGATCTGTGGGGTTTTCCTCTATATTCTCTATCAACAGAATCAGGAAAAACTGGACCAGTTGATTGACGGAAAGAGGACCTCGGCACATTTGCTTGCCGATGTTCTTCTGCAGCAGACAGAAGAAAATTATCGTTTGCGGATCAAGAGCTTGGTGAATTATCGGGCATCTGAATCCCGCCTTCATATGATTGAAGCTTTTGCTGAACGTGATCGTGAGACTCTGCTGCGGTTATCCCGGCCCCTTTTCGAGGTTTTGAAAAAAGAAAATTCCTACGTTGCTTCCTTCGGCTGGGTTCTGCCTGATAACCAACTTTTCTTGCGTGTTCACGAACCGGACAAAAAAGCTGTAGATGTTTCGACGGCCCGGCCCGATATTGTGGCTGCTAACCGCGATCAGGTTCCCTATTCGGGTTTTTGGACAGGGCATAACGGGCCTCAGTTGAGAATTGTACAGCCGGTATTTTACCAGAATCGTTTTCTTGGTGTCGTCCAGTTGGGTATTGACGCACGCTTTCTGATCGACACGCTGAAGCGGAAATTGTCCATGCCCGCCGGGTTTTCAGTTCCCAATGAGCAGTATCTGAAAAGAACCCGGGAGTCCCTCGGGGCTATTCAATGTGAAACGCACCATATTTATACAACCGACGAAAAGCTGTTTGAAGGCTTTGCTGAGCTGGTAGACTGGAACCAGAAAAAGCAGCAACTCATATTGGATCAGAAACTGTATACCTTACACAAGGTACTCCCGCTGAAGGATTTCAGGGATGAACCGTTTGGTTGCCTTTTTGTCGTCATCGATGTGACCGACCCGACACAAGAGGCAACAAACGCCATCATGACAACTCTCGGACTCAGTGCTCTCCTTCTGTTACTGACTTATGTTCTGCTTTATTACAGTTTCGGTGCCCTGATCGAAAAAATATTCAACCTGAACGCATCGCTGGAAAAATCGAACAGAGAGTTGGAACGCCGGGTTGATGAACGCAGCCAGGCTCTGATCCAGGAAACTGAAGAGCGTAAACTGGTCGAGGACCGACTCCACCGGGCGGAAAAAATGGAAGCCATCGGGCTCATGGCCAGCGGGGTGGCTCACGATCTCAACAATATTCTCTCCGGGGTTGTCAGCTATCCCGAACTGCTGCTGATGAAACTTCCTGAAGAGAGCAAGCTTCGGCAGCCGCTTACAGCGATTAAGGAATCGGGATTAAGAGCCGCTGCGGTTGTCGCCGATCTGTTAACCGTTGCCCGTGATGCCGCGAAGGTCAAGACCCGGATCAATCTGAACACCATTATCCAGGAATATCTGCAGTCGCCGGAATTCCACCTGCTACGCTCGACCTACCCGCATATTGAAATCAAACAGGAACTTGATCAGGGGCTTCCTGATCTCTGCTGTTCGCCGACCCATGTCAATAAAAGCCTGATGAACCTGGTGCTCAATGCCGCCGAAGCAGTCGGCGACAAAGGTCTGATCACGATTCGCAGTCGATTATTGTCCGCCGAACAATGGAAGACGCAGCTGCCTCCCGGTGACTATATCGTGCTGGAGATTGCCGATAATGGCCCGGGGATCGAGAGCCCGGATCTGGACCATATTTTTGAGCCTTTTTATACCAAGAAAAAGATGGGGCGTAGCGGAACCGGAATCGGCCTGACCGTCGTATGGAATTGCATGCAGGATCACGGCGGGCTGGTTCAGGTGGAAAGTGATGTTGAGCAGGGGACGGTCTTTACGTTGATTTTTCCCCTGGGCAGAGACGAAGATTGTCAGTCTCACCGACCTATGACGATTTCCAACCTCAACGGTTCCGGAGAACGCATTCTGGTTGTTGATGACGAACAGCACCAGCGCGAAATTGCCGTCCAGATTCTTTCGGAACTGGGTTATTCGGCCGTCGCGGTCAGTTCGGGAGAAGACGCTGTTGAATATATCAAGCACCACGAAGTCGCTTTGCTCGTTCTCGACATGGTCATGGACCCGGGCATGGATGGTTGTGCAACTTACGCTGAAATTATCAAGCAGCGGCCGGATCAGAAGGCCCTGGTTGTGAGTGGCTACTCAGAGTCGGAACAGCTGGATAGAATCATCACACTGGGGGTGCGGGATTATCTGGTCAAGCCTTACACTGTTGAGCAACTGGCTAGAGCGGTGAAAAAAAATCTGCTGCAGAAGTGAAATACCAGATAACTCCGTGCCATAAGAAAAGGCCTCCGAAATGATCGGAGGCCTTTATTTTTCAAGCGTTTATGTCCTCAGCGCGTTACTTGGTTCTGGCGAATTCCATGTTTCTCATCGGGTCACCCTTGTAGCCAAGTGCGCTCCAATCCATGCGCCCGTGGTCGCCGTGGCAATCGAGGCAGCCGAGGGCCTGTTCTTTCGGTGAAACCATGTGGTTGATGCGCCAGTACATGATCGTCGGAGCAAAACCGTACTCGCCACTGAATTCCAGGCCGCTTTGGGCCATCCCGGCTTGAGCGGCCTTGGTCCAGTCAAAGGTCTGCCAGTAAGCTTCTTTATCCCCTTTGGGACCCCAGACTTTCGGAGTGATGAAGTACATGTTTTTCGTGTCGTAGATCTGTTTGCCTGTGTGGATTTTGAACGGGTAGATTTTGGCTTCTTTTTCACCACGGCTGCCGTTGGGTGAAGCCAGGGCCGTGACCTTGGTCGGATCAATTTTCTCTCCGAACTGGTAAACGTTGGCGGTGCCATTGTACCAGGCATAGGTCGGAGTGATGTTTTTACCCCAGGTAAAATGCCCCTTCTTCTTCATGTACACATGACGACCGTTGGCGTCCTTTTCATGGGCCGCTTCAATATCCTGTCCGGCGGTTGACCAGTCCCATGAGGTTTTGGTCGCAATTTCCTTGGCGAAGGCCGGAATATGGCAGGTCTGGCAGGCGACCGTATCGGTGTGCTGGTTGAGGATTGAATCGCTATGCACGTCATCACCGTGACAGCCGACGCAGCCGATATGATTTTGCCCCTTGGGGGAAACGGTCATGGCATGGCCGGGAATGTCGTGGCTGGTTGTTTCGTGACAGGTGGAACAGCTGAAGTCGTTACCGTCTACGTCCATGTGAACGTCAATGTTCTTGCTCGGATAATCCATCGAAGAATCCAGATCGCCATGCTTGACGGCATCACCACCGCCACCGAAGAAGTGGCAGGTGCCGCAGTTCTGACGTGAGGATTTTCCGACGTTCCGGGCGATGCTGAGCAGATCGAGATCTTTGGCGGGCATGCCGGCAGCGGTGGCCGGTTTATTGTAGGAACCGGTGGTGTCATGGCAGACCAGGCAGTCGACCTTGCTCTCGTCGGTGAAATCGAAGCTGCTGTCCTTCCAGCCGTAGCCGATGTGGCAGCTGGTACAGCGGGGTTCGTTGGATTGAACAGACACGCAGAAGTTGTTCATCGAATTGATTTTTCCCCGTTTGACGGTTTTTCCGTCGATGACCTGCTCCATGTTCCAGCTCCAGTGGCTGGTTTTCATCATGTCTTTGGCGGCATCTTCATGGCATTCCAGGCAGGCTTTGGTCACCTCCGGTCCGCTGGTGAAAGGCCCTTCAATAAAAGAGTGATCTTCCGCAGTTGCGGTTCCCGCCCAGAGCAGGCTCAAGGCAAGAAAAGATAACAGAAGGTTTTTCATAGCTTGTCTCCTTTTGCGTCAAAGTTAAGAAATCTGAAGTGGTAAACCAACGAAGATTGAGAGGTTATTTTCAAAACTGTTTTACAAAGCCCTGCAGGACTTGTCGGGGGTGGCAGAAACCCGGTTGTTTGTGCGAAAAATCTCAAATTCTTTATATATGGAATACAAAGTCTTGTGGCTGGGTAGGGTAGAATATGTCGGTCCTGGATGCAACAGAAATTATATTAAAAATGTTGTCCAGCCCCTTGAAATAACTGACTTTTTTTGTCAATCATTTGTGAATTATCTGAATATATGGATGTGATGTTCAAGAAAAAAGCCCCTCGCAAGATCAACTTGCGAGGGGCTTTTTTGTGCTGCTGGAAAAATTCTCTTTATCTGCGGGCTGCCGTCCGGTCTTTCATCGGATCTGCTTTGTAGCCCAGTTCCTTCCAGTTCATGCGACCGCCATCACCGTGACAATCGAGGCAGTCGAGAGCTTTATCGGCTTCAGCCACCATGTGGTTGATGGCCCAGTAGCTTTCCGTCGGGGCAAAGCCGATGTTGCCGCTGAACTCAAGTCCGTTGGCTTTCATGCCGGCTGCTGCGGCGACCGGCCAGGCTTTGGCCGCACCGACCTTTTTGTAATTAACCCAGTAGGCTTCCGGATCACCTTCGGGACCCCAGACTTTGGGGGTGACAAAGTATTTGTTGGTGGTGTCATAGGCCTGTTTGCCGGTATGAACCTTGAACGGCATGATCTTCGAATTCTTGTCAGTGATGTTGCCCAGCGGGTAGTTGAGCTTGGTCGGCTTGCTGGGGTCGATCTTGTCACCGAAGTTGTATGCACCGGCCTTGCCGTTGTACCAGCGGTATTCCGGGATCACGTTGTCTTGATAGGTGAAACGGCCTTTATGAGGGAGGAAGATCTCATGACCATGTTCATCCTTTTCGACCTCGGTGCCTTTCTCGGAGGCGGACCAGTCCCAGGACATCTTGGTGGCGTGAACCTTGGCGAATGCCGGAATATGACAGGTCTGACAGGCGACGGTTGCGGTGTGGTTGTTGAGGATCGACTCGGCGTGAGGGGCACTGTCATGGCACTGCTCACAGGTGACCGGTTCGACGTTGTTCGGGGAAACGATCAGCGAACTGCCGGAGATGTCGTGTGCGGTGGTGATGTGACACTCCTGGCAGCTGAAATCAAGACTGTCGGTGCCCATGTGGAAATCGACCTCTTTGGTCGGGTTGATCAGAGATGTGTCGATATCGCCGTGCTTGATATTGTTGCCGCCGCCGCCGTTGGCATGGCAGATCAGGCAGTTGTCGCGATTTGGTGCGCCGACATTGCGGGCCACATAAGTCAGATCGACCGGTTTTTTGTCGAACTTGGCCTTGCCGGTGTAACCGGCAGGATGACCGGCGCCGGCACTCGGCTTTTTATAGGTGCCGGTCGTGTCATGACAGACGAGACAATCGACTTTGGTCGGGTCGCTGAAATCGAAGCTGTCGTCAGCCCAGCCGTAACCGACATGGCAGCTGGTGCAACGGGGCTCGTTCGATTTGACCGCGCCGCAGAAATTGTTCATGACGTTCTTCTTGCCGCGCTTGACCAGTTTACCGTTGACGATCTGCTCGGTTTCCCAGGTCCAGTGGGTCGTCTTCATGACTTCAAAAGCAGCGTCTTTGTGGCACTCGAGGCAAGCCTTGGTGACCTGTGGGCCGCTTTCAAAAGGTCCTTGCAGAATTCCGTTGTGAAATGAGTGCTTAATTGCGCTGGCCGGGGCCGACCAGAGCAATGCCATGGCCAGGGTAGAAATCACCAGCTTTCCCGATAGTTTCCTCATGCTTGATTCTCCCGTTCGTCAAAGTGATTGGATAACAGGTCCCGCTTTGCGGGGCCGGAACCGGACAGATACAGGCGTCTTGATCGTGGCAGAAGGATCGTCTGTATATGGATAGCTCCAATTAAAACAATATATGGAAAATAGGATTACGGACGTCGGAGAGGGTATAGCAAGTGGCCGTTTGATGCAATCAAAAATATCAGTCGGAAATCTTTATGATGCTGATTTTGTTTATCTTTTTTGTCGGGTTTGGTGGTAATCAGTCGATTTTTCGGGCCAGGACTTCGCGCGGTTTGCCGCTGCCGTCTGAAGGGCCGACGATATCTTCCTGCTCCATCCGTTCGATCATGCGAGCGGCGCGGTTATAGCCGACGCGCAGACGGCGCTGTAACATCGAAATCGAGGCCTGACGGCTGTCGGTGACAATTTTCAACGCCTCATCCCAGAGTTCGTCATAGTCTTCCTCATCCCCGGTATTTCCTTCCGCTGCCGGTGGAGCTTTGAGGATCGATTTGTCATAGTCCGGCTTGGCCTGCTTGGCGAGGAAATCGACGACCCGCTGGACTTCCAGCTCAGAGACAAAGGCACCATGAACGCGCTGCAGGTAACCGACTCCCGGGGGCAGAAAAAGCATATCCCCCATGCCGAGCAGGGTTTCCGCGCCCATGGAATCGAGCACCGTGCGCGAATCGGTTTTGGAAAACACTTTGAACGAGATCCGCGTCGGGAAGTTGGCTTTGATCAGACCGGTGATGACGTCGACACTGGGGCGCTGGGTCGCCAGGATCAGGTGGATCCCGGCAGCGCGTGCCATCTGGGCCAGCCGGGCGATCGATTCTTCGATTTCACGTCCGGCAACCATCATCAGGTCAGCCAGTTCATCGACGATCACGACAATGTAGGGCAGGTGTCCGTGTTCCAGCTTCTCCTGCGGTTCAGAAAGCGGTGGAACCGGCGACTCATCAAACAGCTCTTCGACCGGTTCCGGAGGAATATCCTTCAGGTCTTTCTGTTCTTTGGCCAGTTTGCGGTTGTAGCCGTCGATGTTTCTTACCCCTTTGTCGGCCATGAGCTGGTAGCGGCGCTCCATTTCACGGACCGCCCAGGCGAGGGCCAGCGAGGCTTTCTTCGGGTTGGTGACCACCGGCAGCAGCAGGTGGGGAATGCCCTCATAGATCGATAGTTCAAGCATTTTGGGGTCGATCATGATCAGGCGCACATCGTCTGGAGTGGCCCGGTAAAGTAACGACAGGATCATGGTGTTGATCGAAACCGATTTACCGCTGCCGGTTGAGCCGGCAACCAGTAGATGAGGCATTTTTGCCAGATCGGAGACCACCACCTGGCCGAAGATGTCCTTGCCGAGAGCCATCGGCAGCTTGCCGCCGGTGCGCTGAAAGGCTTCCGAGTCGATGATTTCTTTGAGATAAACGGTTTCGCGGTCTTTGTTGGGAATTTCGATGCCGACTACGCCGCGGCCCGGAATCGGGGCGACGATGCGGATTGACACCGCCTGCAGGGCCATAGCCAGGTCATGCTGCAGGTTAGCGATTTTGTTGACTTTAACTCCCGGAGCCGGGGCGAATTCATACATGGTGACAACCGGGCCGGGTTTGACTTCGACGACGTCTCCCTCAACCCCGAAATCGAGCAACTTCTTCTCCAGCATGCGGGCCGCCATGGTCAGACCATCACGATCTACCGGCCTGGGAGCTCCACCTTCATGTTCCAGCAGCGAAACAACCGGCATGTGATAGGTTCCGCCCGGTTCGAGAAAGGCAAAGGTCTCCTGGTTGTCTTCGTCGCTAGTTTTGCCTTTCTTCTTGGCTTTCGCCGCGGGCTTTTTTTCCAGCTGCTTGGGTTCCGGCGGAATGATTGTCGGGGTTTTGATTTCGAGGCTTTTGCGCTCCTTACGGCGCAGCTCCTTACGCGCTTTTCCGGCTTCCCGGCGCAGCTCGAGTCGACGGCCGAAACGTTCCAGAATCCCGTCGAAGAAGAGCACCAGGGAAAAACGGGTGGACAGGATCAGGGAAACGAGAAAGAACACGCTCAGGACGATGGCTGCCCCGCCGATATTGAGATAGCGGGAGAGCAGCTGTACCAATACCCGCCCGAAAGCGCCGCCGGCTTCGTTGATCTGGCTGCCGAACAGCGTGACGGCACTGAATTTAAGGGCCAGCAACCCACCCAGGGTGATCTGCAGCAGGAAAAAAGCGATAAGCCGGGTCGGGCGCAAGTGGACCTCGCGAAATTTCAGCCAGCGCCAGGCCAGATGCAGGCAGCCGAGGGGCCAGAGCAGAGCGGTCAGGCCAAAAGCCTGATAGAGCAGGTCGGAGAGGTGTGCGCCGAAAACGCCGATCAGATTGTTGATTCGCTCGGGGTTGAGGTTGTTGTTGAAAGAAGGGTCTTCGCTGCTGTAGCTGCCGAGACAGACCAGCAGAAAGATGCCCAGAGCCAGCCACACGAGGCCGAGAATTTCTTTGCGCATACGGTTTTCGGTAGGAACTTCAGGGATTTCTTTAGTGCTCATGGGGCGTCTTTTATCAAGGCAACTTCCGACTGGTCAGGGTCGGGAACAGGTTAATTCAGCAGAGAATAGCCGATTATGCTGCTGCCGACCAGTAAACAATAGATCGCAAAGCCGATCAAGCGTTTGCGCCGCACAACATCCATCAGGCAGCGGATGGCAAACAGCCCACTGATAAAAGCGATCAGGGCACCCAGGCCATAGGCGGGCAGCTCGGAGGTTGCCACCTGCTGCAGGTCTTTGAGGGATAACAGCATGGCACCGCCAATGGCCGGGAGCGCGAGTAAAAAGGAGAACCGCGCCGCCGCTTCGCCGTCGATACCGCGGAGCAGCAGGCAGGCGATGGTCGAACCGGAACGCGAAATCCCCGGAATAATCGCTAATCCCTGAACCACCCCGACGAGCAGGGCGTCAGAGCTGCTGACCTGCTCAAGGCTGCGGCCGTCTTTACGGATTTTTTCCGCCAGGGTCAGTAATGTTGCAGTAACCAGCAGCATGAAACCGATCAGCATCAGGTTTTCAAACAGACCGGAAAAAAAGTCTTTGCCGGTGAAACCGATGACAGCCGTGGGGATCGAGCCGAGCAGCAGCATTTTGAAAATATGGCGTTCGTTCTGAGCTGCTGCTGCCGGACGGAAATAGCAGCTCAGCAGGGCCCAGATGTCACGGCGAAAGTAGATGACCACGGCGAGCGTTGTTGCCGCATGGAGCAGCACATCAAACAGCAGTCCGGGTTGCTGAAAGCCGGGAAGAAAATGCTGGGTGATGGCCAGGTGTCCTGACGAAGAGACCGGAAGAAACTCCGTTAATCCCTGAATCAAACCGAGTAAGCAGGCGGACAATGTATTCATAGTATGCAACCAAACGGGTTAACCCGTGGGTTAGAGTTCCAGGATCAGCGGTAGGATGAGTGGCCGCCGGGCAATGCGCTTGTTGAAACAGCGCCGCAGCACCTTGCGGACTTCAACGCGTAACTCTTCCCAATCGCTGAGCATCTCACGGCTGTGTTCCTGAAGCAGGTCGCAGACCGCCTGACGTGCCTCGGCCAGCAGAGCGTCGCTTTCTTCATTTTCTTCCACAAAGCCCTTGGTGAAGATGTCCGGCCCCTGGACGATTTCACCGCTCGACTGGTTGATCGCCAGCATCAGGATGACCAGCCCGTGATTGGCCAGATGACGCCGATCGCGAAGCTCCATGGTCCCGACATCGCCGACGCTCTTGCCGTCAACAAAAACCCTTCCGCTGTCGAAATTTTCACCAAAGCTCAGGCCGTCAGGACTGATATTGAGTCGGCGGCCATTTTCCAGCACGCAGGTGTGGTCAGGATCCAATCCCATTTCAATAGCCAGTTGCCGGTGTTTGACCAGATGACGGTATTCTCCGTGGACCGGGACGAAAAACTTTGGCCTGACCAGGTTGTGCAGCAGTTTCAGCTCTTCACGGCTGGCATGGCCGGAAACATGAATTTCACTGGTTTTTTCGTAATAGACCTCGGCCCCACGGCGGTAGAGATTGTTGATCAGGTCACTGATTGCTTTTTCGTTGCCGGGGATGAATTTTGAAGACAGGATGACGGTGTCTCCCGGATTCAGCTCAATCTGTTTATGATCTCCCAGAGCGATGCGCATCAGCGCGCTCAGCGGTTCGCCCTGACTGCCGGTGGTAATGATAAGAATCTGCTCGGGCGGAAGCTCACGCATGTCACGCAGATCGATGAACTGATCTTCGTCAATCTCCAGGTATCCCAGGCGTCGGGCGATGCCGATATTGTTGATCATGCTGCGGCCGTTGATCAGCAGCTTACGACCAGCCAGACGGGCGGCATCGGCAATCTGCTGAATGCGGTGAATATTGGACGAAAATGTCGCTACGACAACGCGTTGAGAACAGTGCGGAATCAGCTCTTCGAGGACCTTGCCGACGGTTTTTTCCGACAGCGTGTAACCCTCATTTTCGATGTTGGTCGAGTCGGCCATGAGCAGCAGAACGCCTTCTTCGCCCAACTCAGCCAGGCGCGCCAGGTCGGTTTTCCGGCCGTCGACCGGGGTCTGGTCAAGTTTGAAATCACCGGTGTGGATCAGGGTGCCGATCGGGGTTGTGATGGCCAGACCGACACCGTCAACAATCGAATGAGCAGCGCGGTAGGGTTCGACACTGAAGGGGGCGAGATTGACACTGTGACGCGGTTCGATTTCGATCAGTTCGGCGCGCTCATCCAGCTTGAATTCTTTCAGTTTGCTTTCCAGTAATCCCAAGGTCAGCCGCGTCCCATAAATTTGCGGTTCCCCGAGCTTTTCCCATAGGAAAGGGACGGCTCCGATGTGATCCTCATGACCATGGGTCAAAACCAGGCCGACGATATCCTGGGTCCGCTGCTCAAGCACACTGATATCCGGCAGAACCAGGTCAACGCCGAACATGTAGGCTTCAGGAAACATCAGACCGCAGTCGATCAGCAGGATTTTGCCCTGACACTCGATCGCAAGCATATTCATGCCGATTTCACCGAGTCCGCCCAGGGGCAGCAGGCTGAGTTGAGCTGATGAATTATTTTGCATGCTCGGTCTCTCCTTGAACCGCCTCAGCGATCTGCCGGTGAATTGTACGGGTCAGTTCCTCAACGTCGCTGACTTTCAGGTTGTCCGTGGCAATAGCGGGGAAAATCGTCAGTTTCAGCGGCTTTTTTTTGACCAGCCAGGTCCCCTTGGGCTGGACCTGATAGCTGCCGGTAATGGCGACCGGAATCACTGGTACCTGGGCTTTGGCGGCAATAATCAGGGCCCCTTTTTTAAAGTCCTGGACTTGACCGTCGGCAGTTCGGGTCCCTTCGGGAAAAATAATAACCGAAGTTCCGGCGTTAATTTTTTGAGCTGCCTCGTTGAGGCTGTGCATCGCTTTACGGCGGTCGGAGCGGTCAATCGGAATGTAGCCGCAACGTTTCATGGCCAGGCCGAAAAAGGGCACACGAAACAGCTCCTGCTTGGCCATCCACCGGAACTGGATCGGTAATCCGGCATACAGAATAGGAATATCGAAATTGCTCTGATGGTTGGAGACATAAATTGCCGGACCCTCGGCCGGAATATTCTGCTGCCCGTGAATCTGTAATCTGAGCCCCGCCAGTTTGAGACAGATCCGACCCCAGAGGATCGCGCAGGAATGGATATAGTCGGCCCCCAGCAAAGACAGCGGCAGGGCCAGCAGTATGGCGATCAATGACCAGAGATAAAACAGAATATAGAATAATAGCGTGCGCAGCACGTAATTTCTCCACATGATTCAAACTTGACATCATACGGGATTAAAATTGATTCCGTCAAATTATTCCGCAATAAGTTATTGGTTTTTACCGTCACCTCGATTGAAAAAACCTGTCGACCCCATTTGAATTATTGAAATTACCAATTTTATTTATTTGAAAAACAAATATAGAGTGTCGGCCATGATGCACAAGAATCTCTGTAAAATCGAACGGGCTTTTCAGGCCGGTGGGCTTCGCCCCAGTGAAGATCACCTCTGCTGTCGCCAGGACCTTTTTGCGGTTTTTGACGGGGCCTCCAGTTTGAGGCCGCAGCTTTATAATGGGCAGACCGGTGCCTGGTGGGCGTCTTACCTCGCCGGAAATGAATTCATCAAAAATGATGCTTCGCTTATTGATCTCGGTCAGCGGGCCAACCGCCGTTTAAAAACGGCCATGACTGCGGCCGGGGTGCCTGCAGCTGACCGCTTGGCTTGTTGGAGCACCAGCGCCGCGGCTGTAAGGCTTGGTGAAGACGATGCGGAGTGGCTGCAGATCGGTGATTGCCAGATTGTCGCCATTGCGGCTGACGGAAGTTATCAGCTGCTGACTTCAGGCCCTCACCACGATCGTCCGACTCTGTTATCCCTGAAAGAGCTGATCAGGCAGAATGTTCCTTGTCCGCACCAGGCCTTGCGCCCCCATGTCGAGGCCGTGCGGTTACGGATGAACCAGGAATACGGGGTCCTTAACGGTGATGACAGCGCCGCGGAATTTTTCTCCAGCGGCAGAATCCCATTGACGGATATCAAACATCTGCTCTTGTTTACTGACGGCTTACTGCCGCCGTTGGAAGATCCTGAACGGGAGCATGATATTGACTCGATTGTCGCCCTCTACCTGGAAGGGGGGCTGGCGCTGGTACAGCAGCAAGTCCGGCTGATGGAAGAAAATGATCCGGATTGCCGCCGTTACCCGCGCTTTAAAAAACATGATGATATCGCCGCAATTGCCCTGTCGCTGCAGTAACCATTCAGATCAACAAAGTGAAATGGCCTGTTCGACCTTTTATTTGCGCTGAAGCTAAGACATTAACCAGGTCAGAGCGTCCCTTTCGTTTTCGAAATATTTGATCTCGCCGGACATAAACCAGGCCCCAATTTTGGTGGACATTTCCAGCCAGGTCTTATGACCATAAACAGCGATCTTGTCAAATTGGCGGCCGTGCTGCAAACCCAGCCTGAAATCGTCCCAGGCGGCTCTCAGTTCCCAGCCTTCAAGTTCAGTCCCATCGAGCAGAACCTTGACGTGGGGGTCTTTGACTTCCTTTAAAGCTGAATCAATCAACGGCGTCATGATGTTGTAATCTTCATGGGTCAGTTTACCGACCGCCTTGATCGAAAGGTAAAAGTTATTCTCCATTCTTTCGATTCCTATCGTCAGACCATGTCTCTTCTTGTTCATAGGTTTCAGCCTCCCGAATCCGTTTCGAAGGTGATGGACATTTACCGACTAACCAGGCTGCTGTTTCGCTTCGAGACAGTTCTATTCAAATGCCGGATGAACATGAGCTTCAAGCACGGCAGTGTTTTCCAGTATCCGTCTTGCCTGTTCAACATCATCAAGACTGCCGTGTGCGACCAGAAGAAATTTATCCGCTTTCAATGAGCGTTCATATTGCAGGATGCTGTCTTTGGGAATTCCGATACTGTACAGTGCCGCGCCGACGGCGCTCAACCCGCCGACCACCACTGCTCCTTCCAGGGCCCCGACGATCCAGCTGACTAACGGACCGCCGACCGCAAGCGGACCGACACCGGGGATGACGAAAAATGCCGATCCCAGCAGGAGCCCCCAGAAGCCGCCCCAAAAAGCTCCGAGTTTGCCCCAGTATTTGACGCGGTCACCGGTATTGTAATAACCGACCACATGTTCGTCGGCATGATAATCTTTTCCGACAATGGACAGTCTCTGCATATTAAAACCTGAATCCTGTAATGCTTTGACGGCTTTTTCCGCGTCACTATGATTTTCGTAAATCGCCACGATGGAGTTTTCTTTGGCTACCATGATCTGTCTCCTTGAGAGCTGTTAAAAATTCTATGTTTGATCGATGTCGGGCCATTTCAGGCCAGCGGGGCATCGCCCGAGCGGCTGTTTTCCTGATCGGTCTGCTTCGGCTCTGATGGAAAACCCTGTCAGCGGCCAGGAAGCCTTTCATCAATCTTCTCTTGAGTTGCTGTTATTATACTGATGCGATCTTGCGACACTATGTCCGGCAGCTTACAAATTCGTAACCTTTGACCGGGAACCTGCAGACGCTATTTATCGACCGCGTTCCTCCGGTGACTGTCGTGAGGGCGGACTGAAGGCGCTGAATGGGGGGAGCCGACCGCTTGCTTTTGAGCCGTTGTTGTTAACTTTGCGGATTTGCGGAAGCGATAAGTTGGTTTGTCTTCGGAGTATCGCAGGATTGCAGGTCGGAACCGGAAGCTTCCCGAGGGCGCAGCTGTTTTCAGGAGCAGGTTGTGAAGAACTGTGATGGACAGCGAAAAACGCCGGTGCTTGAGCGGGCGTTGCGGATTTTCAATCCCTCAACAGACGGTAGAGCTGTTCAATTTTGGTAAAAATCCCTTCCCAGGTATATCTGTCGAGCAGTTCATCGACGGCAGCGCACGCGGCTGAGCCCTGCCCATCGGCCATGTGGACCCTTTGCTGTTCCAGGGCCAGCACCAGCCTGGCGGTAAAATCCTCCTCATCAGCAGGATGAGGGCTGTCGATGGCGATCATCTGCGGCAGTTCGATCAGTTCGACCCAGTCGCTTTCAATCCGGCTGAACAGTTCGGCGACCCCGGGCAGAGCGGTGGTGATGATCCGGCAACCGCAGGCCAGGGCTTCGAGCAGCACCAGGGGCAGGCCTTCGAAGAATGAGGGCAGGATGAATATATCCGCGCTGCGCATCAATTCCGCCAGGCTTTGTTGATCCAGGTTGCCATGGATACGCACCCGGTCACCCAAAGTTTGTGCCTGCTGAAGAATCTGATCTCTTTCCTCACCATGGCCGTCCCCGATCAGATGGAAGATAAAATCCCGATTGCTCAGACGTTGCAACGCAGTCAGCAGCCAGGGAACGCCTTTGGCCCGGCTCAGTTTCCCGGCGTAGAGCAACTGCAATGGACGGGGTGTTATGATACTGTTCTCCGGTCGGTAAAAAATGTGCCGATCATATCCTGCACCGACTACTTCGATCCGCTCTTCATCAATGCCGTAAAGCTGTTGAATCTCCAGTTTCTGGACCACGCTCAAGGCACAGACCTTGTCCACCCGGCGGCACCCGGGAAGGACCAGCTCATGTAAATGGGGGCAATTGTGAAACTGGCGCAGGTCGGATCCGTGGCAGCTGGTCAGCATGGGGATGTGGGGAAACTTTTGTTTGGCCAGGGAGGTGAGCAGCCAGAGGTGATGGGAATGAATCAAATCAGGTTGCCAGAGGGTCACTGCTTCGACCAGTTTGTGTTCGAACTGCTCCAGGTAAAGATTGAGCTGTTTCGGGTTGAGGTCGCTGAATCGGGTGCTGGGGTAGGGCATGACATCGCTCATGCCGACGACATGAAAGGGCAGATCGCGCCCAAAGTGGAGCGGACGGAAATTTTCCGGCGGCAGGGTAAGTTTTTCATGATGCCTGGAGGCGACCGGCACTCCGGCGAGCAGAAAATTCTCGTAACCCCTGTGCTGCGCGTGCCGTAGCGCCGCCTGAAGATAGATACCGCTGCCGGTGGCATCGGGAACCTGGCTGAGAAGGTGGAGAACTTTGATCGGCTTCATAACAGGCTGGATGGCAGGATCCCCCCCGGTCAAAATCAGCAAGTGGTCATTGCTCTGAAAAGTGCAGCCGAATGAGCGGGGACTCAGCCCCGTCATTCATCAACGAGTTAAGCACATCAGCGCTGAAAACGCTAACCTCGATTCCCAGGTAAATACCCTGCGCACAGGATATTTTTTCCAGGCCGCCGGTGGTCAGCAGGCGTGCGCCGTTGGTTCCCCGCATATAAAGCTTGAGCTGCCCGGCGGCAATCTGAATCAGGCCCTGAACAAAAGTCCCAACCCGAGTGCCGCGCCCGGCGGCCAGCCAGCAGGCTTCCCAGGCTTCGTGCGCTTCCCACCAGTAAGCGTTGTTGAACAGGTCAACACCGTAAAGGTAAGGTTGACAGCTCTCCCAGTCTGAAGCTGAAAAATCGGACAGATAGTCTTCTTCAATACCATATGAGTGCCCTTCAGGATCGTTGCGCGGGTGGGGCATGTCGCCGCTGAAGGGGATGTAGCGATAGGAGGGGAAGGGGTTGTCCGTGTAGCGTGGTGTTTTTGTCATGAAATCCACTGAGTCCTGACTTGTGCTGTTCTTTTGAGGCTACAGATTAGCCATCAGGGGAGGGAGATACAAAGAAAAAAAGCTTTTTCGTTGTCCGAATTCGACGTTCGGGTCTCTGTGGGAAACGCCCTATGGGTATCCGCCCAGCGAACAATCAGGCTCTAGCGGTCAGAATCGAACTGATAAGAAATGCATAGTTAAGAGATTCAGGTGAATGCCGGCGATTGACTAGTAAGATTCTTAAAAGTATTATTAATAGTATTATTTTTAATATGAAAGGTAGTTCTGTTATGAGTATTATCACAGCAAACGAACTGAAAACACGGGGTGTGGCTTCCATCGAGGCCGCTTTGAGAGGGCAGGAAGAGGCAACTATTTCTGTGCGCGGGAAAGAACGCTATGTGGTGATGGACATGGAGGCTTACAACCGTCTGCGGGTCTGCGAACTTGATGCGGCTCTCTATCAGGCACGCCGCGAAGTTGCCGAGGGCAAGGGGATCGAAGAGAGTGTGGATGAACACCTTGAGCGTTTGCGCAAGCTTGAGCCATGACTTACCGCATCATCTATACCCCCGGCTACAACAAGCGGGCAGCGCGTTTCCTGAAAAAGCATCCGGAATTATTTGCCCAATATGAAAAAACGCTCAGGCTGATGGAGCTTGATCCCTATCACCCGTCATTACGTCTGAATAAACTGAAAGGGGCGCTAAGCGATCTTCATTCTGTTTCCATTAATATCAGCTATCGCATCACCCTTGAATTTATTATCCAGGATGAAACCCTGATTCCGGTTGATGTCGGCAGTCACCAGGATGTTTATCGCTAAGAAAGGTAACAGGCTTTGCGCTTGACAGAACAGCCGACAAGGGGTTGAATGACAGTCGGTTATCAATTCTTTTCTCGGGAGTGGGGCGATGAAAAGAGCAATTGCGTGAAGTGAAATAGATAAGCCGTCGAACGGATTTGATCCGGTCGGCGGCTTTTGTTGTTTTGGAGGGGGGCTGTGATAGCCAGGGAAAAAAGATCTGTAACCTAAAAACAGGTTAGCCACAAAGACACCAAGAGCACCAAGTATCCCAAAACTCCTTGGGGGTGGCCTTGGCAATGGGTTTTTCCTCAGCAACAGCGCTGGAAAAACAATAAAACCGGAGAACAGGGCCGTCATCACATGCATGAAACAATTTTGCAGAGGGCGGTCCGAGAGGCTGTCACCCGTTCCGGCATCGTAAAGCGAGTCGGCTGCCATACCTTCCGTCACTGTTTTGCGACCCATTTGCTTGAAGCTGGGTACGATATCCGTACAATTCAGGAACTGATGGGGCATAAAGATGTCAGCACAACGATGATCTATACACATGTTCTCAACAAAGGAGGTAAGGGGGTTAGAAGTCCGGTAGATGTCATTTAAGTCTGGTTTATACAGTCTGTATAAACCAGACTTAAATATGGAATAGAAATCACTTATCATCTTGAAACTATTGTGATAAATAGATATTTGCACATAAATTATCGTCAATTTTATACAGAAGCACGACAGTCTGTGTTTACAGTTTTATACAGACTGTCTAAACCTTGTTAGATTTTAAAATGAGTATTGAAGAAGCAAAGAAAATTGATGATCTATTCTACGCCCTTATGGATGACGTGCGTACTGCTTGCGAATTGTGGCATGAAAGAACAGATGATTTTTTCAGGAGAACTTATGTCAAATCGGCAATGTCCTCCGTTGAGGGGATTGTCCAAGTTGCCAAACAAGCTGCGTTGTTATTTGACAAACTGAACAATCCTCAGAAATTGTCACAAGAAGAGATTTTCCTACTAAAAGAGAAATCTATTTCACTTAAAACAAATGGAAAAATTGACATTAAAGATAACGCTAAGCTTTCCCTTTTACCGAACATGAAGTTTGCGATTTTTACACTTGCAAAAGTTTACAATGCTGAGGTTGATCTTACCAAAACACCTCATTACCAAGACTTTGAATTCGCAATAAAACTAAGAAATAGAGTTACTCACCCAAAAAAAACAGAAGATCTTTCGATAACGCACGAAGAAATGAAAATTTTTGAGAATGGAATGCAGTTTTTTCGTGAAGCAACTTCAATAGTTCTAAACGGAAAATCTAACAACAAAATCAACGCGGACGGAAAATAGCTCTGCAAATACTCGAATACTTCGGTGGTACACGCAAGTTCGCGTCGCCGCCGGTTATCCAAGCCGTTAAATGCCAAAGAAACATGAGGACAAATGAAAATAGACGGTATCGCCATAGCGGGTTTTCGGAGTTTTGGAGATCAGTTAGTAGAAATCAATGACCTCCAAAAGATTAATGTTTTTATTGGTAAAAATAACTCCGGAAAATCAAACATATTGCGGTTTATAAAACATGTTTCAGAAATGAAGATCCAAGAACCATATAAAGGTTTTAACCAAGAATTAGATTATTCAGTAGACTCAAAGACAAAAGATATTCAATTTGGATTCCAAATAAAAAAAGGCCCCTCGGCTACAAGTCATTTATACGATCAAGTCAGTAGCCAATTCACAAAGTGGGATGACCACTTCCCAGAATGGAAGAAAAGCTTTTGGTTTGTTTATTCCACCAGACACTTAAACAGAACAGTTGAAGGTCAACCTTTCGCAAAAACTTTGGGGGATCATATCTTTAAGGCTTGCCCCCCAGATGAAACGAACAGGATAACTGGAAAACTATGTGGCTACACTCAAGGTTCCCCAGAAAAAAGAGCTCAAGATATTGCTGTTAAGTTGCTTCAAATGACTCAAATACCATTTACAGCATATTTAATTGACGCTTTCCGTCAAATAACTCATGGAGAAGATGATGCTGGTTTAAGTGGCAGAGGATTAATAAAAAAACTGAGATCACTCCAGTCTCCAGATTTGAACAATTACCAAGCAAGCAAACTAAAATTTTCAAAAATCAATGAATTTGTCCAAGAACTTCTTGGTGAACCTGATGCGTTTCTTGAAATACCGGCTGAGCAGGATGATATTTATGTATCAATTAAAGACAAGATTTTGCCTTTACATTCATTAGGCACCGGAATTCACGAGTTAATTATCTTGGCAGCATCAGTTACAGTTTACGACAATGTTGTTTTTTGTATTGAAGAGCCAGAAATCCATTTACATCCTGGATTGCAAAAAAAATTCATAAAATACATTAAAGACAAAACCAATAATCAGTATTTTATCACCACGCACTCAAATTCTTTTTTTGATCTCGAAGACGTTAATATTTACCACTGTAGGCTGATAGGCAGGCACACCAAATGCAATCTTGTCACAACCCATCTTCAGAAGAGTTCAATTTTGTCAGATTTGGGATTTAAAGCAAGTGACATACTGCAATCAAATTATGTTGTTTGGGTGGAAGGTCCATCAGATAGGACTTACTTAAATCATTGGATAAAAAGCAAGAACCCAAGCCTTATAGAAGGTCTTCATTACAGTATTATGTTTTATGGTGGCCGCCTCCTTAGTCACCTTGCATTTAACGACCCTGAAGTATCGGAGTTTATCCAGCTTTGCAAGTTAAATCGAAACGCTTGCATCATGATAGACAGTGACAAGAAAACAGCCCATACATGGCTCAACGATACCAAAAAAAGAATTATTAAAGACTTCAATACAAATGGAGCCTTCGCATGGGTTACCAATGGAAGGACAATTGAAAATTATATACCCGAGAAAATATTCAATGATGCCATCGAAGTCGTTCACCCCAAAACTAAGAAATTTTTTAAATGGGATAGGTTTAACGACCTGACCAAGTTGAGGAAGGACAAAACTATAGACAAGGTTGGAATTGCAAAAAAGGTGTCATTATGCCCCGCAGATTTTTCAATGCTCGACTTAGAAAAGCAAATCAGTGACCTAGTTCAAAAAATAGAAAATGCTAATAAATAAAAGCATTTAACAACCGCATTCACACGGACGTCTCGCACGCCGCTAAAAAACAGCGGCGGCTTGCGCCGCCGGTGATGCGCTGGCGTTAAATGCCTCAAGGAGTTACCCGGTCTTGTCCTTAATTGCTGAAACACCAGAGCCCCCTTATTATGCAGTGATTTTCACTTCT
>JAFGEL010000079.1 GCA_016931615.1 Desulfuromonadales bacterium
CTGCTCAAGCAACGGAGCGCAGTTATATCCAATCACTACACTCATCGTCAAGCTCTTTTCTTGCCCTTTTATAAATTATTTTGCAAGACGGACCCAAGCAACTGATTTATAGGCTTTTATCCGGCTTCACAACGTAACCATTCCTTTCACATTCATGGCAACGCAACACAGATTAATTTATACAGCCTCGATAATCAGGTAATTTTTCTTACCCTTTTGCACCAGAACGTAGGCCCCGTTAATCAGATCGTCCTCTGTGACCAGGTACTCCTGGTCAGTCAGTTTGGCTTTATTGAGGCTCAGGCCATTGCCTTTTATTGTGCGACGCAGTTCGCCTTTGGAGGCAAACGCCGCAGTTTCCGTGGCTAACAGCTCGACAATCGGCACACCTGCTGCGAATCTGGTGCGATCAACCGCAAACATCGGCACGCCTTCAAAGACAGACAGAAAGGTCGCCTTATCAAGTTGAGTCAAGCTCTCGGTGGTCGCCTGGCCGAAGAGTATCTGCGAAGCCTCGACTGCCTTAGCGTACTCTTCCTCACTGTGAACCATGCAGGTGACCTCCTTTGCCAGTCGTTTCTGCAATGTCCGCAGATGGGGTGTAGCTTGATGCTCCTTGATCAGGCAGGCGACCTCATCCTGGCTGAGGAGAGTAAATATCTTGATGTATTTCTCAGCGTCGGCATCAGAGACGTTCAGCCAGAATTGGTAGAACTTGTACGGCGTGGTCAATTGTGGATCAAGCCAAACGTTGCCGCTTTCGGTCTTACCGAATTTGCCGCCGTCGGCTTTGGTGATCAGCGGACAGGTCAGGGCGAAGGCTTCCCTCCCTTCCTTGCGGCGGATCAACTCGGTCCCCGTGGTGATATTCCCCCACTGGTCGGAGCCACCCATCTGCAGTTTGCAGTTCTTCTCGCGATAGAGGTGTAGAAAATCGGTCCCCTGTACCAACTGATAAGTAAATTCGGTAAATGACAGTCCGGCCTTCGATTCTTCACCCAGCCGCTTCTTCACGCTGTCCTTAGCCATCATATAGTTGACGGTGATATGCTTGCCGATGTCACGAATGAAATCCAGAAAGCTGAACTCTTTCATCCAATCATAATTATTAACCAGTTCGGCAGCGTTGGGAGCATCCGAGGCAAAGTCGAGAAACTTTGCCAGCTGTTTTTTCAGACACTCCTCGTTATGCCGCAATGTCGGTTCGTCGAGCAGGTTACGCTCGGCCGATTTTCCCGAAGGATCACCGATCATTCCGGTTGCCCCGCCGACCAGCGCGATCGGCTTATGACCGGCCAACTGAAAATGTTTAAGCATCATCACACTGACCAGATGACCGATGTGTAATGAATCGGCTGTCGGATCAATACCGACGTAAGCCGCTGTCATTTCTTTCTGCAGCTGGTCTTCGGTTCCGGGCGTGATATCATGGATCATGCCGCGCCATGTCAATTCTTCAACAAAATTCATGTTAAGCACTTATCCGTCTGTAAAGGGGGTCAGACTGTCCTGCTTTTACTCTATAAGGGCAAGATCTTCCACCAGAGGAAGCTTAAAAGCGACCTAGGAGCGCTCCTGGATACGTTCAATCTGAACACAGCTTCCTGATTGTTCGTCCACCGTCAGCAGTACGGCTGAGAGCTGCGGATCCTTTTTTGCCACCTCAAGCCGAACCGGCATCTGGGTCAAAAAACGATCCAGGGCAGCTTCTTTTTGGTTGCCGATAATTGCATCATGACTGCCGGTCATACCCACATCCGTAAGATATCCCGTCCCTTCAGGCAATATTTTCTCGTCGGCAGTCTGCACATGGGTATGGGTTCCAATCACCGCCGAAACCCGCCCATCCAGATAATAACCGAGAGCCTGTTTTTCGCTGGTGGCTTCGGCATGAAAATCGACCAGGATAACCGGGGTGGATTGTTTCAGCTGCTCAATCAGGGCATCGGCAACACGAAACGGGCAATCAAGGTTTTTCATAAACACGCGCCCTTCCAGATTCAGCACCCCGACCTGGATACCGGAAGCTGTCTCATACAGTCCCTGGCCACGACCAGGAAGCCCTGGAGGGTAGTTTGCTGGCCGCAGCAGGCGTTTGTCCTGGTCAAGGACCGGATAAATTTCTTTCTTATCCCAGATATGATTCCCTGTGGTGACGACGTCAGCCCCGGCAGCGTAGAGCTCCTTCAAAACCGGAGCCGTCAGCCCATAACCCGCCGCGGCATTTTCACCGTTGACGACGACCAGATCAACGAAGTGCCGATCCACCAGACGGTCGATATGGTCCGCCAGAAGTCTGCGCCCGGCCTTGCCAACGACATCACCTACAAAAAGTATTTTCACTTTATGACTCCAAACACACAACCAGGACCCGACCAAACCCTCAAAATCGAGGGGAGATGCAAGCCCTGATGTGTATTTAATAAGATACCGATGGCCCTATTTTGCGTATTCAACCGCCCGGGTTTCACGGATGACATTGACCCGAATCTGCCCCGGATAGGTCATCTCCTGCTCAATCTTGGCAGCGATATCCTTAGCCAGCACATGCGAGTAATCATCCGAAACCTTTTCACTGGAAACCATGACTCGGATTTCACGCCCCGCCTGAATAGCGAAACACCCCGTGACGCCGTCAAAGGAGGTACCGATCTGCTCCAGGTCACGCAACCGTTTGACATAGGTTTCCAAAGTCTCGCGACGCGCCCCCGGCCGCGCCCCGGAAAGGGCATCGGCAGCCTGAACGAGAATCGCCAGAACAGAATCAGGCTTTTCATCTTCGTGGTGAGCGGCAATCGCATGAACAATTTTCGGCGACTCTCCATACTTTCGCGCCAACTCTCCACCATTCACGGCATGCGACCCTTCAAGCTCGTGACTGACGGCCTTACCGATGTCATGCAGCAGGGCCGCACGTTTGGCCTGTTTGACATTGACCCCCAGCTCCGCAGCCATCATGCCGCACAAAAACGCCATTTCAATGGAGTGGGTCAAAACATTCTGGCCATACGAGGTTCGGTATTTCAACATGCCGAGCAGCTTGATAATTTCGGGATGAATGCCATGCACACCAACATCGAAAGTCGCCTGTTCACCAGCCTGTCTGATCTCCTCATCAACTTCTTCCTGAGCTTTCTCAACCAGCTCTTCAATGCGTGCCGGATGAATTCGACCATCCGCAATCAACCGTTCCAGGGCAATTCTGGCAACTTCGCGGCGCACAGGATTAAACCCCGAGATGACGACGGCTTCAGGGGTATCATCGATAATCAGGTCAATCCCGGTTGCTGCTTCGATGGCCCGAATATTCCGTCCCTCGCGACCGATGATCCGGCCCTTCATCTCATCAGAAGGAAGCGGCACGACACTTACAGTCTTCTCGGCGACAAAATCACCGGCGTATCGCTGGATGGCAATTGCCATGATCTTCTGAGCCTTTTTATCAGCAGTTTCCAGCGCTTCATCTTCGATCTTCTTGATACTTTTTGCCGCGTCATGACGCGCTTCACTGAGCATTGAATCGATCAGCTGCTGTTTAGCCTGCTCGGCACTCATACCGGAGATCTTCTCCAGCTGTTTCAACTGCTCATCATGAAGCTGGTCAATCTGAGCCGTTTTTTTCTGCAAGCGATCATTCTGCTGCCGCAGCTGCTCCTCACGCTTATTCAATTCTTCACTTTTTTCTTCAACATGATCGAGCTTGCGCTCAAGGTTTTCCTCTTTCTGTTGTAAGCGATTTTCGTGAGTCTGAATTTCCCGCCGCAGCTCACGAGCTTCTTTTTCCCAATCCGTCTTGGCTTCCAGAACGACATCCTTGGCCTGGATGGTGGCTTCTTTGCGGATTGAATCAGCCTCTTTGGCGGCATCAGTCAAAAGCTTTTCAGCCTCTATTTTGGCGTTGTTAATTTTTGATTCAGAAAGTTTGCGGCTGAGAAACACCCCGATCACAACACCGAGGCCCAGGTCCACAAGAACAAAAATAATCGTTAAAATATCAGTCTGCACGGTAACGTCCTCCCTTTGCAGAGTTTATGATGAACCTGTCGCTGCTGCATGACAGGGGATGAATCTGGCTTCAGTAGCCAAATATGATAATTTCTGATCATGGCTTGCCACGGGCAACGCTGGATGGATCTGAAAATCGAATCCCAGCCCCACGGAGACAACTTCAGCTTGAACGCTTAGAAAGCGATCATAGTAACCTTTGCCGTAACCGAGACGAAAGCCATGCACATCAAAAGCAATCCCTGGGACAATGATCAGATCAATATCTCCCGGGTCAACAGCCTGGGCCGGAACCGGCTCCGGGACCCCAAAAGATCCCGGCATCAGATCGTTCAATGTTTGCACTACGTAAAACCGCAAGTCATCTTGATCAACCCGGGGATAGCAGACCCGCTTGCCCGCCTTCAATGCAGACGCGAAGATCATATCTGTCGCGACTTCCTGACTGACCGGACTGTACAAAGCGAGCGTCGTGGACCTCTCAAAGCGAGCTGAGAGGATGATCCTCTGCTGGGCACGCAGACTGAGATCAAGGTAACGCTGAAAATCCAGCTGCTTCCGGCGGCTTAGAAAACGCCGGCGGATCTCCACCTTGTCCATAATCCAGCCAATCTTTTGCAGTTAAAACACCCGGCGGTACAGAAACGTCAATGGAAAGGAAAGGCCCCTCAACAAAGGGAGAAGTGTCGATAGATACAGGTCCTGAAGTTGTGTATGAATGAACATTTCCCGGGCATCCTTAAACACGGGACGCCCTTGGGTTGCTTAACGACTGTTGCTGCTTCAGAAACTGCATACCCCTGCCCACCAGCAGGGTGTAAAACACCGAAAAAAGGTGGTCTATACTTTATGAGTGCCTAACCAATCTATCTGAATCCCTGAACGCAGGGGCTATGGGCTGATCATACATTTTATCGTTCAGCTTTAGCAACCAGAATTATCATCAACGGCACGTTCCACCCGGTCGATCAGGCTCTGCAACCTGACTTCCTCTTTCAGCTCCTGATCATCCTGAAGCTGCAGGTACTGACCAGCAAGGTTCAGCAGCGTGAGGACAGTCAGGTCACGGGTATCAACCGCCAACCCGTCGGCTGTTTCAGCCAGTTTCTGTTCGACAAAAGAGACAACCCGTTGAGTCTGTTTTTCTGACTGATGACTGCGCAGGGAATATTCACGCCCCTGGATTTTGATATGGATATTTGAACTCAAGGCCCCTCCGATCGCAACGATTCGATGCGCTCAAGCATCCGGTCAATATCACCGACCAGTTGGTCCCGTTCATTTGACCAGGCGGTCTTCTCCTGCAGAAGGCGCTCATTCGTCTCTTTAAGCAAAATATTCTGCCTGATCAATTTTTCAATCGCCTGCTCCAACCGGTCAATAAGGTTCATAATCCCTCTGTTTCAAGTCGGCCCGACAAAAACCGGACATTATTTCTCGTCAAACAATGCCGCCACGAACATCTCCGCGTCAAAGGGACGCAAGTCGTCCAACTTTTCTCCGATACCAACATATCTGACCGGAACCTTCAATTCAGCCGCAATGGCAACAACAATCCCACCCTTAGCCGTCCCATCAAGCTTCGTCAAGGCGATCCCGTCCAGAGCAACCGCTTCATTAAACAATTTCGCCTGGGTCAGGGCATTCTGACCGGTTGTCGCATCAAGAACCAGAAGAACTTCATGGGGCGCACCGGGTATTTCACGATCCAGAACCCGGCGGATCTTCTTCAGCTCTTCCATCAGATTCACTTTAGTATGCAGGCGTCCGGCGGTATCAAGCAGGAGAATATCGGCACGTCTTGCTACGGCAGCTTTGGCTGCATCGAAAGCGACGGCACTGGGGTCTGCCCCCTCGGCATGACGAATCACCTCAACATGAGCCCGCTCACCCCAGATCTGCAGTTGTTCAGCGGCGGCGGCACGGAAGGTATCCCCAGCACCCAGAATAACCTTTTTACCCTGCAGAGCGAACTGATTCGCCAGTTTTCCGATTGTGGTGGTCTTACCGACACCGTTAACACCCACAACCATGATGACAAAAGGAGCCTGGCTGTCAATATCCAGCGACTCGCCACTGAACTGCAGAATCTGCTGCAATTCGCGTTTCAGCAGCTGACGGACCTGTCCAGGAGTGTTCAGATCGCCTTTGACCCGACTGCTTTCCAATGATTTGATCAGCTGCTGAGTGGTCTGCATGCCCAGGTCAGCAGTAATCAGAACCTCTTCCAATTCCTCAAGCAGGTCTTCATCAATAGCCGAGCGTCCACGCAGCAGGCTGTCAACCCGACCGACCAGGCTCGACTGGGTTTTGACCAGCCCGCTTTTGAGACGCTCAAAAAAACTGGCGCCTTTTTCGGCTTCGGCTTCGGCTTCGGCTTCGGCTTCGGCTTCGGCTTCGGCTTCGGCTTCGGCTTCGGCTTCGGCTTC
>JAFGEL010000080.1 GCA_016931615.1 Desulfuromonadales bacterium
CTGGAAAACCGAGTTAAAGGCAACAAGCCCGGCGCAGTACTCAGTGTTTCCCTTTGCCAGTTCATTCCAGACGATGACCATGGCGATACAACGGGCCAGGCCGATCATGATCAGGCCGACCATGTACTCGGGGTAGTTGCCGAGGAAAACAATGGCGAGGATGAACATCAGAATCGGACCAATGACCCAGTTCTGCACGAGCGAGATGCCGAGAATTTTCTTGTTCTGAAAAACTTCGCCGAGTTCCTCATAGCGCACCTTGGCCAACGGCGGGTACATCATCAGGATCAGGCCGATGGCAATCGGGATATTTGTGGTGCCGACGGAAAAGGCGTTGACCACATCCTTGACTCCTGGAAACAACCAGCCTCCGCCAACCCCGACAAACATGGCCAGAAAAATCCACAACGTCAGGTAACGGTCGAGAAACGAGAGCTGTTTGGTCAGTCCGTGCTTCATCGGTCCACCTCCATCACGTCAAAAAAATCGTGGAGCCACATGTTGATCGCATCGCGGACGATGCGGAATTCGGCATAAATCTGTTCTGGTGTGCCCTTTTTCTCTGCCGGGTCCTTGAAACCAACATGCAGCCTGCGCTTGCCTTCGAATTTGAGCGGGCAGCTTTCTTTGGCCCGATCGCAGAGGGTAATAAACAGATCGAAGGATTCGCCACTGAAGGTTTCCAGCGGCTTGGATTGCTGCTGGCTGATGTCGATGCCCAACTCCTGCATTGCCTTCACCGCCAAGGGGTGCACCGGCCTCGGGTCGGTTCCTGCCGAACAGGCCTTCGCTCTTTTGGCATGAAGGTGATTGACGAGGCCTTCGGCCATCTGGCTGCGACAAGAATTTCCTGTGCACAGAAATAAAATTTTCACTGGTTCCATGGCAGCCCTTTCCTATGGGGTTGCCGGGACGAATCGACCACGCGGCAGGAGCAGCGAAATCCCTCCTGCCAGCAGCACAAACAGGGCCGAAACCCACAGGCAGCCAACCAACCCGGCCGACTGGAAAACGACGCCAGACAGCAAAGTCCCGACCAGCCTGCCGCCAGCGTTGGCCATGTAGTAAAAACCGACATTAAGCGCCGCCTGATCGGCCTCGGTGTAGGCAAGAATCAGGTAGCTGTGCACCGAGGAATTGACGGCGAAGATCAACCCGAAGAGGCCCAAGCCGGCGACCACCGTCAACCAGGGGGAAAACTCCATCGCCACGCCGATGGCGATCAAGGCCGTCAAACCCGCCAGAGCGAAAGCACCGACGCTGGCTGTCCCGCCGCGCGGGGTTCCTCCCCGCAAAGACGATTTCAGTAATTTCGGCGCCAACGCCTGCACCCCACCGTAGCCGATCACCCAGAGGGCGAGAAAGCCGCCGACTTCAGTATGGCTCCAATTCAGGCTAGCGGAGAGAAAGACCGGCAAGCCAACCACGAACCAGATATCCCGGGAGCCGAACAGAAACAGCCGTGCCGCAGACAAGAGGTTGATGTCGCGACTTTTCGAGAAGATGGCGCTGAACCTGGTCTTCTTCTTCGCCATGCCGATCTCTCGCGGCAGTGAGAAAAGGGTTGCCAGCAGCACCAGCACCAGGCCACCCGCCATCAGCCAGAGCGCCCCGCGAAAACCGACTGTGGCCAGCAGCAGACCGCCGAGGAAGAACCCGGCCCCTTTCAGGGCGTTCTTCGAACCGGTCAGGATCGCCACCCACTTGAACAGGGTGCTGTCGGCATCGGCGGGCACCAAGACCTTGATGGCGCTCTTGCTGCTCATCTTGGTCAGGTCCTTGGCGATCCCTGACAGGGCCTGCAACCCCATCACAAACCAGACCGAAAAGAGCGGTGTCCAGTTCGGATCAAGCAGGCCCAATGCCCAAAGCGCAATAATCTGCAACGCCAGTCCGGCGAACAAAGTCACCTTGAGCCCCAGGTGCGAGCCGATCCAGCCGCCGACTAGGTTGGTCACCACCCCGAAGAACTCATAGAGCAAAAACAGAAAGGCGATCTGCACGGCGCTGTAGCCAAGGTCATGAAAGTGCAGCAGCACCAGCATGCGCAGAGCCCCGTCGGTGAGGGTGAACCCCCAATAGGCACCGGTGACGAGAGCATAGTTGCGAACGTCGGTCATGACAGGCTCAGCGTCACCTTCTTGCACAGCTCCATCATCCGGTTGGCATAGCCCATTTCGTTGTCGTACCAGGCGAAGATCTTCAGCTGGGTGCCGTCAACCACCATGGTGGAGAGGGCGTCAACGATGCTTGAGCGGGGGTCGCTTTTGAAGTCGATGGACACCAGCGGCCGCCGCTCAAGGCCGAGAATCCCCTTGAGGTAGGTGTTTGCCGCCTCTTCAAACAGCGCGTTGACCTCCTCGGCCGTCACCTCGCGCCGCATCTCGAACACGGCATCGGTCAGCGAACCGGTCAGCAAGGGGACCCGGATCGCATGGCCGTTGAGCTTCCCTTTGAGTTCCGGGTAGATCAGGGTGATAGCGGTGGCGCTGCCGGTGGTCGTGGGAATCAGCGACATCCCCGCCGCCCGCGCCCGGCGCAGGTCCTTATGTGGCGCATCAATGATCACCTGGGTGTTGGTGGCATCGTGAACGGTGGTGATGATACCGTGCTCGATGCCGATCTTTTCATGCAGCACTTTGACCACCGGGGCCAGGCAGTTGGTGGTGCAGCTGGCGGCGGTGAGCAGATGGTGCTGCGCCGCGTCGTATAGATGGTCGTTGACCCCCATGACGATGTTCAGCGCCCCCTGCTTGACCGGAGCGGCGACGATGACCTTTTTCACGCCACGATCGTAATAGGGCTGCAGCAGCTCGGTGGTGCGTAATTTGCCGGAGGATTCGATGACGATATCGACGCCCAGCGCGTCCCAGGGAACATCGCCAGGATTCTTGTACTCACTGAACCCGATGCGCTTGCCGTCAATGGTCAGCGAAGATTCGTCAAATCCGATCAACCGCTGCCAGCGGCCGTGCACCGAATCGAACTCCAGCAGATGGGCGGCGCACTCGGCACCGCCTTTGATCTCATTGATATGCACGATTTCGAACTCCGGCCAGTCCCAGGCGGCGCGAAGCGCCAGACGGCCCATACGGCCAAAGCCGTTAATGCCGACACGAATGCTCATCGGTGACTCCTGTTTGCAGTACCTGATTGAAGTAGGTTGTTAATTGGCGGCGCATGTCGTCGCGCAGCCGGCGATAAATGGTCATCCGCTGCTCTTCGGGACCTGTTTTGGGCGGATCAGGAAACCCCATGTGCAGCCGCTTCACGCCGCCAAAAAACAGCGGGCAGGTTTCATGGGCGTCGCCACAGAGGGTAATCACATAATCGAATTGCTCAGCTTCATAGGCGCTGAGATGCTCAGATTTTTGATTGCTGATATTGATGCCAATCTCCCCCATGACAGCAACCGCCAACGGGTCCAACCCCTGTGGTGTGGTACCGGCTGAACATACCTCCAAAGATTCTCCGAAATCGTTCCGAGTTAACCCTTCGGCCATTTGGCTGCGGCAGGAGTTGCCGGTGCAGAGGAAAAGGACCTTTTTCTTAGGTGTTTCCATTGTCAAATCCAAATCATCCGCATGGGCGGATTGAAAGGGCAAATTTTTTTAGCCACACGTCGCATCGCTTTTGCGTTCCAGATATCGTTGCAGCGCCGTCTTATCCTGTCTGGCCTGTGCAAAATCGCCCAACTGTTTTTCCAATAACGCCATCAACTCTTGATGCAAAGCCCCGCCCTCGTTAGCCAGACGATAATACATCCAAATCCCCTGGCGACGGTCTTCGACCAGGCCGGCGTTTCTCAGGTAAGCCAAGTGGCGCGAAACGGTGGATTGAGGAAGGTCCAACGTGGCCATCAGATCACAGACACAAAGTTCGCCATGCGTCAGGAGGGCCAAAATACGCAAGCGGGTTTCATCGGAGAGGGCTTTGAAAAAGTGTGCCGTTTTCTTCATAAACAAAAACATATCCGCATAGGCGGATATTGTCAAGATGGAGATAACGCTGACTAGCCTTATTGGTCATTCAACATTTTCAAAAAATATAACGCGTCATCCCCCCGTAAATTTTCGACCAAACCGATCAAACCATCCGTCAGATAACGAGCAGGGAGGCCCTTTGAGCGCAGGTAGGACATGGCAATAATTGCCCTGTCTTTGTGCGGGCATGCCGTGACGATGATTTTGTCTTTCGGCAACTCGCTCAGTCGCACGGGAAGTTCGTTGAGCGGAATTTTTAATGCAAAACTCGGCCCCCAAGCCTCTTGTTCCTCCTTGAAGCGGATATCGACCAAAACAGCCTTACCATCTTCGAGCATGTCGAGCAATTGCTTGCTGCTGGTCTTCATCTCCAGGCGCGAATCGTAGTCAAATGCCTTCACGTACTCTTCCAGCACAGTGTCGCTCGCAAATGCTGGAGGGCACAACAGGACCATCATCAGAACAAAGTAATACTGCTTCATGGCATGACCTCTTTAGTTAAATTTATTTTGCGGAATAGATGAGCCAAGTTCCCCCCAGGAAGACCAGCAGCCCGCAGACTCTTCGGACCCACAAAGTCCCTTTGGATCGCTCGTTCCAGTTGAGAAAATGCTGAACCTTTTCAGTAAAGGTTCCGGCGAAGACAATGACGGCACAATGCCCCATGGCATAGGCCAGCAAAAGGGAGACAGCATAAAGTAAGCTATCTGCGGCTTCAGTGAAGGCGACCCCGAGGACCGGTCCCATGAAGGCAAAGGTGCAGGGGCCAAGGGCGATACCGAAGATCAAACCGAGCAGCAGCGCTGCCAGAAGTCCCTTGCGTTGCATGCCGATTGCTCCCGGCCCCGACCAGGGCATGGGAACCACTCCCCAGAGGTGCAGTCCAAAGAGGAAAAATATGCCAGCGACCAGCCAGTTCCCCCACGGGCCGAGATCGCCGAGCATTCGCCCCGCCAAGGCCGTCAGGAGACCTATGAACGCAATCGAGAACAAAATACCGATGGCAAACAAATTGGAAACCAGAAAGGCACGGCGAGTCGTTATGCGCCCTTGACCATCGATAAAGCCGACAATCAACGGGATACTGGCCAGATGACAGGGGGACAGGATGATGCTCAACACACCCCATCCGACAGACCCAGCCAGGGCAACGAGTGGCGCACCTGACATGGCTTGGCTCAAACTGGCCAACACCGATTCAATCATGGTTTTTTGCTATCGAAGTCATAGCCGAGTTCCTGCCACTTGGCCAGAATCTCTTCACGACTGTAGAAGCCTGTGTGGCGGAAAAGTTCTCTGCCGTCAGTCGCGTAGAAAATCTGGGTCGGTATCATCTGCACCCTGTAGCCCGCCGCTTGCTCCCGGTTCTTCCAGGCATCGACAAATGTGACGTCCATCTTCCCGGCAAAATCTTCCCTGAGCTGATCGAGGATTGGTGCCATTTTGATGCAGGGGATGCACTTGTCAGCGCCAACATCGACCAGCCGTGGAAGCTGTTCCGCGAAACCTGCGCCTGTGCCCAGCAGCAAAAAAAGTCCGACCATCAAAATCTTGCAGATTGTTATTTTAGACACCGCCCACACTCCGTTACTCATAGGATCCAGGCCGCAGCAACTTCATAATCTGATCCGGCTTGAGGAGTTTACCCTGCGAGACCAGTGTCCCATTGATCGCCAGCCCTGGAGTTGTCATGCAGCCGAACTTCATAATCTCTGTCAGCTCGGTGATCTTCTCGATTTCGATCTCTTCACCCAGAACAACTGCGGCCTCCTTGGCGTTTGCTGCCAGTTCGTTGCACTTCGCGCAACCTGTCCCAAGAATCTGAATTTTTCTCACAATCTATCTCCTTTTGTTATGACCTCTGGACCGTTCAATCATAAACAGCTCCGTAAATCAATCCAGAGATCGTCGCCATAATGATGACCAGCAAAACAAAGACAACGGTTTTCTTGGTTCCCATAACCGACCGGATAACCAGCATGTTCGGTAGACTCAATGCCGGTCCAGCCAAAAGCAAGGCCAGTGCCGGCCCCTTGCCCATGCCGGCACCGATCAACCCTTGGAGTATCGGAACTTCCGTCAGCGTGGCGAAATACATAAAGGCACCGACCACAGAGGCAAACAGGTTTGCCCAGAGGGAATTACCGCCGACCAGCCCGGCAATCCAGTCTGAGGGAATTAGTCCTTCGTGATCCGGCCTGCCGAGCAATGCCCCGGCGATCAGCACACCCCAGAGCAAGAGCGGCAGGATTTTTTTAGCGAAATCCCAACTGGTGTCGAACCACTCCCCCATTTCGCCGTCGTCATCTCGTCCGGTTGTCAGAAGAACTGTCAAGCCGATGGTCGCCGCCACAAAAGCCACTTCTGGATGGCTTGGCAGCACCATAGCCAGGGTCAGAGTCGATAGTGCAATAAACCCCATCCGCCACGGGCTTACCTTGAACCAGAGGACCAGAATAACTGCCAAAGCTAGAGAGAAAAGCCCGGTTATCAACCATTTCGATGAATAGATCATCTGCCAGAGACCGGTCGGCTCAGTGGGCTTGCCCCAGTTGGCGAAGACCAGAATCCCGACCATCGCCGCGAAGAACAGCGCGTTTTGCCAGAGGGGTCGCTTCACCTCTGGCTCCGGCAGCGCTGCGGCTGCTGCCATCTTTTCCAGCTCTTCATTGCGAAAGAACAGATGCATGAGCAGGCCGATGATGACCGAAAAACTCACCGCGCCAACCGCACGGGCAATCCCCATCTCAGTGCCCAGAACAGCGGCAGTCAGAACAATAGCGAGGATATTAATCGCCGGTCCGGAATAGAGAAATGCGCTGGCTGGTCCCAGCCCCGCCCCCATGCGGTAGATCCCGGCAAACAGCGGCAGAATGGTGCAGGAGCAGACCGCCAGAATGCTGCCCGACACCGAGGCGACCCCGTAGGCCAGAACTTTGTTCGCCTTGGGTCCGAGGTATTTCATCACCGCCGCCTGGCTGACAAAAACCCCAACCGCCCCGGCGATAAAGAATGCTGGAACGAGGCAGAGCAGAACATGTTCCTGGGCATACCATTTGGCTAGGTGAAGTGCCTCCCAGAGGGCATTCTCAACCCGCTCAGATTCTTGCAGCCAATCAACCGGCAGATAATAGAGCGCGACAAAAACAGCAACAATCGCCAGTAATGGTTTCCATTCATTCTTCCAGGTCATAGATCTTCCCAATTGCAAGCATTTGGCAATTTCGCCAAATACGGAGGCAAAAAAATTTACTTGCCGACAACGTTCAACAATGCTGCCTGATCACGGGCACTCGATTCCAGCACCGATTCCACACAACCAAAGAAGTTCAAAATGCAGGGTACACGAAGACGATAAAAAACCTGGTTGCCTCGTTTGTCGTCAATAACTATCCCTGCCTGTTTGAGCACCGAGAGATGTTTCGAGACGGTTGAAACATCAGCGCCGATCTGTTCGGTTAGGTCACACACGCAACGCTCAGCCTTTTCCAGTTCTTCAATGATGAACAACCTGGTTGGGTGCGCCATGGCTTTCAGCACCCGGGCGCGAGCATTGAGATGATTTTTTCGGCTTGTGTCCATAAAGAACGTCCTTTCTTTGTTTGGCAATATAGCCAAATAGCCAAAAAAGTCAAGGTCCATCCAAGGCACCCTGCCCAGAGAAAAATGTTCCATCAAAAATTGTCATCCACCACATTTTTCCGCGCTCGAATGCGTCGAGGCAGCAAAGCAACCTTATCCTTGATGTGCTCCACCTGCGTGGAAAGAGGATAGGTGTCCTGTTCGAACAGAGGGATGTTCACCAGCGTTGCCACCTCGAAGACGAGACCTATGGCACAACTCATATCGCCCTTTTCAATTTTTTGAAGCGTGGCCCTGGAAATACCGGCACGTTCAGCCAGTTCCTTTTCCGTCCACCTTTTTTGTTTGCGCCCCAACTTGATCTGTTCGCCCATGAGGGTAGCGGCTTCCTTTGCGTATCTGGAATAGGCTCGTTGTCTTTTCATCAGGACACCATCAATGATTATTTTATTAGTCATAAAGCTATTTAATGACCACTATAATTGACAAAACATTTGACTTGAAGAAAAAATCAATCAGACTGCAAAACATCAACGGAACCTTGCCCAGTCTGAAACCAGCCCCTAATTGACTCATGTCCTGAGTCGATTAATCAGCTATTTGCCTCACGAGCCAAGGCAGGGCGGTAGCCGAGGAAGTCCACGATTAAGGAAACAAAACGCTTATCGATTTTCCACCCGTGCTCCCAATTCCAGATGGTGGAAGCAGTGACGCCGATCTGAATTGCGACATCTTTTTGGTACAATCCAAGCTCAAGACGTCGACGGCGCAAGTGATCGCCGAGGGTAACGGGTTCTTTGACGAGTTCTTCAGGTGGCTGTATTTTAAGGGGAATTTCGATTTTGTGTGGGGTGCTGGTTGAGTTGGAAAACTTGTAAAAGATGTTCAAACCCCTGCAAATGCGGATTTCTCGGTGATTTCAATAACTTATGCACTTGCACACCGCACGACATCCAACGCTATCGGCAACGCCTTTCCGGCCCACTGCTCGATAGAATTGATCTTCAGATTGAGGTCCCACGGGTGCCGCACAAGGATCTGGCCGATCCGGTCGAGGGGGAATCATCAGCAACTATCCGCGCCCGGGTCGAA
>JAFGEL010000081.1 GCA_016931615.1 Desulfuromonadales bacterium
CCGTTTGGTTCTCGATTATCTGCGGATGACGAAAAATTCTTCGGTGCCATGCGCGTGACCGCGTTAGAACAAATTTGCCGTGAGGTTGCAATATAAACGCGTCGACCGTTCAGTGCTTCGGCCCGATATTGGGCATAACGGCTTTTCCCGCTACGACAACCGCCACTGATATAAATCAATTCACCCATAGGACCTCTACTTGCACCTAAATCCGTAAGATCACAATCAGAAAAATTTCAGTGAATGAAGATAAATTACTGATTTTTAATTATTATTTATGCCATCATCAGCCCCCCTAAAACTCACTTGGCAGGTGAATTCATATGAAATATTTGATCATTGAGAAGTCCAAAGACGAGGTCTATACCTCTTCATTTCGGGCTGGCACTCATCGGTTTATGCCTGAAGCGTTTTACCAGTTTGACCTCGCGGGTTACGGCTGTCTTTTTTAACTGAGAGACGGCCATTGTCCATGCCAATGTAACTGCGGATGGGATTGTCCTACCGTCGGGTCGTTCGGATCATCAAGCTCTCCACCGACAAAAAAGCCAGGGGCTGCTGGAACCCGAGATCGAGTTGGAAGGCTGGTGGACCACCCTGAACCTGCCCGCCGAAAAGATCATCGCCCTCTATCAGGATCACGGCACCAGCGAGCAGTTTCACAGCGAACTCAAAACCGACATGGATCTGGAGCGCCTGCTCTCAGGCAAATTCGAGGTCAACAGTCTGGTAATGAGCTGCGCCGCGCTCGCCTACAACGTCCTGCGCTACATCGGACAACTCGGCCTGCTCGGCGACAAGACCCCGGTGCGGCACGGCGCCAAACGGCGGCGGCTCAAGACCGTCATGCAAGAACTGATGTATCTCGCCGCCCGGCTGATCGAGACCGGCCGGCGCTTGCGACTGCGCTTCAGTCGCCACAGCGGCCTGAATTTCGAAGGCTACGCCGGAGTCTACCGGCGCCTGGCCTACGAATAGGGCATAAACCCGTAACGACAGATCCGGAAAAACATCCATCGGCAACCGTGCCCACGGCCCAGCTCGCCCGAAAAACGGCATTCGGACAGCATTTGAGGCCAAACTGTCAAAGATCGTCGCGTGGAGCGGAACACAGGAGGCCGTTTTTAGTTCAACCCACAACCCATGCCCCCGAATCGCCCCTCAGAAAGGGGAAACCCGAGGTGCAGGGGAAGGACTCACGGATTCAGGTTTGCCGAAAAGGTTATCGATGTTATCGGGCTGTACATGAACCCTCCCGACAGTATCGTTGTTTTGTCGGTGGATGAGAAAACCCAGATTCAGGCCCTGGATCGCACACTACCGATGCTTTCGTTGAAGCTCGGTCAGATTGAGCGGTAAACCCATGGTTACAAACGCAACAGAACTAACGGGGCAAGAGTTTAACTCGATATTAGATCAATGTTGTTGACCTAGAAAACCTCTGTTGCAGGTTGATGACATCTCCGATGACCAGTAACGCCGGACGTTCAGCTTTCGCGGCATGTTTTGGGAGTTGTTCGATATTGGTGACAATTACCGTTTGATTTGCCCGTGTGGCATTCGAGATAATAGCGACCGGTCGTTCACCGTTGATTCCCGCGGCCAGCGCTAGCTGAGATATTTCCGCGGCAAAAGTAAGGCCCATCAGAATGATGGTCGTGTGCTGGGGAATTGTTAGCAGGGGCAGCCAATCGGTATTGAGTCTGGTGCCAGCCAAGTGGGCCGAGACGATGGAGAGGTTGGTGGCATAACCACGTGCCGTCGGAGGGATACCGGCGGAAGCGGGACCGGCGATGGCGGAACTGATCCCGTTGATCACTTCAACCCTGACTCCCCGCTTGACCAGAAATTCCATTTCTTCCGCGCCACGGCCAAAAATAAACGGATCGCCGTTTTTCAGCCGGGCGATTTTCAAGCCCTGTTGTGCCCTGTCCCAGAGGAGGTCATTAATCTGTTCCTGACGGACGCTGTGATGGCCTTTTTGTTTCCCGACCGGGATCTTTTCCGTGGAATCCGGCACCAGAGCCAGAATGTCATCCGTGAGCAGATGGTCATAAAACACCACGTCCACCTGCTGCATGGTTTTGTAAGCTTTCAGGGTCAGCAGATCGGGGGCGCCCGGGCCGCAACCGATGAGATAAACCGTGGCCAGATTCTGCAGGCAGTCTGCTACGGTTTTCTCCGGAGTGATGAGATCCTGCTCACGACCCCGCTTAGTGTGTTCGATGAAGCCGTTCAGGTCTTCCGGGATCATGGTCGCGATCCGGTCCTTGCCGACCTGGCCGATCACCGGGCTGGCGCCGTCGGTGGAAACGGCGATTTTCAATCCACCCCGATTCGCCATGACAGAAAAATAAAAGTCACAGAGATCCGGGCGTGAAGCACAATTCAGGAGAAAAAAACGCTGTTGCTTTTCCTTGCCCAGCATCTCCAGAACCTCGCTGCTCCCGGTGGCATCGACGACAATGTTCGCCTGACCGAGGTCCGCAGGAACAATCCGGCGCTGTTCGACGGGAACGTCGAGATCAAAAATGCGTTCATCGACGAGTTCTGCAATCACCCTAAACGGGATAGTATTTTCTTTCAAAACTTTCGCCTTGCGGGATGCCGTCGCTCCACCGCCTAGTAACAGGATCTCCTGACTGGTCAGCAGAATGGGGAGGGACCCAGGCGTCTTACCGCTATTCTTCATATAATTGCGTTTCCTTTTAAGACAGCACAACGGTCTGTCCGGCGACTTCATGAAGCGTCAGCGGGGTGCCGTAGGCACGGCTCAGCAGATCATCGTCAAGGTTCTGCCGGGTGCCGCTACTGAGCAGCTTTCCCTGATCCAGCAGCAGGAAACGGTCGGCAAAGCGTAGCGCCAAGTTGAGATCGTGCATACTGAAGATGATCGTCATTTTAGAAGAATAGGCACAGTTGTTTAAAAGCTTCATGATCTCCAGTTGATTCTTCAGATCAAGGTTGTTGGTTGGTTCATCCAGAAGTAGTATTTTTGGTTTTTGCACCATAGCGCGGGCGATGATGATTTTTTGCATTTCTCCACCGCTGAGATCGGTAAGCCAACGGTCGGCGAAGAAGGTCAGCCCCATGTCTACCATGACCTGCAAAACGATATCTTCATCATTCCGGGTATAATGGAACTTGCTATAGGGCGTTCTGCCGATCAACAGGTAGTCGAAGACGCGGAGCCTGGCTGGCTGGTGCAGCTGACTCACATAGCCTGTCGTTTTTGCGTAGTCTGCTCTTGTGATGTTTTCTTGGAGATTATCACCAAGCAGGATGCGGCCCTCATCCGGGCTGAGAAGTCGGCCGATTAACTTCAGTAGGGTCGTTTTCCCAGCCCCGTTCACCCCCAGAAGAGCCGTCAGTGAGCCAGCAGGAAACTCAACATTGATTTCATCCAAGACTAGGCGCGAACCATAGCTGAAATCTAAATCTGAAGCTGTTATCTCCATCGCCGCTGACCACCAAACAACAGAAAAAGAAAAACTGGAGTCCCCATAAAAGCAGTAATGACCCCGGCAGGTAACAGGATCGGTGAAAGCAGGGTGCGTCCGACCAGATCGGCCCACAACAGTAGGAGGGCTCCAAGAAGAGTCGCTACCGGCAGGAGGATATGGGACTGTTCCCCAACCAACCGCCGAGCGATGTGCGGAGCCACCAGACCAATAAAACTGATGACCCCGAAATAGGTGACAATGATTGCCGTCATCAGGGCGGCGAACGAGATGCTCAGTAAGCGGGTACGGATGACCGAAACCCCGAGTGTCGCGGCGGTATCCGATCCGGCAAGCAGGGCGTTGAACTTGACTGTTTGCAGTGCAAGATAAAAAAGTCCGCAGCCGACAAGCAGGGCCATAACCTGTAATTCGGCCCAGCTGGCTCGACCGACATCGCCAAAAGTCCAAGAGATGATGCTTGAAAGTTGGGTTTCGTCGGCAAAATATTGAAGAACGGTGGTTCCAGCCATAAAAAAGGCACTCAGGGCGACACCTGCCAACACGATGGTCTCATGACTCGCACGGTAAATACTGGCTAGGACAACAATGCAAATCGTCGTTAACAACGAACTGCCGAAGGCAAACAGGCTGATCAGATAGGGGTGCCGGCCGAGCATGGCCGTCTGGTTACCGACCCCGGGATCGAGCAGGCCGAGAAAAATTACCCCGCAGGCAGCGCCGAAAGCCGCCCCTTGTGATATACCCAAGGTCGACGGCGAAGCCAAGGGGTTGCGCAGAGTCGTCTGTAGGACCATACCGGCGGCAGCAAAACCTGCTCCGCCGAGCAGCGCACCGCAGATCCGCGGCAAGCGCAACTGCCAGACAATCTGTTGCGTCAAATTATCTTCAGCCAGAAAGAGACTGCGCACGGCAGTTCCCATCCCCACTTTGGAAGCCCCACTGCAAAGCGCCAGCAGTACGGTGATAAGCAAAAAGACTATGATGGTACCGAGCCACAGATGACGTCTGCGGCTCAGCCGTTTATAGGCACTGATCGATTTTTGCATCAGTTTGCTTCTATTGGTCTAAAACCGCCGAAAATACGAAACATTTCTGCGTACAGAGGTTTGCCGACGAAAAACCGGTACCAGTCATCCGCCATGGCCGGCACATCGATATCGGCAAACTGCTCAGGAAAGAGGACCGTCCCCATGTAGTAGGTTTCGGCCAGCACAGTATCTGGACTGGCGGCGTAATAATGGGGAACGACCCCGAACACCCGTCTGTTTACAACGGCTTTCATATGACGATAAATCGGTTTTTTCAGATCCTGCAGGGCAAGTTCAAGTCCGCTTTCACAGATAAACAGGGTTTCCGGGTCAGCTTTCAGCAGAGTTTCCGCGTCGATCAGAAAGCGCCCCTTGACGGAATTTTCGTTCGCCTGGGCTGAATCCGCGATATTGTTGATGTCAAGCAGCAAAAAAGGAGGGTAGGCCGCACTGGTCCCGGTCAGGCCGTGAGCAACGCGAAAATTCATTCCTCCGACGTAGACAGATGGCTTCTCAGGAATGTTCTGCACACGCTGACGCAGATCGGTCACAGCCAGATCAATACGTTTTATGATCTGTTCGGCGCGCTGCTCACGGCCACAGACGGTGCCGATCAACCGCAACGATTGATAAAATTTGCTCCGCCTGTCAGCTAAATCGCCATTGTCGACAAACAACACCGGTGTGCCGGTTTTCTGCTGCAGATTGTTGGCGAAGCGAACATCGCCGCTGCCGGCAAAAATAACGTCCGGTTTGACCGCTAACAGCCGTTCCGGGTCGGGCTGGTTGCGGCTGCCGATTATCGGCAGTTCCCCCAGTTGGGGATGGGCCAACCGATATGAGCGCCCGACCGAGCCCAGCCACTCCAAAGGACGTGCTTCCAAATCCTCAACTCCGACCACCTGATCGCAGAGTTGCATGTAGCAGACCGTCCCCAGGGCTCCACGCAGAGCGACAATCCGTTTGGCCGGTGCCGCAAAGGTGACCTGTCGGCCTTTGAGATCGGTTACCGTGAGCGGGAAGGCTGCGTCGGCAAAAGCCGGATGCGGCAAGTCAAATACAAGAAATAGTGCAATTATCAGTAGTGCACTTATTGCTTTGTTCATATATGAATCCATGCTTTCTTCGCGCCTGTTCAGGTCAGAAGCTGAATTCCGCCGCTGCAATGACGTTGACACCAGTTCCGGGAATGAAGTCTACGTCTTCCTTGCGCAGATGCGACAGATAGTATTTGTCAAACAGGTTTTCCACGTTCAGCGTCAGTCGCACATCGTGCAGAATATTCCCGACCGCGGGAAAATCGAGACCGGTACGCAGATTGGTGATGGCGTAACCCGGGGTCTCCTCTTCGCTTGGGCCCGGCTGGTTCTGAGCAGCGAAAAAGTTGCTGGACAATTCGACCCAGTAATGTGCCGTGTTGAACGCGGAATCCTTCCAGCGCACGCCCAAGGTTCCGTTCAGCGGCGGAATATTGTTGAGACGGTCGCCGCTGTCACGGTCTTTGCCGACCACGCTGGAAATGCTGCCGAACAGGGCCAGTTTCTCGGTTAAACAAAACTGGGTTTCGCCGTCGAAACCATAGAGTTCGGCGTTCTGAACATTGACGTATTTGACGGCATCAATCCCATTGAAGGTGCCCGCCGGTTCCGTATCAATAAAATCATCGACCCGGTTATAAAACAGGTTGAAAGAGGCCTGAAAAGCTGAATAGCGGACTTTGCTGCCGATATCAAAACTGATCGAAGACTCCGGATCGAGATCAGGATTGCCGAGCATGATCCGGCTGCCACCGCCGCGGGTTGAGAACAACTCAAAAATATCCGGTGCACGGAATCCACTGCCGACATTGGCGGTCAGATGAAGATGCTCAGTCAGGGCGTAGAGCAACCCGAGATTAAAGGTGGCGGCGCTGTCCTGCGCATCGTCGAACTTGTTGATCTCCTTACTTGAAGAGGTCAGCGCCCCTGAGCCGTTGTACTGTTCATCCGTCAGGGCAATGTCGTCAGCATTGGCCTCGAAATGGTCAAAGCGCCCACCGGCCAGCAGGGTCAGCTTCTTTCCCAGCTTAGCTTCGTCCTGAATGAAAACACCGATGTGGGTACGCTCGCCGTCCCCCTGTGTCAGGATAGATGTCGCCTCTCTTTGAGAGCCTTTGAGTGAACCCCGAGGGGCTGAAAGTGAAATTGTATGACTCACTA
>JAFGEL010000082.1 GCA_016931615.1 Desulfuromonadales bacterium
GGGTCTGGAAGATTATGAAACTTTGCACCGTGACGACCAGTTAGAATTTTTCTGATACCCCGCTGCTTGCGGCGGGGTAGTTCATTAAATAAATTATTTACAATAATTGTCGAGAACGTTATATTGGCAGAAACTAACTTTGCAGGTGGAGGTTTTTCATGAAAATCAGGAATAAATTTATCATTCCAATTACGGTTCTGGTGGTCATTGCCGCGCTTCTGGTGATCTTTTTTTCCAATCGCACGGTTCACAACCTGGTGGCCAGTAATGAAACTCAGTTTTCAGAATTCACCATGACGACCCTGGAAAATCAGGCGGCAAAACGCCAGGCGACCCTGACGTCGAGTATCGACTCGATAGGCCAGCGGGCCTTGGAGATGGCCGCGGTTTTTTCCCGTATACCGGATGTACGAACCGCTTATCGGCTGGCGCTGCTGGGAAATCTGGATGATGAAAATGATCATGAAATGCAGATGGCACGGGAGCATCTGCGCAAGGTCATGGCTCCCTATATCGAGGGCTACAAATCCTATACCGGCAATAGTCAACTCCAGATCCATTATCATACCCCCAACGGTCGCAGTCTGGTGCGCCTGTGGCGGGACGGCTGGCAAGCCATGCGCAACGGCAAAAAAGTTGATGTTTCCGACGACCTGACCTCCTTTCGGCAGACGGTCATCGATATCAATGACCCCTCCGGCGGGCACAAGCCGCTGTCCGGAATCGAGGTCGGGCGAGGTGGTTTCGCTATCCGCGGGTTGGCACCGATTGTAGCCGATAACGGTGAGCATAGCGGTTCGGTCGAGGTGTTGCTTTCCTTTGATGATGCCATCGCCATGAACGTCAATGATGAAGGAGGCTATGAAATCGCCGCCTATATGATTGCCGAAAAATTGTCGACGGCGACCAAACTGCAGGATCCGCAGAAAAATCCGCTGCTGGACAATAAATATGTGTTCGTTTCCTCGTCTAAAAAGTCCGTCACCAACCCGGTGATTACTGCGCAGATGCTTGATGCCGGTCGCAATCAACACCACACGGAGATTGTCGGCAATGCCTTTGTCTCTACCGCTCCGATTTACGACTATTCAGGTAAGGTCAACGGTGTAATGGCGGTGGTTTTTGATCTGACCAAGATCAACTCGGTCAGAACAGCGATGGAAAAAGCCGGGCTCGGGGCGATCAGTGCAGCAAACTGGAAATTCGGCGGTGGGGCTGCCGTGGTCGTCGTGATCATCATTGCTTTCCTGATCTTCGTCACGCAAAAAGTGACGGGACCACTGCAAAAGGTCGTCAGGGTTGCGCAGAAGATTGCTCTCGGCGATCTGACGGAATCGGTCGATCATCGCGGTACGGATGAGGTCGGTGAACTGTCCAGTGCCATCAATACCATGGTCGAAAGTCTGAAAAAGAAGGCCGACGAAGCCCACCAGATTGCGCAGGGCAACTTACAACTTCAGGTCGCTGTGGCGTCCGACAACGATGTGATGGGCCAGGCGTTCAAGAGTATGGTGGAAAATCTCAACGAGGTTCTGGGAGAAGTGCAGCGGGCAGCGGATCAGATCGATTCCGGCAGTGTTCAGGTCTCGGATACGGCGCAGACGCTGTCTCAGGGCGCCACTGAATCAGCCGCCTCCCTGGAAGAGATCAGCAGTTCCATGAACGAAATCGGCAGCCAGACCCAGCAGAGCGCAGATAATGCCGGTCAGGCCAACCAATTGGCCAACGGGGCTCAGAGTGCCGCCCGCACCGGCAGTGAGCGTATGGGTGAAATGGTCAACGCCATGTCGGAAATCAATGAGGCAGGGCAGAGCATCAATAAGATTATCAAGGTGATCGATGAAATTGCCTTCCAGACCAACCTGTTGGCTTTGAATGCGGCTGTCGAAGCGGCAAGAGCCGGTCAACACGGTAAAGGGTTTGCCGTTGTTGCCGAAGAGGTCCGCAACCTGGCTGCCCGCAGTGCCAAGGCCGCTGAAGAAACCGCTCAACTGATTGAAGGTTCAGTCGCAAAAGCGGAGAACGGGACGCAGATTGCCGAAAAAACGGCTGAAGCCCTGGGTGAAATTGTTGAATCCATCACCAAGGTCACGGACCTGGTCGGTGAAATTGCTGCCGCCAGTAATGAACAGGCTCAGGGAATTGCCCAGATCAATCAGGGGCTCGGCCAGATCGATGCGGCGGTTCAGCAGAGTACGGCGACGGCTGAAGAATCGGCGGCTTCAGCTGAAGAGCTTTCCAGTCAGTCTGCGCATTTGAAGCATATGCTGAGTCGTTTCAGACTGGCCGGTGGACACCAGAATTACAGCCACTCTTCAGCGGCGCTGTCGGCACCTCAGCCTGCCATGCCGGCGGCACAGGCTGCAACGTCTTCAGACTGGTCCAGCCTCAGTCAGCAATCAGCAAAACCCGAAATAAAGCTGGATGATGAAGAGTTCGGTAAGTTTTAGACTCTCACACGCACGTCTTCTCCCCCTGCTGCAATGCAGGGGGAGGTTTTCCCTGCTATCATTCTTTTTAGCAGGTGCTTTAAATTAAATGGAAATCAGTTTGTCCGGGCGATAATTTTCTCACCATAAAGTCCAGTATTTATAAATGATCGGGGGGTGAAAGAAAAAGTTCGATGCCGTGCAGACCGTATAAACTGTTGCGCAGACTGATGTCCTGCCTCATTCTGTGCGCTCTTGTTTTCGCTGCAACACTCGTTGCAGCTGATGAGCTGTCGCCTCCCGCCATCAAAATCGGTATCCTCGCAAAACGTGGGGAAGAGCGAGTTCGACAGCGGTGGGTTCCTACCGCTGAGTATTTGAATAGCGTCATTCCAGAATACCGATTTGAAATTGTTCCGCTTGATTTTGAAGAAGTTCGTCTGGCGACGATGTCCCAATCCGTCGATTTTCTTCTCATCAACAGTGGATATTTTGCCACTCTGAAAGCTGACCATGGGTTACACCAGATTGCAACGTTGATCAGCCTGCAGAATGATATCCCCCAACAGTTTTTCGGCGGAGTGATTTTTACCCGTTCGACTCGTCATGATATCGACCAGCTGAGAGACCTGGTCGGAAAATCGTTCTGGGCTGTTGATCAGCAGTCTCTCGGTGGTTGGCTGGCGGCCTGGAGGGAGTTTTTTGATCAGGGTATTCATGCTGAACGCGATTTTGCCCTGTTGAAATATGCCGGAACCCATGATGCCGTTGTCATGGCCGTTCTCGACGGAAAAGCTGATGCCGGGACCGTCAGGACGGGGACCCTTGAGCAGATGGCGGCCGAGGGGACAATTTCTCTGGATGATTTTAAAATTCTCAACCGCCGGGAACCCGACGGCAATTTTATTTTTCAACTCAGTACGCGTCTTTATCCTGAATGGCCTTTCGCCGCTCTTCCCCATGTTCCGGACAGCCTGGTGAAAAAAATGACCGCGGCGCTGTTGGCCATACCGTCCAACAGTGCTGCGGCCAGGGCGGCAAAAATTACCGGATGGACAAAGCCGCTTGACGACCAGGCTGTGCAGGATCTCTTCAGGGAACTCCACCTGTGCATGTATGAGAAGTATATCAGTGAAATCACCCTGAAAGATTTTATCCGCAGATACTGGATGGTTGGAGTTTTTCTGAGCATTTTTTTGACGATGGTTGTACTGTCGGCGATTTATAAGGATTTTTTGAACAAGCAACTTGAACGTCGAGTTGCGGAAAAATCGGATCAATTACTGCAACAGGTCGCGGAGCGGAAAGTTGCGGAAGAAAAGCTTCAGCGAGCGGAAAAAATGGAGGCAATCGGCCTCATGGCGAGTGGTGTCGCTCATGATTTGAACAATATTTTGTCGGGTGTCGTCAGCTATCCGGAGCTGTTGTTGATGAAATTGCCTGAAGACAGCGAGCTGCGCAAACCGATCCAGGCGATCAAAGATTCGGGTTTGCGCGCTGCTGATGTGGTTGCAGATCTGTTGACCGTAGCCCGTGACGCCGCCAAGGTGAGAGTTCAAACGAATCTCAATAGTCTGGTCCTTGAATATCTCCAGTCCCCGGAAGCTGAAAAGATCAGCTCTCTTTACCCTCAGATCGAGATATCCACTGAACTGGCGGAAGGTCTTCCGCCGATCTGCTGTTCTTCGACCCATGTCACCAAATCCATTATGAACCTGATGCTCAACGCTGCTGAAGCGATTGAAACTGCTGGGCAGATCTCCATCCAGACTGCACTGCGGCAGTTGAGCACCCCCGAGGCGCAGGCCCTTGACGTGAAACCCGGAAAATACGTGACTTTGGCGATAAAGGATAGTGGCTCGGGAATTGATCCCGCCGATGTCAGGCATATATTTGAGCCGTTTTACACGAAAAAGAAAATGGGTCGTAGCGGGACGGGGATTGGACTTTCCGTTGTCTGGAATTCAATGCAGGATCAAGAGGGGACGGTTGCCGTCGAAAGCGACCAAGAACAAACGACCTTTACCCTGTTTTTCCCACAAAGCGAGGACAATTGCCGGCCTCTGGTCAACAAAGAAGTTATTGAACAGGATTTAAGCGGTCACGGTGAACGCATTCTGATTGTTGATGACGAAGCGGGACAGCGGGAGATAACCCAGCAGATCCTTCAGGAATTCGGTTATCACACCACCACCGCGGAAAGTGGAGAAGCCGCAACTGCACTGGTCAAAGCAGAAAAGTTTGATCTGGTGCTTCTCGATATGGTGATGGGCTCTGGTATGGATGGGCTGCAGACCTACAAAGTTTTATCCGAACTCAGAACAGGCCAAAAAGCCCTGATTATCAGTGGATTCTCGGAAAGCAGTAAAGTTAAAGAGGCGCTGTCCCTTGGTGTTTCAGGCTTTTTGAGAAAACCCTATACCATGAAACAATTGGTTGAGGGCATCAAGGCTGCGCTGGAAAATTAAAATTATATTATATTTATTTAACTTAATGTATATTGGCGGTGTCCGTATGTGTTCAGTGGAACAGTGAATTTAAAATGCCTAAAGTTTTTTTAGTGCTCGCTCTATGTGGTCTGTTGATCCTGAGCGGTTGTCAGCAGCATGATGCCGATGACCTCAGTCACAGCCAGGAGTTATTGATTTACTGCGGAACAACCATGGCTGCGGCGCTGCGCGAAATCGCCGATGTTTTTGAGCAGCGTGAAAATTGTACCGTCAAAATTATTCAAGATGGATCAGGTAATCTGTATCAAAGTCTGCGCATAAATCAGGTTGGCGATCTCTATTTCCCCGGCAGTGAAAGTTATATGCAGCGGTGTCTGGAAGAAAACCTGATTTATGAGACACGCATTGTCGGTTTCAACCGGGCTGGTCTTATGGTTGCAAAAGGGAATCCTTTGAACATTGCCAAAGATCTCAATAACTTCATCAATGGCCGTTACAGAACGGTTGTCGGGGCACGCAACAGTGGTTCCATCGGCCGCGAAACGGAACAGATTCTGAGGAATGCCGGAATCTACGAACGCGCGGTTGAACAGTCATTGTTTCTGGCTGTCGATTCCAAAGAAATCGTCCAGGCTGTGGCGGAGAGGACCGCTGATCTCGGTCTGAATTGGGTTGCTGCCGCTCGTGTTGAAGACTATGCCGATAACGTTGACGTCCTTATCCTTAGTGATGGCATCGCTCCAAGGCATGCTCTCACTCTGGGAGTGCTGAAAACCACTTATGACCGAGAGCTGGCCAGAAGATTCATGGTGTTTGCAGGATCGGAAGATGGACAGCGGATTTTCGTCCGTTATGGGTTTTTCGGGGCAGCGCAATGAAAGTGATGTGCCGTTCAGGAATCTGTAACTTTTTACCCTTGGTATTGATTTTAGTGATTGTTCTGTCCGGGTTTACCCTGACAATTGTCAGACAGAGTAAATTCGACGCTCTCCAGCAGAACTATGCTGACCAACTCCTGAACGTAACAACCAAGCAGAATCTGGGAGAGCTGATTATCAGTGACCTCAGGAAAGTTGCAACCCATTTTTACATGATTCTGATCTCCGCCGATCATGAGCGTCAATTGCTTCTTCTCAACGATGTTCAGACCACAATTCAAGAAATTCACACAATTCTCAATGTCCTTTCAGAGGGGGGAAGTTTCAAGCAGGAGATTCCCCTTAATTCAGCGGACATGGATTCTTCTGTTCTGTTGAAAGCCTATACACCGCTTAAAAAACAGCAATACAACCTTGAAGTTTTAGCTCTGCGTCCGCAACTCGTCGAACTGGAAAAAAACATTCAACAGACCATTGCAATGACCGAGCAGCGCAACCTTTTGTTGAAGTCGGCAGATGATGAAAAGTCATTATCACAAGCCGGCTTGCAGCTGCGGAATTATGCCAAACAGATTCACTCGCACCTTGCGCGGATGACTGAAAATGCGAACCTTCTGCTCTTCAATGCCAATAAAGAGAAGGTAAGCCTGAATCTCAGACTGGAATCGGCTAAAAAATCCAACCAGCAAGATGAAATGATTTGGGCCTTCTCAACCATCCTCGGTGTTTTCGGACTCATCGGGTTGATTTATCGTCAAATTATCACGGCTCAGAATCATCTGGGGTCAACGGTCCAAATGCTGCAGACGGCAGAACAGGAATTGAAGAGCAGTCACGCGGAGGTTCTCGCCTTAAATCAGTCACTGGAACAACAGGTTGTCGCGCGGACTGAAGCTCTTGAACTGTCGGAGAGACAATGGAGTGACGCTTTCAACGCCGTCAATTCGCCGATTTTCATTCATGATCAGGATGGGCGGATTTTGAAGGCAAACCATGCCTATCTTGAACTCGCTGACTCATCTTTAGACAGGGCTTACGGACAACTCTACTGGGACCTCTTTCCAAAACTAGGTGCTCCGTTACCGGGTTGCGTGAGTGGTATTGCGGAGAGCGAAAAGAACTTGTGTGATAAGGCTATGGACGTCACTGTCGGGGAGAAGATCTATCGTTCCCAGTCTTTTGTCATTCAGAATTCTCAGGGGGAATATCTTTATTCAATGCATCTGATGGAAGATGCCACGCTGGAACGAAAAGCCCAAAAAGAACTATTGGAGAGCGAAAAGCGTTTCCGCGAGGTGACCAATAGTATGAATGACATCCTGATTCTTCTGGATAAAAATCTGAATGTCCAGTTGCTGAACGATGCGGCTATTAAGTCCTATCATGTGGATGCGGAAAATTTTCTGGGTAAGCGCTGCCACGAAGTATTTTGGAATTGCAGCGACAAATGTGAAAACTGCCCGACATTGGAGGTTTTGGAAACCGGCCGGGTTGCCAAGGCGATGCGTTATATGGATGACGGCACGGTCCTGGATCGTTCCATCTACCCGGTCCATGATAACGCCGGAAATATTACTGCCTGTGCGGTTATTGCTTCCGATGTGACGGAGAGAGAAAATTATATCGGCAAGTTACAACGTTTTGAGCAGATCATGTCGACATCAACCGATCTGATCGCTTTCTTTGACAAGAATCATAGGTTCCTTGCCGCCAACAACGTGTATGCGGATTATTTTGACATTGCTCCTGATGAGATCGTCGGTCGGCACGCTGCCGAAATTATCGGACAAGAACGCTATAATGGCTTGCTGCACTTCCAGAAACAGGTTTTTGATGAGGGGCAAACGATCAATCTTACCACTTGGGCGGATTATCCTGTTGCGGGCAGACGCTATGTCAAGATTACCCTGACACCTTATCTTGAAAGCAACGGCCGTGTCTCCGGTTTCGTCTCACGCACCAGAGACATTACTGAGAAAGCTGAGCAGGACGCGAGACTGAAATTATCCGCCAAAGTTTTTGAAAGCACGACGGAAGGAATCGCGATTACCGATCCTGCCGGCCGGATTCTGACGGTCAACCATGCGTTCTGTGAAATCACCGGATATGCTGAAGAGGAAGTTATCGGTCAAACACCGTCACTGCTGAAGTCAGGCCGCCACGACAGTGATTTTTATCAGCAAATGTGGCAACAACTGAGCAGGACCGGCCGATGGCGTGGTGAAGTCTGGAACCGACGTAAAACCGGAGAGATTTATCCCGAGCTTTTGACCATCAGTTCAATTAAGAATGATGACGGAGATGTCGTCAATTTTGTCGGCGTCTTTTCCGACATCACGTCGCTGAAACGGGCCGCTGAGAAACTTGAACACCAGGCCCATCACCATCCACTGACCGGCCTGCCCAACCGACTGCTTTTGCATGCGCGTCTGGAACATTCTATTCAATACGCCAAGCGCGAGAAAATTCAAGGAGCCGTCCTGTTTATCGACCTTGACAACTTCAAGAGGATCAATGACAGTCTGGGGCATAATGCCGGTGATGAAGTCCTTAAAGAGGTCGCTTCGCGGTTACAGGAACATAGTCGCGAAGTGGACACCGTGGCCCACATCGGTGGGGATGAGTTTGTCATTGTCATGCAGAAGATCCGTTCGATTGAGGACGTAACCGCCCGGGCGAAAGTCATTCTCATAAGTTTGCAAAGGCCATTTTACGTCGACGGTTTCGAACTCTATATCAGTGCCAGTATCGGTATCGTTGAATTTTCGGGCGTTTCAGATGATATAGAAGCATTGCTTAAAAACGCGGATACGGCAATGTACAAGGCCAAAGAAGCCGGTAAAAACAATTATCAGCACTATCTTCCGGAATTTACCGAGAATGCGGTCGAGAAGGTTTTACTGGAAAGTCATCTGCGCAGGGCCCTCGAACGTAATGAGTTGATTCTCCATTATCAACCCCAACTCTCCCTCGCAGAAGGGACGATTGTCGCGGTGGAAGCTCTTGTCCGTTGGGACCACCCTGAAATCGGCCTGGTGATGCCGGATAAATTTATTCCCCTGAGTGAAGAGAGTGGATTAATCATCCCCATTGGAGAATGGGTTCTAAGAACCGCCTGTCGTCAATTGATGGCCTGGAGGGCTCAAGGTTTTGGTCTCGCAAGGATTGCGGTCAATCTCTCGGGGAAACAGATACAGCTACAAAAACTTCCGCAGGTTATTCAGGATATTTTGGACGAAACGGGTTGTCCGGCAGAAGCGCTTGAATTGGAAATCACAGAAAGTTTTATGATGCAGCATCCTGAGCAATCAATCACTGTTTTGCGAAAGATCAGGGACCTGGGGGTTGAATTGTCGATTGACGATTTTGGAACGGGGCATTCATCGTTAAATTATTTGCGAAGATTGCCGATTAACAGATTGAAAATAGATCGCTCATTTGTCTGGGACATTCATGAAAATCCTGAAGGTGAAGCAATAGTCAAGGCCATTATTGCCATGGGCCACAGCCTTGACCTGGCAATTACGGCCGAAGGGATTGAAACGGAAGAGCAGAGATTGTTTCTGGATAAAGAAGGCTGTGATGACGGTCAGGGTTTCTTGTTCAGTAAAGCATTACCTGCAGAGCAGATCGAAGCCGTTCTGCATGAAAAGACTGCTGACCTTGTGGCTGAAAGCATTTGATTGCCATCTGACCGGTTGTTGAAAAATGCCGCCGTCAAGGTTTGGATGACGCTGTGCGGGTCATCTGTGCCAAAGCCCTCGACAGGAATGTCCTCTGGTTGGGCTTGGTTGTTGCTTTGGAAATACATGGTTTTGGTATGGGCGAAGTTGAAAAAAACCTCCCTGGTCCGGCTGAATCTGATCCTGACCTGATATTTGTCGAAGACAATGACAGGTATCGCCTCTCTTTGCGCCTTGACGCCGCACAGATGGAATGCATCGCGAACATTGAGCTCTCAGCCGCTGAAAGCAGTTTAGCAACAGATGACCATACGGACGACGAGCAAAGCAACCCGCAAAGCCCCGGTCATCAGTCTGCCGGCGTTCTTACCCCCGCCGAGCTGATCTGGTTTCTTCAGCAAAATAATATCGTTCAAACTGTCGATTATGCAGCGGTTTATGAATTTTGCGCCGCCCTTGAGACGGGATTAGCCGTCGAGCCAACTGTTCTGGCCAGAGGAATTGATCCGGTTGCCGGTCGCGACGGCTGGTTTGAGTTGTTGGTCAAGACCACGGGTGAAGAGTCCGAGTTTCGACAGGATGAAAAAGGTAATGTTGATCTGCGGACCCTGAACGCCTACAGCGAAATTGAACCGGGACAGAAACTGGGTATCGTGCATCCGCCGGGAGAAGGCATTGCCGGGATGACTGTCCAGGGGTGCCCCGTTGCGGCTGAAGCAGGGCGAACGTTTGCATTGATTGCCGGCGAGGGGGTGGTTTTAAAATACGATAATCGGGCCGCTTTCGCTGAGAAGGCAGGGCGGGCAATTTTTGAAAAAGATCGCCTCTCGGTTGTTGATCAACTGGTTATTCCCGGTGACCTGGATATGAGTATCGGCAATATAGATTTCCACGGGTTTGTCGAGATCAAGGGGGAAGTTCCCGATGACTTTGTTGTCAGGGCGACGAAGGGAATCAAGATAGGCGGGTTGGTTGGGGCATGTAAACTTGAATCGCAGGGGTCAATTGAAATCACCAGTATGGCCGGAAAAGAGGTCGGGCGGATAGATTGCCATGGAGATCTGCGGGCTGCCTTTCTGAACCAGGTTGAGGCTGCGGTTTATGGTGACATTGTCGTGACCAACGAAATCCGTAATTCCTACGTCAAATCAACCGGAAAAATCATTGTTGAACGGGGCTCCATCATCGGTGGCCGCTGTACGGCGATGAACGGCGTTGAAGCCAAAACTCTCGGGACCGCTTCCGGGCAGAAAACGCAAATCATTGCCGGAGTTTTTTTCCCCGACATTGAACGCTTCGTTTATCTGCGGGGTCAGTTACAGAATATCAATCGTCAGATCGAGTCTGTCGCTAAAGCTCTGGGTCCGTTGAAAAAAATGTTGTCTCAGAATAAAGGTGTAAGCGAGGCTGCCGCTTTACGGCTGAGAATTCTGAACGAACAATTGGATAAATTACACGACGATAAAAATCGTTTTGCCGCCGAAATCAAAGCATCCCAACCGCAACAGTTTAACTGCCAGAATCCTAAAATCAATGTGCTGAAGACTCTCATGGAGGGTGTTTTTATCACTCTGGGCGATACGGTTGAAGAAATAAAAATTCAGCGCCGGGGTCCGATGTCGATTATTGAAAATACTCAAGATGGAGGGCTTCGTTACCTCGACTTGAGCCCGCTACAGGTGATGGCCCAAGATATTGAAGAGAGTCTCCTGCCGGAAGAAGCTCCAACCGCACCGGGGCTGGGATAATCGTCTGAAGTCCAAATTTTCTCTAAAAAATAATGTCATTTGACAAATTTATAACAAATTATGACTAATTTTGTTATGATTGCTGGCAGCTTGTATTTATAAACCCTGTTGTGTTGTATAAGAGGTTGTTATGACAGGAAAAAAATTGCTTCTCAAGGCTTTGAAAGAGCGTGGCGTCAAATACCTTTTCGGTTATATCGGCGGGGCGATCATGCCGGTTTTTGACGAAATGGAAAAACTGGGTAGTTTTAAATTCATCATGTCACGGCATGAGCAGGGGGCCGCATTTATGTCTCAGGGGCTTTCTCGGGCTTCACTGTCGACTGCCGATCCGCAGGTCGGGGTTTGTATGTCCACCTCCGGGCCGGGTGCGATGAACCTGGTGACGGGAATTGCCGACGCTCATATGGATTCGATTCCAGTCATCGCCATAACCGGTCAGGTGGCCACCGGAGTGATTGCGACGGATGCTTTTCAGGAAAGTGACGTCGTCGGAGTCATGATGCCGATCTGTAAGCAGACCTACATGCCGCTGCATGCTGATGAAATTGAAAAAACCATCCATGAAGGATTTTATGTTGCGACTACCGGGCGCGGCGGACCGGTGGTTATTGATGTGCCGAAAGACGTTCAGAACGAGCAGGTCAGTGACAGTTACACGTTTGATCAGGCTACCTTTCGTCCTCATCTCCCGGGTTATTTTTATTCACCGACGCCGGAACGGGAACCGGTCCAGCGGGCCATCGAACTGATCAACAAGAGCGAGCGGCCGGTGATGTTTTGCGGCCATGGGGTCATTAACAGCAATGCCGGGGAATTGCTCAGACAGTTTGCTGAAAAAGTCAATATTCCCGTTGCCTTTACCTTACATGGAATATCCGCCATGCCGGCTGATCATCCGTTGAGCCTCGGCATGATGGGCATGCACGGAACCGTTGAAGCGAACCGGGCAATCATGGACGCCGACCTGCTGATTTCCTTCGGTATGCGTTTTGATGACCGGGTGACGGGTAAACTGAACGAGTATGCTCAGAATGCCGATGTTATTCACGTGGAAATCGACCCATCAGAAATTGATAAGAATGTCCGTACCTCCGTGGCGATCAACGCTGATGTCTATCGGACGCTGCATGTCCTGCTTGGAGACCCGATGGTCGGTTACAAGCCCAGGCGGCGCTGGTTACAGAAGATTGAAGGGTTCCGCCGAGTGATGGAAGAAGATCTGAAAACCGAGATCGAAACCGGTGTCGGTGACGACAATAAGCTGTTGATGAAGAGTATTATCGCCCAACTGTCTGATTTGACCAAGGGGCGCGACCTGATCGTTTCTGACGTCGGGCAACATCAGATGATGGCGGCGCGTTTCTACAATTATCAGACCACCAATAGCTGGTACGCCTCTGGAGGCGCAGGGACTATGGGGTGTTCGCTGCCGATGGCGATCGGTGTCAAGCTGGCTCGCCCTGATGAACGCGTCTGGTCGATCAGCGGTGACGGCGGTTTCCAGATGAACGCTCAGGAACTGGGAACGATCATGGAACATAATATTGACGTGAAAATCATCATTCTCAACAATGGTTACCTGGGTATGGTGCGTCAGTGGCAGACTTTCTTTTTTGACGGTTGTTACGCTGGTACGCCGATGCGCAGCCCCGATTTCAAGTTCCTGGCGCAGGCCTACGGCATTCCGCATCGCAAGGTGGAGAAATTGCAGGATATCGCCCCGGCTCTGCAGGAGGCGATCGACCATCCGGGGGCAATGGTTCTCGAGTTTATCTGTGATCCGGCCGAGGTGATCCTGCCGATGGTGCCGTCCGGCGGCGGGTTTGAAGATATGATTGTCAGCCATCCCCGCAAGCACAATGACAACCTTGGACAGGAAGGGGAGGCCGCATGAAACGCCGCGCGATATTGGCTTTTACTCTTGATCACCCGGGTGTCCTGAACAAGGTCTCCATGCTGATCCGTAAAAAAATGTACAACGTGGATACCCTGACCGTATGCCGTTCTCGCATTCCGGGGGTGAGCCGTATGACCATCACCCTGCAGGAAGATGATCAGGCCAAGGTGTTGCAGATCATCAAGCAGCTGGAAAAATTTACCGAAGTGATCTCAGTCAAAGAGCTGGATACGAATCACAGTTACTGGCGCGAAGTTGCGATCGTCAAGCTGGAGGTTGACGCCGGTCATCTGGATGATTTTCATGGCCGTTACAATTTTGAAGTTCTGGAGCAGAAGAGCGAAGACATGCATATCATCCAGGTGGCGGGATCGACACGCAACATCGACGCCTTTCTTGATGAAGTCGGGCAGGAACATGTCGTAGAAATCGCCCGTACAGGAGTCACGGCACTGGAAAAATAGGATTGAGGCAATATTCCGTGCATATTTACTTTGCCATATTTAGAAGAAAAGTCTCCTGTGCGCGTTTAAACGGGTTGAGGAAACAGTGAAAAGACGCAGCAGTCAGATAACCGGTGATAAAGGCCAACCCAATTGGGTTGAACGTACCGCTGCCAGGACCATGCTTCGGGCGGTGCGGTTTTCTGACGATGATTTTTCCAAGCCGCTGATTGCGGTGGCGGTTCCCTACAGCAACGGAACCCCCTGTAATGATCATATCCGTGATCTGGGAGATTTGCTGCAGCAGGAAATAGAAGCCGCCGGGGGAAAAGCGATCCTCTTCGGTACACCAGTGGTTTCCGACGGGATATCCATGGGGACCGAAGCGATGAAGTATTCATTGGTCAGCCGTGAAGTGATTGCCGATGCGATTGAGCTGATGACCGAGGGTTATCAGGTCGATGCCGTTATCACTCTCTCAGGTTGTGATAAAACGATACCGGCTGCGCTGATGCCGATTGCACGGAACAATCTTGTTGGTTTGACTCTCTATGGAGGCAGCATACTCCCCGGTCAACATGGTGAACGGGAACTGAATATCGTCAGCGCCTTTGAGGGTATCGGGGCCCATTCAGCGGGAAAGATCGATGATCGGGACCTTCATGAAATCGAGTGTCGCGCCTGCCCGGGGGCGGGATCCTGTGGGGGAATGTACACGGCAAATACCATGGCCGCTGCAATCGAAGCGATGGGCATGAGTCAGACCGGTTCCTCTTCGAATATGGCGGTCGATAGACAGAACCGGATTTCTGTGGAAAAAAAACAGGATGTTGTCAACAGTGTTCAGGCTCTGATGACGTTGCTCAAGTGTGATGTGACGGCACGACAGATAATGACCCGTCAAGCATTTGAAAACGCTCTGACGGTAGCCTGGGCCCTCGGTGGGTCAACTAATGCCGTGCTCCACCTTCTGGCTCTGGCCAGGGAAGCAGATGTCGACCTGACTCTCAAAGATATTGCGGATCTCACTGCAAAAGTTCCTTTGCTCGGGAATTTCAAGCCGTTCGGGCGCTATCTGATGAATGATCTTCATCGTCTCGGTGGGGTGCCGATGGTAATGAAGGCTCTTCTCGATGCCGGATTTCTGCATGGAGACTGCCTGACCGTCAGTGGGAAAACCCTTTCTGAAAATTTACAGCAGGCTCCAGAGTTTCCTGCCGATCAGGATGTCGTGTTCCCGGTTGTTGCCCCCTATGCTGCACCCGGAAAACACATTCGTATTCTTTACGGCAATCTGGCTGAAGAGGGTTGTGTGCTGAAACAGAGTGGTAAAGATTTAAAAAATATCAGTGGTCCGGCACGGGTATTTGATCGTGAAGAAGACGCGTTGAGTGCGATTCTCGGAGGAAAAATTCAAGTTGGCGATATCATTCTGATCCGCTACGAGGGGCCGAAAGGCGGTCCGGGAATGCGTGAAATGCTCTCACCTTCAGCTGCGCTGATGGGCGCCGGATTGGGTGACAATGTCGCACTGATTACCGATGGCCGGTTTTCCGGCGGGACTCATGGGATCATGATCGGTCACATAGCACCGGAAGCTCAGTCCGGAGGGTTGTTGGCTCTTGTTGAAGAGGGGGACAGAATTGATATTGATCTCCAGAAAGGTGAACTTAACCTGATCGTCGATCAGAGGACATTAGCGGTGCGCAGGCAACAGTGGCAACCGCGGCAGCAGGTTTATCAGAGTGGGGTTTTGGCTAAATATGCAAAGCTGGTTTCATCAGCTGCAAAAGGAGCCGTGACATCCTGACCATGATCTTTCAGTTCTTGACAGGCTTCAGACGGATCAGCTTTCCATCCTCGTGATCGGTCAGCAGATAAATAAACCCATCCGGTCCCTGCCGGACATCGCGAATTCGTCCGACGGTGTCTTTCAGGAAACGTTCTTCACGAATTATCTTTTCTCCATTCAACTCGAGTCGCACCAGCATTCGGTCTTTCAGAGCGCCAAGGAAAAGGTTTCCCTGCCATTCAGGGAATTTGTCACCGGTGTAGAACATCATTCCCGAAGGAGCGATCGAAGGAACCCAAACGTGCAGCGGCTGAGCCATGCCTTCTTTGTGTGTTCCCTCTCCGATTTTGGTGCCGATACCGTAGTTGACCCCGTAGGTAATCACCGGCCAACCGTAATTGACTCCCGCATGGATGATATTGATCTCATCCCCTCCCTGGGGGCCGTGTTCGTGCGTCCAGAGTTCACCCGTCTGCGGATGCAGGGCCGCACCCTGAATATTGCGCTGGCCGAGCGTGAACTTTTCCGCTTTCCAGCCGTCGTGGCCAACGAAGGGATTGTCCTCGGGAATCCGCCCGTCATCATGCAGGCGGATCACCGATCCGGCATGGTCATCCGGGCGCTGAGCCCGTGGCCTGTCACCCCGGTCTCCGAGGGTGATGTAGAGAAACCCGTCACGGTCAAAGACCATGCGTGAGCCGAAATGGCGGCCGCTGTCCGATTTCGGTTCCATGCGGAAGACCACCTGCAGGTCTTCGAGTTGCCGACCGGCGAGCCTGGCTCTCGCCACTTCGGTGCCGATACCTTCGGGGCCTTTTCCGGAATAGGAAAAGTAAATCAACCGATTCCTTTCAAAATCGGGGTGCAGTACCACGTCGAGCAGGCCCCCCTGACCCTGGACGGCGATGGGAGGCAAGCCGAAAACTTCGATTTTTTTCTGTTCCGCTTCTGCAAACAGCCACAAACGTCCCGAGCGTTCGCTGATCAACATTCTCCCTGAGGGCAGAAAGGCCAGGCTCCAGGGATGATCGAGGCCATCGGCGAGTTCCTCGATGCGCAGTTTGTAGTCAGCGGTCCTGACGGCTATCTCCGGCTTGATGAAAGCCGCCAGGAGGGCGAGGGTCAAGAGAGTTAGGACAAAAGTGAGAAAAGCGATTTTGAGCAGTTTCATGAATGCCTCACGTCAGCTTGCAATCATTCAACAACCGGGGTTTCAACCTTCAGTGCCGTGGTTGCTGCATCGACGAGATAGAGGATCGAGCGGTAGGGCAGGTCGCTGTGCAGGGCCAGGCCGATCTCACAAGTCTTGCTGGTCGAATATCCGGCTGTGCAGCCCTGAATCTGGCGTTTCAGGTTGGCCAGCGCCGAGGCATTCAGTTCGGGGTAGTTGAAGCCGCGATCCCCGGCAAAGCCGCAACAGTAGATATCCTCGGGAACAACGACCTCTGTCGCACAGGCTCTGGCCAGGCTGACCAGCTGGTTATCCAGGCCCATCTTCCTGGCGCTGCAGGTGACATGCAGGGCAATCTTTTCATCAAGGGGATGAAAATCAAGTTTGTCCATGAGGAATTCGAGCACGAACTCGATCGGCTCATAGAGGGCCAGCCGCCGGTCGAGCTGTTCTTTCATTCTCAGCAGGCAGGGACTGGTGTCACAGAGGACCGGCAGAGCGCCATTGTCTGAAGCCTTGAGCAGCGCACTGTTGAGCTCGCGGCTTTTGGTTTCGGCTTGAGCGAAAAACCCCTTGCTTTCAAATGCCTGTCCACAGCAGAGCTTTTCAAGGTTGTCCGGATAGATGATCTGATAGCCGGCTTTCGTCAGCACTGATGTGGTTTTCTGGGGCAGAGCCGCGGGCTCCGATTCGCCCCGAGCCGGGCCGCTCATGCAGCGGCTCGGGCAGGCCGGAAAGTAGACAACCTGCAGGGGGTTGTTCGGGTTGATCTGTTGCGGCCTGATTTTTGGCACCCCGGAGGGCATTTCCCGGTTCCATAGCGGTAGCCGGTTGAGCGACAGGCGGCGGGCGGTGCTTGAGGCTTTCTCCATAACCTCGGTGCCGGCAATTTTATGCACCTTGTCGACGGTTTTCAGGGTGGTGTTGATGGTTCCCGCGACCCCTTTGAAATTCCTTGCCACCCAATCGGCGACCATGTTGGCCAACTCTCCGTTGCTCTCTTCACGCAAGGCTTTGACCATTTTTCCAGTATCGATGCCGACCGGGCATCTGGTGCCGCAGAGTCCATCGGCTGCGCAAGTGTCCTGACCGGGGTACTGATAAGCTTTGAGCAGCGTGGCAACCTGTCCGGAGGGAGCATTGGCGGCCATTTGTCGGCTGATTTCACGTCGCCCGATGATGCGTTGCCGGGGGGTGAAGGAGAGATTGCGTGACGGACAGACCGGTTCGCAGAATCCGCACTCGATGCACTTATCGACAACTTCGTGAGCAGGCGGTAAGGGTTTGAGGTTTTTGATATGCGCTTCGGCATCGTCGTTGATGATGACCCCGGGGTTGAGAATGCCCTGGGGATCAAGCAGTTGCTTGATCTGTTTCATCAGCTGGTAGGCTGCCGTACCCCATTCTTTTTCGACGAAGGGGGCCATGTTGCGCCCGGTGCCATGTTCGGCCTTGAGGGAACCGTCATATTTTTCCACGACCATGCGGACCACGTCGTCCATGAAATGACGGTAGCGGACAACCTCGTCCTCCAAGGAGAAATCCTGGGTGAAAACGAAATGCAGGTTGCCTTCAAGGGCATGACCGAAAATGATCGCCTCGTCATAGTGATATTTTTTGAACAGGGTCTGGAGATCGAGGGCCGCTGCTGCAAGGTGCTGGTTAGGAAAGGCGACATCTTCAATAATGACCGTGCTCCCCGTTTCCCTGACCGCACCAACGGCGGGGAAGAGGCCTTTGCGAATGTTCCAGTAAATATTGTACTCGGCTGCTTTGTCAGTGAATTCAATCGGCCTGACCGTCTTGATCTGGTTCAGTGCGGTGGTTATTTGGCCGATCTGCTCTTTCAGCTTTGCGGCACTGGTTGCCCGGGTTTCGACCAACAGGGCGGTCACTGTGGAGTCCAGATCTTTGAGGAAAGCCGGCATGCCAGGTTCGTTTGCCACGGATGCCAGACCGGCTCTGTCGATCAACTCGGCGGCCGAGACCGTCAAGCCGTCACGCAGAATCGGTACAGCGCTGCAGGCCGTGGGGACATCGGGAAAGAAAATCAGCGCGCTGGCTTTGTGTTTATGCTCAATGACAGTGTTATAAGTGACCTCCGAGATAAACGCGAGGGTACCTTCTGAACCGACCATCAGCTGTTTTACAATGTCAAAGGGGTCGGTAAAATCGACCAGCGCGTTGAGACTGTACCCGGTGGTGTTTTTGATCTTGAATTTGTAGCGGATACGCTCGTGCAAATTCGTATCAGCTATTATCTGATCACGCAGCCGGGCGAGCCCATCGAGAATATGACGATGGGAACGTTTGAATCGGGCGCGGCTTTTGTCATCGGCCGTGTCGATGATAGTGCCGTCTGCGAGAATCATTTTCAGGTCGGCCAGGGTCTGGTAACTGTTTTCTGCGACTCCGCAACACATGCCGCTGGCGTTATTGGCGAGGATGCCGCCGATTTTGGCACTGTCGATTGAGGCTGGGTCGGGACCGATTTTTTTACCGAATTCGGCCAGCAGACGATTGGCCTGACTGCCGATAATTCCGGGTTGCAAAACAATTTTTCTGGTCTGTTCAAAGATTCTGTAGCTCTGCCAACCTTGACCCAGGCGCACGAGAATGCTGTCACTGATCGCCTGTCCCGAAAGACTGGTGCCTGCTGCGCGGAATGTCACTGGCAGTTTCCTGCTGTGGGCTTCAAGCAGAATAGCTTGAACCTGATCTTCATTGTCAACGTTGATGACGATTTTCGGGATCAGGCGGTAGAAACTGGCATCGGTTCCGTAGGCGACGGTCAGCAGCGGATCGGTAATGATGTTTTCAGCCGGTATGAAGGTGGATATTTTTTTATGAAAATCCTGGTATGGGCGGGGCAGCATAAGAATTCTCCTTGTCAGCTGGGGACCCGATAATGAAGCTGTTGGCCTGAATTATAACAGAAAGCTTACTGATCAGGTAATATATCCCGTCATAATACAAGGCGAAAGAGGAGTACTTTTTTGATGGTTGATAAATTTCACAGACAGTTCAGGAGTCAGCATCAAGCTTTAAAAAATTCCGGCCATAAATTTCATTGTTGGTATTCCGGCAGAAATATTATAAATGGAAGCTCCCGAAAATTTGCTTAAAGCTGCCGATAAACAGGTCTATGTCGCGAACCGAAGGGGAAAATTGTGTTAAAGCGGTGAAATTCTGATTTTCAGCGGTGTAGCGAAAACAATTTTCAGAGCGTCACTTCAGGAGCGGCTTACAAGCGTAAACCGCTCCCGACGTTTTCAATGGTCAGGCAAAGAGCCAGGGAGTTTCCTTTTTGCGACGTTCTTCGTAACTTCTGATCTGGTCGACTTTTTCCAGGGTCAGGCCGATATCGTCCAGCCCGTTGACCAGGCAATGTTTGCGGAACGGGTCAAGGTCAAAGGTCAGGGTTGCACCGTCCTCCATGACAAGGGTCTGCAGCTCCAGGTTGACTTCAAGTTCAAACCCGGTCTGTTCGGCTACCAGGGCGAACAGACTGTCGATTTCAGCGGTCTTGAGAACAATCGGCAGTATACCGTTCTTAAAACAGTTATTGTAGAAGATGTCGGCGAAACTCGGGGCGATAATCACGCGAAAGCCGTAATCAAGCAGGGCCCAGGGCGCATGCTCACGGGAAGAGCCGCAGCCGAAGTTGTCGCGGGTGAGCAGAATCTCAGCGCCCTGATAGGCGGGCTGATTGAGTACGAAGTCTTTGTTGAGGGGGCGGTTACGGCAATCCATACCGGGTTCGCCATGATCGAGGTAACGCCATTCATCAAACAGGTAGGGGCCGAAGCCGGTGCGTTCGATTGATTTGAGAAACTGTTTCGGAATGATGGCGTCGGTGTCAATATTGGCACGGTCGAGTGGAGCAACCAAACCGGAGAACGGGGTAAATTTTTTCATCACAGAACCTCCAGTTCGCGGACATCAATAAAATGACCAGTGACTGCCGCGGCGGCGGCCATGGCTGGGCTGACCAGATGGGTACGGCCGCCCTGGCCCTGGCGTCCTTCAAAATTGCGGTTTGAGGTTGAGGCGCAGCGTTCCCCGGGGGCCAGCCGGTCGTTGTTCATCGCCAGGCACATGGAACAGCCCGGTTCCCGCCACTCAAACCCGGCGGCGGTAAAAATCTGATCCAGGCCTTCAGCTTCGGCCTGTTGTTTGACCAGGCCCGATCCGGGTACGACCAGGGCCAGCTTGATGTTGTCAGCCAGGCGGCGACCCTTGGCCACGGCGGCCGCAGCGCGTAAATCCTCAATCCGGCCGTTGGTGCAGGAACCGATAAACACTTTGTCGGGATAAATCTGGGTCATGGGGATGCCCGGTTTCAGTCCCATATAGGTCAATGCCGCCTTCATCCCCTCGCGGCGGGTCAGGTCGCTTTCCGCCTCAGGATCTGGGACCCTGGCGTCAATGGTCACGACCATTTCCGGCGATGTGCCCCAGGTGACCTGGGGAATCAGATCGCGGGCGTCGATACGCACAACCCGATCAAATTCGGCGCCGGGATCGCTTCTGAGTTGTTGCCAGGCTTCTACGGCCTGTGGCCAATGCTGATCGGTCGGTGCAAAAGGCCGTCCTTTGACATAGTCAATAGTGGTCTGGTCGACGGCGATGATGCCGGCTCGTGCTCCGGCTTCGATGGCCATGTTGCAGATCGTCATGCGTCCTTCCATCGATAAACCGCGGATTGTCGACCCGCCAAACTCGATGGTGTAACCGGTTCCCCCTGCGGTGCCGATACGCCCGATGATCGCCAGGACGATATCCTTGGCCGTCAGTCCGGCTGCCAGAGGTCCATCGACTTCAATCAGCATGGACTTGGATTTTTTCTGAATCAGGCACTGGGTGGCCAGGACGTGTTCAACTTCCGAGGTGCCGATACCAAAGGCCAGGGCTCCGAAAGCGCCATGGGTTGCCGTGTGTGAATCACCACACACGATGGTCATGCCGGGGAGCGTGGCTCCCTGTTCAGGACCGATAACGTGGACAATTCCCTGGCGCGGGTCATTCATGCCGAATTCGGTGATGCCGAACTCACTGCAGTTGCGATCCAGGGTTTCGACCTGAAGACGCGAGACCGGATCAGCGATGCCCCGGCTGCGGTCATCGGTAGGAACGTTATGGTCCGGGACCGCCAGATTGGCATCGATCCGCCAGGGTTGACGGCCGGCGAGACGTAATCCCTCAAAAGCTTGTGGTGACGTAACTTCGTGAAGAAGCTGCCTGTCGATATACAGCAGGCAGGTTCCGTCGCTGTCCCGGGATACGATGTGACTGTCCCAGAGCTTGTCATATAGAGTCTGTTTCATGTAAATCTCCGTGAGTGTGGCGAATTTTTCCTCAGTGTAAATGATCAGGACTTTCGGGGGTAGTGCAATTCTACAATTAATGAGCATCCCGCACCCTGGCTGATGAAGTGGACTTGCCTTCTGACAGCGCTTTTGCTAAAAGAAACTGTTTTGACGTGGTGTGAAATTTAAAAGGAGATAAAGACGATCATGGGATTGATGAGTGGAAAAAAGGGTGTCATTTTCGGCGTCGCGAACGACAAAAGTATCGCTTGGGGGATCGCACAACAATTACGCGCTGAGGGTGCGGAACTGGCTTTTACCTACCTGAACGAAGCCCTGGAAAAGCGTGTTCGCCCTCTCGCCGAGAGTTTGGATTCATCTCTGGTTCTACCCTGCGATGTGCAGAACGAAGATGAGATTGTGGCGGTGTTCAGTGAACTGGAAAAGCACTGGGGAAAAATCGACTTTGTTGTCCATGCCATCGCTTTTGCCAATCGTGAAGATTTGAAACAGCCCTTCAGCCAGACCAGCCGTGAAGGCTTCAGGCTGGCCCTCGATGTCAGCGCTTATTCCCTGGTGTCTTTGACCCGCTGTGCCTTGCCGGTTCTTAATGACGGCGGCAGTATCGTGGCCATGACTTATCTCGGTTCCGTTCGTTCGGTTCCTGCTTACAATGTCATGGGGGTTGCCAAGGCTGCACTGGAGTCATCGGTGCGCTATCTGGCTGCTGAGCTGGGTGAGAGGAACATTCGTGTCAATGCCGTTTCTGCCGGACCGATCAAGACCCTGGCTGCTTCCGGGATCGGGGGCTTCAAGGAAAAACTGCGCGTCGCTGAAGAACGGGCCCCGTTGAAGCGCCTTGTCACCCAGGAAGATGTCGGCAAGTCGGCGCTTTACCTGCTGTCTGACCTGTCTTCAGGAGTGACCGGTGAAATCCATTACGTCGATGGTGGTTTCAGTACTGCCGCAGGTTAGGTCAATGCCGCAAAAACCGTGTTTAAAAGGCCCCTCATGGGGCCTTTGTGTTTTTCAGGAACAAGGCCAACGATGATTCAAGGGAAAACCACCGGCTTAAAAGCCAGCCAGATTCATGCTCTCGAGCGCATCAAGCGTCGCAAGTTACCGGCCAATGAGCTGATAACTGGCGAACTGGCGCGATATCTCACCGAACTGTCGCGGGATATACAGCGCCAATTGGGTCTGATCATCGATCGGGCGGGGATAATTCAGTTCGTGATTGTCGGGGATGATCGTGAGATCGTTATTCCCGATCTGTCGAAATACGCCTTGGGGCGCAGCGGCTTGCGCGGTTTGCGCTGTATTCATACCCACCTGAAGCAGGAACCCCTGAGCAGGGACGACCTGACCGACCTGGAGTTGTTGCGGCTTGATACTATGGCGGTGATCGGCGTCGATCCTGAGGGCTTGCCAGGAACTTTTGCGTATGCTCATCTTCTTCCGACCCGTCATAAAGCCCAGATAGAAACAGTTCAACTGAAGAACTTTTATCAGCTCGACCTGGATTTTTCCGCCTTCATTCATGCCCTTGACCGGGAGCTTGAGCGCTCCGCGGCGGAAACCGTCGATATGTCCGACGGACGTGAGAGGGCTTTGTTGATTTCGGTTGGCGTGACCGGGAAACAACAGTTGGAAGATTCGATGGCTGAGCTGGAAGAACTGGCCAGAACGGCCAATCTCGTGGTGCTGGATAAAATCATTCAGCGACCGCGTTCTTTGAATCCTCGTTTCCTGGTCGGCGAAGGCAAGCTGAAGGAGGTTATTATCCGTGCTCTTCAGCAGCGCGCGACCTTACTCGTCTTTGATCAGGATTTGACGCCGAACCAGGTCCGTTCCATTTCCGCCATGACTGAGATGAAGGTCATTGACCGCAGTCAGCTGATTCTGGATATTTTCGCCGGACGAGCCCAGTCTCGGGACGGTAAAGTGCAGGTTGAGCTGGCTCAGTTGAAATATATTCTGCCGCGATTGTCCGGTAAAGGGACCGCCATGTCACGCCTGATGGGGGGGATTGGCGGCCGGGGGCCGGGGGAGACCAAGCTGGAGATTGATCGCCGCAGGATCCGTGATAAGATTCGCCGGCTGGAAAAACAGCTTGATGGTCTGGGTCGCGGACGGTTGCAGAGGCGTCAGAAGCGTATTCGTGCCGGTCTGCCGATTGTTTCGATTGTCGGCTATACCAACGCCGGTAAATCGACTCTGCTTAACGCTCTCACACAGAGCGAGGTTCTGACCGAAGACCTGCTGTTTGCCACCCTTGACACGGCAACCCGCAGGTTGAGATTTCCGCTGGACCGTGAAGTCATCATTACCGACACCGTCGGGTTCATTCGAGACCTTCCCCCGAGTCTGATCGGGGCATTCAAGGCTACTCTGGAAGAGTTGGAGGACGCCGATCTGCTGCTGCACCTGGTAGATGTATCGAATCCGCGTTTTGACGAACAGATCAATTCGGTTGAGAAAATTCTCGCCGACCTTGATTTGGCCGTCGGTCATAGTCTACTGGTTTTCAACAAGACAGACCAGCTGCCTAAGGATGAAGTGAAACAGCTGTGTCGGCGTTACAGTGCGATTCCCGTATCGGCTCTCGATCGCCACAGCTTTGGACCGCTGCTGACAGAGATGCAGCAGCGCTTCTGGCCGGAAGAGTCGATCTGATCAGTGCTTTCGGCCCGGCTTGACATCATCGGTAAAATTGGTTAGGCTGCGTGAATAAATATAAATTTTTATTAATGTTTGTTGTCGGGGTTCATGAAATGTTCAAGTATATTTCTGTTTTAATTTTTTCCATTCTGCTGGCGGCCTGTCAGCCTGCTACGCCGAAAATCAGTCTTGTAGCACCAGAGCACAGCTCTTCCATGCAGTCTGCAGTAACGAAAAATACCCAGCAGAAAAGCGATTTAAACGCCCAGACTGCGGTGGCTGAAACGCCCTTAAAGGACCGCTATCAGTTGCCTCTGGAAAGTTCGCTCCTGCCTGAGATTCGTCGTTTTCTTGACCCCGAGAGTTCCCCGCTGCACTATGCCGGTGATTTCCCCATGAGCAATCACCCCCGGGTTGAACGTTTAATCGAACGTTATTCCGGCTCGCAGAAAGCCACGTTTGGCCGCTGGCTGGAGCGGGCAGGGCGGTATATTCCTAAAATCCAGATGGTTTTCGCCAGCGAAGGTCTCCCGCTTGATCTTGCCTACCTGGCGATGATCGAATCGGGATTCAATGTCCGCGCCTACAGCTGGGCGCATGCCGCCGGACCCTGGCAGTTTATTGAAAGCACCGGACGGCTGTATGGCCTGCAGAATGACTGGTGGCAGGATGGTCGTCTTGACCTGGAAAAATCAACCCGGGCCGCAGCTCGTCATCTGAAGTATCTTTACACGCGCTTTGATGGTGATTGGTATCTCGCTGTTGCAGCTTACAATGCCGGCGGAGGGAAGGTCAGAAAGGCTGTCAAAGAGAGCGGCAGCCGCGATTTCTGGACGTTGACCGAGGGCAGGGTGCTGCGTGAAGAGACCCGCAATTATCTACCCAAACTTCTGGCCGCGTTGACGATTGTCAAAGATCTTGAAGCTTATGGTTTTGATCAATTAACCTTTGATGATCCGCTTGAATATGACACGGTGACGGTCGAAACCACGACCGATCTGGATATTATTGCCGGTTTTGCCGGGGTCAGTTATCAGCAGCTGAAAGAGCTCAACCCCGAACTGAAGCGCTGGTGCACCCCGCCCGGGGTGAAAGACTATGTCCTTCGCGTACCACTGGGCAGTGCCGGCCAGGTTGAAAATCTTTACGCCCAACTTCCCCGCGACCAGCGCGCCAGTTATCATCGGCATCAGATCAAAAAAGGTGACACTCTGCAGGTTCTGGCGAGAAAATACCGGATCGAAGTTGATGATATAATCGCTCTGAACAATATCAAAAACCCGCGTGCCATCCAGATCGGGACCAATCTGATTCTTCCACTCAAAGAGGGTTTTACCCGGCTGCCGGTTGATGAGCTGGCCGATTCGTATGTCCGCAGCCGCCGCCAGACCTACAAGGTGCGTCAGGGTGACAGCCTCTGGTCGATTGCCAGGCGTTTTGATGTCAGCGAGAAAGAACTGCGTGTCTGGAACCGCCTCGGCTGGAGTAATTTTCTCAAGCCGGGACAGGTGCTGGCCGTTTCGAAGCCCGGCGCCCGTCAGGTCGTGAAAGCCGAAAAACCAACAGGACCAACACGCAAAATGGTATATAAGGTTCTCCCCGGAGACACCCTGTGGGATATCGGTCGTCAGTTTGATGTTGCCCTCGAGGAAATCCGGCGCTGGAATTCTCTGACTCAAGAGCATATTCTTCAGCCCGGACAGACACTGACCTTAATGGTTTCTACCAGCCGTCAAGGTTGAATTCCGTTTTTGCGGCTCAACAGCCTCCCTGGTTTGATTCTTTTGACATTTTCTTCACGGATTGTTAAAGTTCGCGCCGAAATACGCCGGAGAAGACGTTTTCCGGTAAGTTGACGCCGTACTCTGACAAAGGAAAACCCCCATGCTTAATATGCTGATTTCGTTTGCCTGTTCCGCCCTGTCTTCGGCTCTGATGATGAGGTTTGTGACCGGCAACATGTGGATAACCATGGCCGTTTCGGCCCTGATTTTCGCTGCAGTGTTCATCCTTATTACCCGTTCGGTGATGAAAAAAGTCGGCGAATTGATGCAGACGGCCCAGCGTGATGTGATGGCCAATCGCAGTGAAAAGGCGATCAAGGAACTGGAAGCCGGTTTGAAATGGGGAGCCTGGCAGTTGTATGTCAAACAGCAGATTTATTCCCAGATCGGCAGCATTCTTTATATCAAGCGCGATTTCAACGCAGCTGTTCCCTACCTGGAAAAAGGCTTCGTGCGTAACTGGGTCAGTCAATCAATGCTGGCCATTACCTACATGAAAAAAAATAAAACCAGCAAGATGATCGACACCTTTGCCAAGGCTGTTTCGGGCAACCGCAAAGAACCTATGGTTTATGCTCTCTACGCGTTCTGCCTCGATCGGATCGGTGAACGCACAAAAGCCATCGACGTGTTGAAAAAGGGCCTTGCTAAAACCTCAAACGATGAACGCCTGAAGGAAAATCTGGATCTGCTGGAAGCCGGAAAAAAAATGAAAATGAAGGGCTTTGGCGACATGTGGTACCAATTCCATCTGGAAAAACAGGGCGCGATCATCAAAAAACAGACAAAAGCCATGACCGGGCGGCGTAAACAGGTTCTCAGGTAGCGCTTGATGGCAAAAAAGAAAAAAGCTGCGCAAAAATCTTCCAAGACCTTTCAGGCAAACCCCTTCAGTGAACTGAAGGGGTTTGCTGCTTCTAAAGCTGACAAAAAAACCGGATCTCTATCTGAAGTCAGCTCTGTAACCCAGGATGTTTACGGGTCTTTTGCCGAGGAGATGGAAATGCTTGGCGTTCAGCCTTTGCAGCCCGGCAAGGAAATGGATCAGCAGGAGACGGACGCACAACCGGTTGCTGAAAGCGCAGCCGGTGCTTCGCAGCAACTCACCGAAGAGCAGCTGTTCCTGGCCGCGATGAACAATCTTGATGTCCGCTTTGAAGATGTGATTCCGAATGAAAACAGCCCTGTGCTGAAAGCGACCCCGCGCAGAATGAAACAGCTCAGGCGAGGGCGGATCAAAATCGAGGCAAAAGTTGATCTGCATGGCTGTCAACGTCACGAGGCCGTCCCTAGGTTGAGGTACTTTTTTCAGAATGCTGCTCATCAGGGCTGGGAGACATTACTGATCGTAACCGGGAAAGGCCTGCATTCGGCTGATGGAGAAGCGGTTCTGCGGGATGCAGCTGAAGATTTTTTGATTCATGAGGCCGCCGCTGTGATTGCGGAATGGGGACGTGCTCCCAAAGAGTTCGGCGGCGATGGGGCGCTGGTTGTGTTTTTGAAGAAAAAAACTGATTGACCCTGTCAACCGATTACGCGGCAGGGCGTTGTATGGGCAGATATCGTTCAAGAACCCCATACAACTAAAGGAGAGAAAAAATGAAAAGCGTATTTAAGTTTAACCCCCTTGTCTGGGCCATGATGGTGTTGTTTGTATTGACTCCGGTTGCCTTTGATCTGTCGACCGCGACCCTGGTTTCTCAGTCCGCGTTCGCCAAAGGTGGAGCTGGTGGAGCTGGTGGAGCTGGTGGAGCTGGTGGAGCTGGTGGAGCTGGTGGAGCTGGTGGAGCTGGTGGAGCTGGTGACAACGCAGGGGCAGCCCAGGGCTTGGGAGCACAAGCTCAGGCGATGACGCAAACTCAACCGCAAAACCAGCATCAACATCGCAACATGCATCAGCATCAAGTCAATCAGTCGGTTAATGAAGACGTAGCCCAGGTCAGGGATCAGGTCCGCAGCCGTGTTCAGGATCCTGAAACTCATGATGAAGTGGCCACAGAGGTAGAGACTCAAGTCGTTTCCGATTAATTTTTGTAGACGACAGTTCTTTTTTAACCGCACGTTCTCAATTGAACGTGCGGTTTTTTTTTGTCACACATCTTGGGTAATGGTTCAGCCATCCATTTCAGCTCTATTCACTTCCCTTTATGTTGCTGCCAGTTCCGATTTTTCCCCATTATGGCAGGCCAAATATTTCAGCCGTTTGTTGATTTGTTTGGTGGGTTAATCTATATTCAAAAAAGTGTGTTGACCGCTTGGTGCATAACTTCATCCTTTTCAGCACAACACAAACACTTAATTTTCACATATGGAGACCATTTATGAGCCAGGTTTTCGTGGACAATTCTCTCTCAATCGGCCGTACTCCTCTGGTGCGCCTGCACCGTGTTATCGATGCTGGTGGAGCACAGGTTTTTGCAAAAATTGAAGGACGTAACCCGGCCTATTCGGTGAAATGTCGTATCGGTGCATCGATGGTCTGGGACGCTTTGCAGAAAGGGACATTGAAGCCGGGAATGGAAATCGTTGAGCCGACCAGCGGCAACACGGGAATTGCCCTGGCTTTTGTGGCAGCCTCAAAGGGCATTCCGATTACTTTGACCATGCCTGAGACGATGAGTCTTGAACGGCGCAAGATATTAAAAGCGTTTGGAGCCAACCTGATCTTGACGCCGGGAAGCAAGGGTATGGCTGGAGCTGTCAATGAAGCCGAGAAGATGGCCGAGGCTCAGCCTGAACGCTATTTACTTCTGCATCAGTTCAAAAATCCTGCAAATCCAGAAATTCATGTCAAAACCACCGGCCCGGAGATCTGGAATGATCTTGACGGCCAGATTGATGTTCTGGTCTCGGGGGTCGGGACCGGCGGAACGATTTCCGGCCTGTCGCGATATTTCAAACAGATCCGGGAGCGTGCCATAATCTCGGTTGCCGTGGAACCAGCGGACAGCCCGGTGATCAGTCAACATCTGGCCGGTGAAATGCTCCAGCCGGGGCCCCATAAGATTCAGGGGATCGGTGCCGGATTTATTCCCGATACCCTGGACCTTGACCTTGTCGACCGCGTTGAACTGGTAACCAATGAGGAGGCTTACGATTTTGCCCGAAGGCTGGCAAAAGAGGAGGGGATTCTGGCGGGGATTTCCTGTGGAGCGGCGACCGCTGTCGCGGCAAGGATTTCACGGCAAGCTGAATTTTCCGGGAAGAATATTGTCGTTATTCTGCCTGATTCCGGTGAACGCTATCTGAGCAGTGACCTCTTTTCCGATAACTCTTAATCTGCTGTATGCAATCAAGACAGGTGTGTCGCTGCTCTGGGCCCGGTTTTTGTGCCTGCGGTTCAGCTGATAACTGCCATATTTTTTTCAAGAGGCTAATTGATGTATGAGTCCAACCGCGAGGCTCAGCCCGGCGTGAGTGAGCTGAAAGACAGTCTTCTGAGTGTTGCCGCCAGTCTTGACGTTCTTGACGGGGAATATGCCGAGTATAAAAAACAGCTTCATCATCTGCATGAACGACTGGTCGAAGGGCAGTTTCGCCTGGCCGTTCTCGGTCAGTTCAAACGGGGCAAGAGTACTCTGCTGAATGCCCTGCTAGGCGAATATCTGCTGCCGACCGATATCCTGCCGGTCACCGCTATTCCGACCTTTATCCGTTATTCCCCCGAAATTTCGGCATGCGTGTACTTTTCTTCGGACCGGCCCCCTGAGGTGTTTACCCTGACGGAATATTCATCATTGGCGGATTTTCTGGTTGAATTTGTGACCGAAGCCGGAAATCCGCATAATCAGCACCAGGTCGAACGGGTTGAGATCGGACATCCGGCAAAGCTGTTGCAACAGGGCGTTATTCTGATCGACACTCCGGGGATCGGCTCGACTCACAGGCACAATACCGAGGTGGCCTATCAGATTCTTCCCCAATGCGATGCTGCCCTGTTCCTGGTATCTCCTGACCCGCCGATTACTGAGGTCGAACTGGATTATCTGAAGGAGATCTGTCAGCAACTGCCGAGAACGTTTTACCTGCTGAATAAGATCGATTTTCTCAGTGAGCCGGAGCAGATTGCGTCGCTCAAATTTCTTGCTGACCAGTTGGCGTCGTTGCTGCAGGGGCCGCCCCAGATTCTTCCTGTCTCAGCTCGAAAGGGGCTTGAAGCACGGGTGGCTGGTGATCAGCAGGGCTGGAAAGAGAGTGGCATGCAGCAGGTTGATCAGAACCTGATTGATTTTTTTGCCCGTGAGAAACAACAGACCCTCGAAAGCTCCATTCGCCGAAGACTGTCTGATCAGCTGAGCCATATCAGCCTGCAATTGCAGCTTTCGCTCAGCGCCCTCAAATTGTCGGAAGATGAATTAAATCAGCGGATTGAAAAATTTCGCCAGTCCCTGCCCGATGTGGAAAGGGAAAAACTGGCTTCTGAGGATATGCTTTCGGGAGACCTGAAACGTATCGAGCTAAAGCTCGGCAAGGAGGTCGAAGGTGTCCGTCAGCAGGCCAAAGAGGCAATCCTGACAAAATTAGAAAGTTACTTTCAGACGATATCCGACACCGAAACCCTCGAGCGGATGGTCCGTGATGAGCTGAGTGTGCAGATTCCCCAGTTCTTCTCTGTGCAAATGCGACGTGTAAATGAACTTATTCATAAAGACGCCACCGATCTTCTGAGCCTGCATCAGAACCGCAGCAACACCTTGATAGAGAAAGTTCGTCAGAATGCCGCGGACCTTTTCAGCATTCCTTACCGGGCGCCATCGGCTCATGATTCTTATGCGACCTTTGCCACGCCGAGTTGGGATCGCTCCCTGTTTATCTCGGATATGGATCCGCTGGGGCAGAAACTGTCGCGTAAATTTTTAACCTATAAATTTCGCCACCGGCGGACGATCTCCAGGTTGCGTGAAGAGGGGCGTAGATTAATTAATCAGAACGTTGAGCAGATCAACTGGACTCTCAGACGGGGGCTCGATGAGAGTTTTCGTCAGTTTGGGGCCGATCTCGCTGAACAGCTTGATCGTACGATCTCTGCGACCCGGGCGGCGATGGAAGTTGCGCTGCAAAAAAGTGAAGAACAGGGCTATGCTACGGTCAGCCAGGAAGTGAAGTTGAAACAGGTTCTGGACCAGGTGACACAGGTCTCCGTTCAGGTGGATGAGGCTGTTTCGACCTGAAGCGGATTTTTTGCTGATGTGTTACTCTTCGGCCCAGACCCTGGGCGCTTTCCTTTTACTCCTTTGAGGCTTTGTCCGGTACTGCTACTTCTGCTGCTTTGTGGTTCGTTTTGAGGCTTTTTTGTTCGCCGGAGGTTTCCCCGTCCTGGCGAGTTTGATCTTTTTTCGCTATCTTGCGTGGCCGTCTTTTAGGTTTGTCCCCGGCGCTCACAGCGGCGCCGGCGGGGGCTCCTTCATCAGCTGTGGATTTTTCTTTGCCTTGAGGCTTTTCCCCGGCACTTTCTTTCGGTTCTTGGGTTTTACGCCCTGTTCTCCTTTTAGGCTGAGGTTTTGAGTCTGTTGAGCCTGGTTCTGACAAGGGCGCTTGAGTTTCTGTTTCCGTATTTTTGGGTGCGGGCGCTTTTGTGCTTGTCCTGCGGCGTTTGGCCTGCGGTTTTCCCGCGGGGTCATGGGCAGGTATCTCTTCAGGGCTGTCCGTTTTGACCTGTGGTTCCGCTTGAGCCTTTTTCCTCGTCGTTCTGCGTGGTTTTTTCGCCGGTGTTGTTTTGGCCACAGCGGTTTCCGCCAGTTGGGTTTCAGCTGGAGATTGTTGCTCCGGCTCCTTCTGCTGAGTTTGTTGCGGCCCAGTTTCTTCGGCTTCAGAGCCTGGTGCTTTGACAGAGCCTGCTTCCGTTTGAGGTTTTTGAGCAGGCTTTTTCCGTGCCGGGCGACGCGTCCGGCGCTTGGGTTTTTCCTGCTCCTTGGGCGGCTCCTGTTCAGGTTGCTCTGCCGTTGGAACAGGGACCTCTTCAGGGGCTTCTACCTCGATCTGGACAGGTGTCTGTGCTGCCGGCGCGAGGCTGTCAGTTTCGGGTTGCTGTGGCTGGCTTTCCTGTTCGAGATTTTGTTCCTGAGCAGGTACGGGTTTCTTGCGGCGTCTGCGGCGACGTTTCTTGGGAGCGTCCTCGGGGGCTTTTGTTTCCGTGGGTTCTTCACCAGGCACTTCGGTGGTCTCTTCAGGGGTAGAGTTCTCTTTCACCTCCTGTTGGGCGGCTAGGGCGACTTCGATCTGGTTGGCGTGGGAAATCGGCATGATTTTCCGCGATTCATCTTCGGTTTTTTCACGCTTGTGGATTTCCAGTTCCAGATCGCCCGGAAGCATTTTGGCGCGACCATGGATCAGCAGCCTGAGGTTCAGTTGGCGCTCAAGATCGACAATCGCCTTGCGCTTCTGGTTGAGCAGGTAGTTGGCCACCTCAACGGGGGCTATGGCTTCAATCAATCCGATCTGGCCTTTGGATGCCGCGGTGTGGGCTTGCCGCAACAGATTCACCGCCTGGGCTTCAATGCTTTTTATTCGGCCGATCCCTTTACAATGGGGACATTCTTCATAAGCGCCGACACTCAAGGTCGGTTTAAGTCTTTGCCGGCTCATTTCCATCAGACCGAACTGGCTGATGCGTCCAACCGAGACTTTAGCCTTGTCATCCTTCAAAGATTTGCGCAGTTCCTGCTCTACTTCGCGGATGTTTTTCCTGTCGCGCATGTCAATGAAGTCGATAACCACTAAACCGCCGAGATCCCGCAACCGGAGTTGACGACCGACTTCGGCAGCCGCTTCCATATTGGTTTTGATTGCCGTGGCTTCAATGCCGCTCTCGCTGGCCATTTTGCCGGAGTTGACGTCAATGGCGACCAGGGCTTCCGTCTGATCGATGACGATCGATCCTCCCGAGGGAAGTGGAATCTGGTTTTTAGAAAGACCATCGATCTGTTCTTCAATCTGATAACGGGAAAAAATCGGCCGTCTTTCACGGTGACGTTTGACGAGGTGTTGCAGTTCGGGCATGACCAGAGCGAAAAAGTCGCGGGTGTCCTGGTAAACTGCTTGATCGTCAATCAGGACTTCATCCATGTCGGTGCTGAAATAGTCGCGAATGGACCGGATTGTCAGGTTCGATTCCTGGTAGAGCTGTGCCGGAGCTTTGATCTGGTCCTGACGGGCGACTATGCCTTCGTAAAGACGGACAAGGTAGTCGAAATCACGTTTCAGTTCGTCCTTGTCTTTGCCGATACCCGCAGTGCGGACGATATAGCCCATATTCTCAGGCAGATCGAGCTCAGCCATAGTGCGTTTAAGCTTTTTGCGCTCCGACTCGTCGGTGATCTTTCTTGAAACGCCCTTGGTCGTGCTGTCAGGCATCAGGACCATATAACGACCGGGAATCGATAAAAAGGTCGTCAGTGCTGCCCCTTTGTTGCCCCGTTCTTCTTTGACGATCTGGACAAGGATTTCCTGACCGCGGTTGAGGATGTCGGCTATGCGGGGACGACTTTTTGATTCATCCTTATTGGGGTAGATACTGGGATGGATTTCACCGATCTGTAGAAAACCGAGCTTTTCCGCGCCATAATCGACAAAAGCGGCCTGCAGCCCGGTCTCAACCCGAACGACAACCGCTTTGTAAATATTTCCCTTGGTCTGTTCTTTGCCGGCGAGCTCGATATCAAGCTCACTGAGGACACCATCAACGACAATCGCCACCCGGTTTTCCTCCGGGTGGGAGGCATTGATCAACATCTTTTTGCTCATTTTTTTAAACCTTTCGGCACGCTGTTCACAGCGGCTCACTCCGGAAGTTCTTCAAGAGACCTCTCCGCGGTTGCGGGGTCATCCTGAAGGTCTGTGCCGGTTAAAGTGTTGGTGTTGCAGCCCGTTCCCCTCTGAAATGGCTGCGGAAACTGTAAAAACTGAACTCTATTTACGCGTTCCGGTCTCTACGCTCAGCAGCGGAGACCGGTAAAATTCGTTACTAATCAAAGCATTATAACCGATATGCTGAACAATAGATACTTTTAATTGCCGGTTCTAAGTGGCGGATTGGAATGAGTTTTTATGCGGATTCGGTCTTTATCGGTTATAATCAAAAGACCGAAGAGAAGGAATATGATCATTCAGCACTCAATTCCCAGCCGGAAAGGAGGCCACCATGGTTCTGAAAAACTTCTGGACTCCCCAACTCGAAGCGAAACTTCAAGCCTGGCACAGGCTGCAACAGGTCGCCGATGGAGCAAAACCAGCGCCCTGTTTTACCATTGCTCGTGAATTTGGCTGTCAGGCTTATCCGTTGGCGGAAAATCTCGTCAAGCGTCTCAATACCCGGGTGGCCGGCGATCCCTGGGTGATCATCGGCCGGGAAATCCTTGACCGCGTTGCGGAGCTGTCGGGCTATAGCGTCGCGCAGATAGAAAAATCCCAGGACACCCCATCATCGCTCAAAGCTATTTTTGCTATGTTTCTCGATACCAGCCACGCAGAGGAAACAGAAGTTTTCACACATATGCGCACTGTCATCAGGGAGTTTGCCCGGCGCGGCAATTGTGTACTGATCGGGCGGGGTGCCGTTTTTGCGACGCAGGACCTGCCTAATTGCATCCATTTGCGCCTTGTGGCGCCCCAACGTTTTCGCGTTGAAAAAATCATGAAGGTCCATTCTCTTACGGCAAGAGAAGCTGAAAAGTATATTGAACTCCATCAGCAGCAGCGCGACGATTTTGTCAGACGTTTTGCTGAGGGACGGATTGATGATCCGAAAATTTACCACCTGGTAATTAATAACAGCCGTATGAGTGTTGAGAATATTGCCGAACTGGCTGAGGAATATATGATTCGTTATCTCGATTGACCCGGCACTCGGCGTTCATGGGCGCCGGACAGTCAGGTTTTTTCGGAGGTCTTGTGCTCGACAGGATCTCCTTTTTTTGTGTGCTTTCAGCCGATGGGGCTTTGTGCTATAAGTGCGAACTTTACCCGTTCAGTCCCAGGGATGTAGATCAGCGATGCTGCAGCTCAAAAATATCGATAAGTTTTTTGCCGACAGGCAGATTTTTTCCGCTCTCGACTGGCATATTCGCCCGACAGACCGCATCGGTCTGTGCGGAGAAAATGGTGCAGGGAAAACCACTCTGCTGAAGTTGCTCGCGGGTCAGGTTGAATGTGATTCAGGAGTCGTGCAGGTGGCCAAAGGAACAACTTTCGGCTATCTGCCTCAGGACGGACTGGTTCACAAGGGTCAGACGCTTTTCCTGGAGGTCCGCAGCGCCCTGGATGAGTTGCAGCAGATAGAGCTGGAGCTTAAACAGCTTGAAAAGAGTATCGCAGAAAGGAACGAAGATCCCGTTCTGGAACGCTACGCTGAACTTCAGCAACTGTTTGAACAGTGCGGCGGTTATCAGATGGATGCCGAGATCGGTCGAGTTCTTTACGGGCTGGGATTTACCGAAGGAGATTTCCATAAACGCTGCGAAACTTTCTCCGGCGGCTGGCAGATGCGCATTGCCCTGGCAAAATTGTTACTTAAAAAGCCCAACCTGCTGCTGCTTGATGAACCGACCAACCACCTCGATCTGCCGGCGCGGGATTGGCTGGAAGACTATCTGCTAGCGTATCCCCACGCAGTGGTACTGGTTTCGCATGATCGGTTTTTTCTTGATCGCGTGGTTTCCCGGATCGTTGAAATCTGGAACGGAGATTTGACTGAGTATCCGGGTAATTACAGCCGTTACCTGGTGGCCAGAAAAGAGCGGGTCGCGGCCTTGAAGGCGGCCAAACAGCAGCAGGATGATGAAATCGCCCGCATAGAGGCTTTTATCAATCGCTTTCGCTATCAGGCCAACAAAGCCTCCCAGGTTCAGAGCCGGGTAAAACAGCTGGAAAAAATTGAGCGGATATCTCTCCCTCCCGAGCGTAAAAAGATCGCCTTCACCTTTCCCGCCCCGCCCAAAGGGGGAAAGCTTGCGGTCGAGCTTGTCGGGGCTTCCCAGGCCTACGGGGATCTCAAAGTTCTGAATCAGATTGATGTTCAGATTGAACAGGGAGAGCGCCTGGCGCTGGTCGGGCCGAATGGTGCCGGCAAGTCGACGCTCATGCGTCTTCTCTCCGGGGTTGAAAAGCCGGTGAGCGGTGAACGCAAAGAAGGGCATAATCTTCATCAGGCCTATTTCGCCCAGGATCAGGCCGCGGAACTGGATCCCACCCGCGATGTTTACAGTGAACTTTCAGCTGATGCTCCTTATGCGATGGTGCCGAAGCTGCGTAATATTCTGGGAGCGTTTCTTTTTTCCGGTGATGATATCGAAAAACCGGTCAAAGTTCTGTCTGGTGGGGAGCGCAACCGTCTGGCACTGGCGAAGCTTTTGCTGCGTCCCGCCAATCTGCTGCTGCTTGATGAGCCGACCAACCATCTTGATCTGCAATCAAAACAGGTCCTGCTTGATTCATTGAAGAAGTACAAAGGGACCATCGTCTTTGTCTCGCATGATCGCTATTTCGTCGATGAACTGGCCACCCGGGTTCTTGAGGTCGGCCAGGGGCGGGTGACCTCATATATCGGTAATTACGAGGATTTCCTGCGCGCCAAGCAGAGTGTTGGAGACACCAGCCACAGCCGTAATCGGGTTGAGCAGAAAGTCTCGAGGCCTGAGGACGATGTCGTTTCGCTGTCGAAGGAAGAGCGCGTGAAGGCTCATGCCGCACGCAAAGAACAGCAGAGAAAAGAGCAGAAGCGGCTGAAAGATGTCGCCGTGGTTGAAAAAAAGATTGAAGATCTTGAGTCTCGCCTGGCTTCCGTGGAAGAGACCATGGCTGATCCGGAGACCTATCAGAACCAGGATCTCTGGCGTCAGATCAGCAGGGAGCATGGCCGGCTGCAGGACTCTCTGGAGGAAACCTACCGCGAGTGGGAAAAACTGCAGGATTGATATTCATGAGGACTGGATCGGGGCGAATACCGTCAGTTTTATTGACAGTTTCCGCGATAGTTTCTAAATTGTGCGAGAATCTTTTTCTTCCGTTGGATTTTTGAGAGAGGCACCATGATTCATTTGCCACGCGGCAACCCGGTCAGGCAGAAAGTCAATCCCGCTCGTATCAATCTTCCGGAGGCTATGGAAAAGCTGCGCGCCGGATCTTTCACCGGGTATCTGCGTTTCGACTCGCCTCAGGGTGCCGGTGTTGTGCTTTTTCAGACCGGAAAGTTAATCAGCTCAACGTTTATGGACAGTAACGAGTCCGAGCGTCTGATCGCCTACGATGCGATTGCCAAAGTCTTTGAGATTTCTATCCAGGGGCATGCGGTTCTGAATATCTACAAGCTGTCATCCGATCTGGTTCTCAGTGTCCACTCTCTGCTGCATGGGCGTTATCTGCATAAGGGCCTGCTCCTTGAGCAGGTTGATGTTCAATCGCAGCTGCAACAGATCAAAGATGAAGGCTTGACCTGCTGTTTGCGGGTTTATGCTGATGAACGTACGGCCCTGATCTTTTATGATCATGGCTACGCTCTCGGTTTTTTTCATGAGGGAACGATGGAACTGGATCCTTCTGCGGATATTTCGCAATCGGTGGCTCTGTGTGACGGAGCCAGGCTGGATGTTCTGGAAACCCGTAGTGCCGATGAATTGGTGCTCGCTGACCTGATGGGCTCGGCGGATCTTGGGCCTATCTGGCAACGGGCCCGGAAAGTGCTGCTGGAGGAGCGCCACAGAAGGGAAGAGACGGCCATCCGTTCTCAGGAAAAATTGCAGGACAAACAGCGTCAACATATTCTGAGTGTTTTTAAGGTCATTGCCGGAAACCATATCGGCAAGTTCGGTGTGACCCAGGTTGAAAAGGCCTTCGCTGTTGTCGGCCCGGAATTGAGCGAGCAGGATCTGGAACGGTTTTACACAGAACTGCAGAAGCTGGCCCGGTTGGTTGCCGGACAAACAAAGATTTCCGTCATGATTGAGGAAATGAGAAAGCAATTTCACCAGTAGTCCAAAACGCTGACGTATCAATTGTCGTTTTACGTGTGAAAGCTCTTAAATTGACTGGAAAATCAGTTTGCTCTTGACCGCCCAAGGTGCTTTGAATTATATCTTTCAGTTCTATAAATCACAAGCTCCACCAACCTATTCATTTATATCCAGGAGGCACAATCATGAAGAAAATGACAGTCTTGCTTTCAACCTTTGCTCTTGTTATGAGCATGGCTGCAGCAGGGTTTGCTGCTGATACCATCAAGTTGGGTGTCGCCGGTCCCCACAGCGGTGACCTTGCTCCTTATGGTATTCCCGCAATGAAAGCCGCTCAGCTGGTTGTCAAGAAGATTAATGCTGAAGGTGGTGTTCTCGGCAAGCAGGTTGAACTGCTTATCCAGGATGATCAGTGCAAACCTGAAATTGCCACCAATACCGCAACCAAGCTGGTCACCGATGGGGCCAACGTGGTTCTCGGTCACATCTGCTCCGGTGCTACAAAGGCTGCTCTTGGTATCTACAAAGACGCTAAGATTCCGGTTATGTCACCTTCGGCCACCAACCCGCCGTTGACCCAGAGTGGCGATTACCCCAACTTCTTCCGCACCATCGCTTCTGATGACATGCAGGCAAAAATGGCTGTAGATTTTGCCATCAACAAACTGGGTGTCAAAAAAGTTGCCGTTCTCCACGACAAGGGCGACTACGGTAAGGGTTTTGCCGATTTCGCCAAAAAATTCCTTGATGAGTCGGGCAAAGTTGAAGTGGTCCTGTTTGAAGGCATCACTCCCGGCGCGATGGATTATTCATCGATTGTTCAAAAAGTCCGTAAAAATGGGGCTGAAGCCCTGATCTTTGGTGGTTACCATCCCGAAGCTTCGAAGCTGGTTGCCCAGATGAAGCGTAAGCGTCTCAAGACCATCTTCATTTCCGACGACGGTGTTAAAGACGAAAGCTTCCTCAAAGTGGCCGGTGATGCTGCTGAAGGTGCCTACGTAACCGGTCCCCGCGATCTGTCCAGTATTCCTCTGAATGCCGCCGCTACGGCCGCGTTCAAAGCCGAGTACGGTGCTGATCCGGGTGCCTTCTTCCAGGAAGGTTACTCCGCCGCCCTGGCTCTGCTCAACGCCATCGAAAAAGCCGGAACCACCGACTACGATGCCGTGACCAAGGCACTGCGTACCGAGTATGTTGAAACTCCTGTCGGTAAGATCAAATTCGACAGCAAGGGCGATGCTGAAGGTGTCGGTTTCTCCGTTTACAAAGTTGAGAATGGCGCTTTTACTGAGCTCAAGTAGTATTGATTCACGTTTGAACAACATCTAGGTGTTGTTGTGATCCTCTCTTCAGGGGACTGGTCTTGCTACCAGTCCCCTGAAGCTTTGTAGATACTCCTGATAGATCATTTGTCACCATTTTTAATCTCTAGGGGTTCAATTCCCCGCAGCTTGCTGCGATTATACTCGCATGAGCGAGTATATACATAAGAGCCACAATGTAAC
>JAFGEL010000083.1 GCA_016931615.1 Desulfuromonadales bacterium
GCAGGAAGGGCCTTTTTTAATGGCGTTCAGGCAAGGAGGGCCGACTTGGACAACGGCGTCGGTTTGGTAAAAACAGAATTTGCTCATTTCGACGACGAGATGAGACTTGAAAGCGGTCGTTATCTTGGGCCGCTAACCCTGGCTTACGAAACCTACGGGGAGCTGAACGCCGACCGGTCGAATGTCATTCTGGCAACTCACGCCTGGACCGGGGATGCCCACGCCGCGGGCGTCCACTCCGAAGAAGACCGTAAACCGGGCTGGTGGGACAACATGATCGGCCCGGGCAAAGTACTTGATACCGAACGTTTCTTCGTTATCTGCAGCAATACCATCGGATCATGCAAAGGTTCGACGGGACCGACCAGCATCAATCCCAAGACCAAACGCCCCTACCGGCTCAGCTTTCCCGTACTGATGGTCCGCGACATGGTTCGCGCCCAGAAACTTCTGCTCGACCATCTCGGCATTCATTCACTGCTGGCAGTCATCGGTGGCTCCATGGGGGCCATGCAGGCAATTGAATGGGGAATCCACTATCCCGACATGGTTCGCTCTATTGTGCCAATCGCCGGAACCGGACGCACCTCACCCATGGCGATTGCCCTGAACGCCCTGGCCCGGCAGGCCATTTATAATGATCCACTGTGGAAAAAAGGGAATTATCAACCCGAGCATCCTCCCGCAGACGGACTGGCCCTGGCCCGTGCCGTCGGTCATATATCCTTCCTGTCGGATGAATCAATGATGATGAAGTTCAATCGGCGTTTTTCGGTTCGGGACGGGATGTTTGATTTTTTCGGTAAATTCGAGATTGAACGTTATCTGGATTACAACGGCGGTAATTTTGTCGATCGCTTCGATACCAACTCGTTCCTTTACCTGGCCAAGGCTCTCGATCTGTACGACGTCTCCTGGAACTTTGATTCTCTCAGTGAGGCCCTTGACCAGCTGCGCTGCCCTTCACTGTGGTTCGCCTTCACTTCTGACTGGCTTTACCCCCCCTATCAGACCGAGGAATTGATCACCGAGCTGACACGTCTCGGCAAACCGGTTCAATACCATCTGATCGAATCGGATTACGGCCATGACTCTTTTCTGGTTGAACCGGAAAAGTTCATCCCCTATCTGGAGACCTTTCTGCATCAACGAGTGCTCGACTGAGCGGGGCGACCGGGCGGTAATTACTTATTGTCAAAAAGGTTTAGCTGGCTGAATTGCAACTCTTCAGACTTGAAGGGACGCGGCTGAAAACGTGGGCACTCAAGCATCAGGATATCTTCAGGCTGCTTGCAGTGACGGATGCAACGTTGACAGAGTTTATTGGTTTCACCTGCAGGTTTCGTCTTCATACCTTTCCTCACCTCATCATTCTAGCGTTTTCCCCAGTGCAATCACAACTTTATTTCAACCCGATTCAGTGGCTGCGCGGCGAAAAAGAAGTTTAAGCGCTTGCCATGGAGAAGATTTTCAAAAAATGTAAGTCACACCCATAGGTTCGGCGGTCATTTTTTGAAAGCTTAAACATGACAATGGCTTATGCTTATATTCGGCGACCCATTCACTGATTCGGATTCAACATCAAAACTGTTGTCTCTGAGGAAAACATAATGCTAGATTGATCAGTCGATTGTAGAATTTTCATCTTTTGGTTATCTGACAATGCAGAAAGACACTTTAATCTTAACGCTTCTCGGATCAGGCACCAGCACCGGCATTCCCGTAGTCGGCTGCCGCTGCCCGGTGTGTCTTTCGGCGCACCCCCGCAACCAGCGGACCCGCTGCAGCGCCCTGTTGAGCTACAATGACCACAACATTCTGATTGATACCTCAACCGACCTGCGCCAGCAGGCCCTGCGCGAGGATATCCGTTATATAGATGCGGTTTTCTACACCCACAGTCACGCCGATCATTTACATGGCATTGATGACCTACGCGGCTTCAACCAGCATTCCGACAAAGCGATCCCTCTCTATGGTTCAGCCGCGACTTTACGGAAAATCAGGTCGAGCTTCAGCTATATTTTTGATCACACCGAGCCGAGCGGCTACATTCCACATCTCAAGCTGAAACCGATCGACACCGCCGTTGAAATCTTTGACCTGAAAATTGAGCCGATCGCGATGGAGCACGGCTGGATCGAAACATTCGGTTACCGCTGCGGCCCCATAGCCTATTTGACCGATTGCAACGGGATTCCCGACAGGTCAGTCGAACAGCTTCAGGATCTCGATTTGCTGATTCTTGACGGCTTGCGTTTTACCCCGCACAGGACCCATTTCAACATCCCCCAGGCCATCACCATGGCACAGCGCATCGGTGCGAAACAAACCCTTTTGACTCACCTCAGCCACGAAGTTGACCACGCACTTCATGATCAGCAGCTGCCCGCCGGCATCAACCTGGCTTACGACGGTTACCGCTTCAGCACACCACTGGCAAAACAGGTCCACTCATGAGTACTGAACTCCGCCTTCACGGACATATCACCCCGGAAATCGAATACTACGCGACGGCAGCCGGCAAACGCACGGCCCACCAGCATTTTTTTCAGGTTCTGGATAACGATCTGCGTTTCTTTGCCCCCGGTCACGAATTGGTCCTGTCGCCCCAGGGCATCAATCAGACCGGAACCGGCGGCAGCTTCTGCGAATATATGTTCGGCGTTGACCAGCCGTTGTCCGACCTGACCAAAGTTGGAATCGTCAACCGGCTGATGCTTCTCGGTGCCGGCTACAATCAGGATGGACAACTGGAAATAAGCAGTCGGAATGAAATTCAGCAGAGCTATGAGGACATTTTCCTTAAAGGCCATGCCGTCGACAATTATTTCTTTTTCGTTGACGGGCTGGAGGGTGAAACGCATCGTTCACGCCAGGAGAACATCCTGCGTTATCTTGGAAAATCCTTGAAACGGATATCCAACCTGAATCGACAGGACGATTCACAACTGGCCGAATCACTGCTCGAACTTCTGCCGCCCCAATGCACCTTCTATCTGGTGCGCTTATCGCACGTCAGAAATCGTCACTTCCAGCAGGAGTTCCAGACCCTTTACTATCGGGATCGAATGATTTCCGAGGAAGCCCTGAAAGCCCTGGAAGAACTTGCAAATGAACTCGGGCTGGATCCCTATCAGCAGGAGCGGATCCGCATTGATGTCATGTACCGTCACCGTGACAACTACCGAATTATCGATGATTACAAAAATGTTCTGATCGAATGCTATCATCAGGGCAGTATTAACCGGCAGCAACATGCCCGTTTGACCCGGCTGAAAACCCTGGCGCTGCGCAACGAAATTCCCACGGCTCTGCTGACGACCCTCGATGAAAAGCTGCAGACCAAAATCGATCAGATAACACGTGAACCCGAGTATACCGCGATTACCCGGGACATCCTGCAGGACCTGTTGCTGCGCAAGGGCATCGGCAATCGCGATATGATCCAGCTGCTGTTTGCCAAGCAGCACGCGCGCAGAAATCATGATCACAGCTTTGAACAGCTGTTGCTTGAGTCGGGCCAGCTCTTCGATGAGCAGATTCGTGACGGAGCACCGCTGTCACTGCTGGAGGATTTTTCCTACATCATCACTTTTTTCGATCGTTACGACAGCACCTCGACCAGTATCAGCCGCATTGCCTTTATGGAGCATTTCCTGCCTACGGACGATGTGCTGCGCAGCCTGCTGGAGAGTCGCCAGGAATTCAACAAATTAGTAAAAGGACTGTTCAATAAATTATTTTTTGATGAAATAATGAACAGTCGTTACCTGGGAAGATACGGTCGACATAAACTCATCTGTCTTAAAAATGGCCTGGAACAGATTGCGGCCGGAGTTTCCACGATTCCCATGCTGACGGCTGAATTGAGAGTCATCGACAATGAAGAGAAACTCTACAACATGATTCTCAAAGCGACGAAAGAGCACATTCGCTCGCGTTATTCACGCTACACGACCAGGGACGAACAGGAAGAGCTGTTGAATGAAATCAATAACGAGCTGCTGATGCGTGGCCGGATTACGCAACGTCTCGACCCGGAATTGTTCCACTCGGTCATCCATGACATCAAGAAAGAAGCTCTTTACCTGAGAACCCTGCTGCCGCAGATCATCACCACGAACGATGTCGATCTGCGCAACGATTTTCTCAATAACAGCGGGCTGGACCATTTTTATATCGAAGAGCTTGAGCGCGAGTACTTTACCCTCAATCAGCTTGATATGAGCCGCTTGAAACAGCTGAGAACAACAGCCATCTGACCTTCAGGGGAGAACCATGGCCGGCCCGGATCTGAAAACCATACGTAATTTCGGCATCATTTCCCACATTGATGCCGGAAAGACCACCGTCTCTGAGAGAATCCTCTTTTACACCGGGGAAATACACAAGATGGGCGAGGTGCATGACGGTATGACGGTCATGGACTGGATGGATCAGGAACAGGCCCGCGGTATTACCATAACCGCAACCGCGACCAGCTGCCGCTGGAATACTTACACCTTCAACCTGATAGACACTCCCGGGCACATTGATTTCACTATCGAAGTCGAACGCTCTCTGCGCGCACTTGACGGTGCTGTAGCCATCTTCAGCGCGGTTGAAGGCGTCCAGCCCCAGAGTGAATCAGTCTGGCGGCAGGCCGATCGCTATCAGGTTCCACGCATCTGCCTGATCAATAAAATGGATCGCATCGGTGCCGACCATCAACAGGTTGTCGCCGCGATGACGGAAAAGCTTCGCGCCCGGCCCGTGCTGCTTCAGCTGCCGATCGGTCAGGAAGAATCCTTCAGCGGCGTGATTGATCTGATCGAAGAAAAAGCCCTGCTGTTCCGTGAGGAAGATCAGGGGAAAACCCTGATCGAAGGTCAAATCCCCGATGAAATGCTTGACGCCGTTCAGCGCCATCGGGAACAACTCATCGAAGCCGCCGCCGATTATGATGACGACATCCTCAGCGATTTTCTCGAAGGTCGTCCTATCGCACCTGAGCGCATTCTGCCGGCACTGCGGCAGGGGGTTATCGCCTGCCAGATCTTTCCCGTCCTGCTCGGCTCGGCACTTAAAAACAAAGGGATTCAACCCGTTCTGGATATGATCTGCAAACTGCTCCCCTCACCCTTGGATATTCCGCCTGCGCCCGCGACCAGGCTGGATAACAACCGGCAGACAGCAGTCACAACTGATCCGGAAGCTGATCTCTGCGCCCTGGCGTTTAAAGTTCTTGCCGATGATGGCCGCAAACTGACCTACCTGCGGCTTTATTCAGGCCGACTCAAACCGGGGGACACCGTCTACAACAGTCGCACCCTGGCCAGTGAAAAGGTGGCCCGCCTGTTCCGCATGCATTCGCACAAGCGCGAACGTATTGATCTGGCGCTTGCCGGGGATATAGTCACTGCCACGGGGCTGAAAAATGTCCTCACCGGAGACACCATCAGCGCGACTGAGTGCCCTTTACAATTGGCCGGCCTTGAATATCCCGAGCCTGTCGTATCCCTGGCGGTTGAGCCAAAAACCATTGACGACCGTGACAAACTACCGCCGGCATTGGACAAACTGCAATGGGAAGATCCAACCTTCCTGGTCAAGGAGGATCCGGAAACCGGCCAAACTCTGCTGACCGGCATGGGCGAACTTCACCTCGAGGTCGTGGTTCAGAGGCTTAAAACGGATTTCGGGGTGGAGGTTCAAACCGGACGCCCTCAGGTCGTGTACCGCGAAACCATCAAGTGCGCCAGCCAGCACCATGAAATATTTGAACGCGAAATCGACGGCAAACAGCACCACGGGGAAATTCATTTACGCATTAATCCGGCGGCGCGCAAGAGCGGTATCAGCATCCAGATCCCCTCTGACCTGCTGGCCGCGTGGCCTCAAGAACTGGCTGATTTAATCGAACAGAAACTGACTCTGGCTTGCCAGTCCGGTCCCGCTGCGGGCTATCCTCTGACCGACATTGACATCAGCGTTACCCAGCTGCCCTATGAAAACCAGAAAACCACCGACCTGGGAATTTCAGCCGCAATCAACCGGGCCATGAGCAGCGCCCTGAGAAACGGTCAACCCACACTTCTTGAGCCGGTGATGACTCTGGAGCTGATCGCCCCCTCAGATTACACCGGCCGAGTCATCAGCAGTCTTAATCAGAAACGTGGGCAGGTGGAAGGGATCACATCGCGTCCCGGACAGGATATTGTCAGAGCGACGGTCCCCCTGTTGGAAATGTTCGGCTATATGACGGAGCTGCGCAGCGCAACCAAAGGACAGGGCAGTTTCACGATGGAATTTTCACATTTTGACCAGGCCCCGCCTGAAATTCTTGAAAAATACGGCCTCACCTGATCATGGATCACTTTGCGGAGACGAGCCATGCCTGAAAAATACCAACCCGTTGAAAAAGCCGGGCGCATTCTTGTTGATGTTTTCCATTACCTGGCCCTGTTCCTGATTATGCTCACCATCATCTGGTCGGCGGGCCACGAATACCTCGGCATGCTGGCCAAAGGCTATGCCGCGCTCAAAGATATCCTGCTGCTGTTCATCTATCTCGAACTTGGAGCCATGGTCGGTATTTATTTCAAAACCAAGCGCCTTCCGGTGGAATTTCTCATCTTTATTGCCATTACCGCGTTATCACGTCACCTGGTCATCGACGTACAACAGGTTTCCGGATCTTTCCATCTCTACCTGTTGCTCAGTATTTCCGCTGCGATTGTCCTGTTGAGCGGTGCGATCTACATTCTCGGCTTGACCGCCAAGAAATATGGCCGGCCGGATGATGAATGAGCTTTCGATGTAAATGACTGCTGTGTGTTTTAAGGGTCTTCACTCTGCCTTTCTGTTACGATCCTACTTAACACAACAGACCAGAGATTTTCTCAGCAGTTGAAACCACCTAACAGTCAGTCGCTTTGACCTGTTTTTCTGAGCACTTGGCAATTTCTTCTTCTCACAAAAAATCCAAGTTAATTTATTGTTGCATAGATTATTATATGATACTAATAAGAATTCCCTACTCTGGAATGCTTGTCTGGTGAACTCATGGTAAAGAATGGGGAAAGCCCGTTATTCTTAATTCCCGGGATTCTGGGTAGGTTTGCTCCCACGTGACAGTTAATAAATGAATAAAACAAAACAGATTCCTGAAATACCGAAAAATATTCTCGACCACAATCGGAATGAAATCATTCAGAGCTATTTCCGTTTCGCGCTGATTGTTCTCGGCATAACTGCATTTCTTCTGATGGAATTGTGCGGCACTCCGATTGAAAATAGAAATGCCTACGGGGTGCTGTTCGGCTACCTGTTGTGGATCCTGGCCTATTATCTGCTCGTCCGATGCCGTCCCGAAGCGTTTTTGCGCTGGCGCGTCCTGATCATCATGATTACCGATATCGGCGCAACAGCAATGGCCATGTACTACGTCGGCCGGCTCTCTGCCGTAATTGTCGCCGTCTTCCTGTGGTACATCATTGGCTACGGGATGAGATTCGGGCTGACCTATGCTGTTGTCGGAGCTGTCGCGACATCGATCGCCTGGATTTCTCTGACTTTGACCTCACCCTACTGGCGAAATCATACCTACCTGGCCATAGGCTGGCAGATCGCTTTCATTATTATCCCAACGTATTATTTTCTTCTGGTTAAACGTCTCCATGTCAGCATCCTGAACCTCAACAGAGCCCTGTTGAAAACTGAAAGACTGGCCAACTATGATCATCTGACCCAGATTCCCAACCGTCACTATTTCAATTCTCAAGCCGAGGCACTACTGAAAAAAAACCAAAGGATCGCGCTGTTTATGATTGATCTCGATGAATTCAAACAGATCAATGATACCTACGGACACAACGTGGGCGATCAGCTTTTAGTCAAAGTGGCCCGGGCATTGGAAGCATCCTGTGACAATAACTGTATCCTGGGGCGACTGGGTGGAGATGAATTCATCATTGCCACGAGCAATTGTGACTTGGCGACTATTCATAACCGCGCTGATACAATTCTGAAAAAAATCACCAGTGCCACCGCTGAATATGGCGATATTTCCGCCAGCATCGGGATCTGCCTGTGTCCGGATGACGCCCCTGACCTTTCCTTCGGCAAAAGCCTGGCCGACACCGCCATGTATTGCTCTAAGAAACATGGGAAAAACCGCTATTGCCTCTATTCATCGATGGCTGATGACCCGCTTGTCGTCTCTTCGAAATAACCGAAGTCGGGTGCGTAAACAAACAGCTCTCAGCCTGTTCGAAACTTTCACATGCTCATAAGCAATAAAAAATGTTAGTTTGAAAAAGACCTCAGCAGAATGGCCCCTCAAGCTGCAGCCCCGACTCAGGAGTGTTTGTCATGGAAGACCCGTTGAAACCTGTCATCCCGATTGTTTCATCTGAACATTTAACCTCACCGGACAGCTGGCATCTGAGCGAGTTTGAATACGGCATGATCATTGCCCATCACGCTTTCAGTCGCTGGATGGTGCGCTGCATGAATGCTGCCGGCTACCCCGATTTCAGCCCACTGGATGTGCTGGTTCTGCATAACGTCAATCATCGTGGCAAGGGCAAACGGTTGGTCGACATCTGCCTGGTCCTGCATGTTGAAGACAGTCACACCGTCAATTATTCCCTTAAAAAACTGATTAAGCTGCAACTGATTGAAAAAGAAAAACGGGGTAAGGAAATCTTCTATTCCACAACCGAGGAAGGCAATAAGGCCTGCAAACTGTACCGGCAGATCCGTGAACGCTGCCTGACCAGCGTTTACCGCAACCTGGACAACGAAGGCTCGGAAATCAGCGAGGCCGCCTCGCTGCTGCGACTGCTCTCAGGACTCTACGATCAGGCGTCACGGGCAGCAGCGTCTCTCTGACGGGTTGTAAAAATCTGAACGGATGGACGCTTTGAGATAAGCGGCAGTGCTCGGTCTTTTCAATTTAGTAGGTACCTTTTCGCGAACCGCCCCGGTATCACCCCGTCCGCTTGAGCTACTTGTTATAGCTTTTTGTGGCTTTGTATTCTTGTTCAAATTGCGGAGGTAATTGATCCTGTATCTCGAGACTGTTTCCAAAAAGTGTTCTCGAAACTTTAACGTACAGATCGTTATCACTCACAACAATTTTGTATGTATCAGAAAATGCAATGGGGTCAACGTGTTCAAGCTTGATCATGTGTTCACCCTCAGATAGAAAAACTTGAAAGTACTGAGAATGCTGTATGAAGGGACCTGCTTGGCCATCGATTTCAATGTGCACGCTCATGTTCAAGTTTAATTTTACGCCCCCGAAAGACACAGGATTAAAAAATATAACTCGTGACGTACCTGCATCCGGGGCCGCGTGAATATCCTGGGTCGTGTCAAACGACGAAGGAAACTCAATCGATGCGCAGCCGCAAAGCAATGCTGCAGAGAAGAATACGATTACTTGTGCCAGTTTCTGCATTTGATTGCGTTTACCAATCTTGAGCTATAACGGTCAGCGATAAACGGCGGCGACGCGAATTTGCGGGACCCGCTGCATTTTTCGAGAAAGTCGGCTAGCCCGTTCCGTCCGGTTGATTAAATTGTTAGTTGCCCTTCAGTGACACTAGTGCTAACATTTGTGCACACACTAATCGCGGGAGCAACCTATGGATACTAGAATTCAATTTCGTGTTGACGATGAAACAAAACGCTTAGCCCAGCAAATGGCTGAAAGCC
>JAFGEL010000084.1 GCA_016931615.1 Desulfuromonadales bacterium
CGAGCGCCAGGCTGTGGGACTTGAGATTTTTTTCCGCTGAACGATTGAAGTATTTGAGCGCAGCTATTTACAAATAGCTGCAAAATTCAATAATTAGCCATTATTATAAGGTGTCAAACAGATAATCAATAGTTGGTAATAAACCTCTCGAAAGCCCTTCTCAGACCCATTCTAAAAAGAGGCGTTCCTGCTTAAGATTTATTTGACAACCAGTCAACCCGTGGCAGTAGAGCGTTGTTTGGCTTTACAAAAATTTTTAGCTGTTTACAAAAATAAAAACCGGACAAACCGAGAAATTTAAAATCTCTTGGCAGCCGGGCAATCTTCGCAGAAACGCGATTGCGATCCATGGCTTTCCGCCCCTGTCTTTCGATCAGGATTAGCCTTTTCAAGTACTTAATTATATCATTGTTTTTACATTATTTTGGAATGACGAAAGCGGATTGGTAATCGAGACAGAACAGTGGATCATTGCGACCAATTATCCTTTAAAATTACCGACGGACGAATGACCTGAAGATTTATAGTCCTAATAATTCATTGATCACAAGAGCTTTTCGGCCAATTCCTCTGCAGCAATTCGAATGCCTCGTCTATCAAGCAGGCTGCCTTCAGCCAGATACAATTTGACCAGGGCAATACGGTAGTTGACGATTGCTTCGATCTCGTTGATCCGGGCCTGCAGCAAATCGCGTTGGGCCTGGGCAACCAGCAGCGCGGTGCTGGCGCCGACATCAAAACGTTCTTTTTCCGCCGCCAGGGTCTGCTCCTGAAAGATGCGGGTCGCACGACTCGCGTCAATCTGCAGGCGGCTGCGCTCGACCTCGTTGACGGCAAGATGGACATCAAGCTGAACCATTTGCTGGAGATTGGCAACGGCGTCCAGCGCCTGTTGACGGGAGGCATGGGCCGCCAGATTCTGTGCTCTGGCGGTTCGGTTGCCGAGCAGGTAAGCCAGGCTGAGGCCCACACTCAAATCATAGGTATTGCCACCCATTTCACGGAAAGAATCGCTGACGGTATCGGCAAAACCCGTTTTTCCCAGGGCAATGAAAAAATCGAGTTTGGGGAGCAATCCATTTCGGCTAACGACTGTTTCAAGGCGCTGTTGTTCCAGTCGTAATCTGGCCTCCTGAAGATCGGGGCGGGATTGCTCGGCCAGCTGCAACCGGTCGGTCAGATCGGTGATCGGTTCTGGTGCCAGACGTGGGTCGCTGATTGCTGTGAAAGCTTGATCAAGCCGACCTTCCGGGCCGGGACTGATCAGTCGCAAAAGGTGTAACCGTCTTTCTTCGAGCAGGCTGCGGGCATTAATCAAAGCCTGAACCCGTAACGCCTCCTCCGCTCGCGCTGCCGCCACTTCAATCTCGGGAAGAATCCCGACATCAATGCGAAGCTCAATCTCCTCACGTTGTTTTCTGGCGATTGCGAGCGATGTTTCAAAGATGGCGATTTCTTCCTTTGCCAGAATATAATTCCAGTAGGCAATTTCAGTGTCTGCCAACAACGCTTCACTGAAACCACGCAGTTCATTGACGCTGGCCAATGTGTCAAGTTCCGCCTGGCGCACACTGGCAAGGTTAACCGCTGGTCCAAAACCGCGCAGCAAAGACTGGGTCACGCTCAAGCCCAGCCGCGCGGTCTGCTGTTCAGGCGCCCGATTTGAAACAGTGCGCCCCTGACTCAATCCCGCTTCAATGGTTGTTCCGGTTGGCAAAAGTTGACGCAGGCCGGCTTCGGTAGCTACTTCATCGCCCAGGACACTGAACTGCTCACCGCTGGAACGGGAGGTTTCCTTGGCCCTTTCTTTGAAATATTCAGTATCAACAAACAGCTCCGGGTCGAAATTTCCTCGCTCAAGCTGTTCGAAGGTGCCGGTAATCACAGGAGTCTGCTGACGTACTTTCAAGTCCCGGTTGTTGTGCAGGGCTAACAATACCGCCTTTTCGACCGAGAGTTCAGACAGGTCCCCCGGGGGTATCGGCGCTGAACTCTTCACCGCTGGAGCTGGCACTGTTATCGCCTGGGCTGGGGAGAGGATCATAGCTTTGTCGCGTTGTATCAGCTGGTGATCAGTCACATTATTCCAGCGTTCACCGGTCACACAACCACTCAATACTCCAAGGCACAGAAGCAGGGCAGAGAGCTGGAAACAGTTCAGGAGTCGCATTGATGATCCCCTTTCGGTTCCGGATGAAACAGGGAATAGACCGCCGGAATCAGCACCAGGGTGATCAGGGTCGAACCACTCAAACCGCCAACCACGGCCCGGGCCAACGGGGCCTGAGCATCAGCCCCTTCGCCGATGCCGAACGCCAGCGGGAGCAGGGCCAGAATGGTTGTCAACGTGGTCATCAGAATCGGCCTCAAGCGCCTGCGGCCGGCTTCGGCCACCGCTTCGCGGACCGGCATGCCCGCACGGGTGAGCTGACCGGCCTGATCGACCAGCAAAATGGCATTGTTGACAACAATGCCGCCAAGCATGATACAGCCGATGTAAGACTGAAGATTCAGTGTTGTTCCGGTCAGAAACAGCGTCACCAGAACGCCTACGGCGGCAACCGGAACCGAGGCCATGACCACGAGCGGGTCGCGCAGTGATTCATACTGGCAGGCCAGAACCATGTAGACCAGCAACAAGGCCAGCAGCAGCGAGATGATCAGTTCGTGAAAGGCCTTCTGCTGTTCTTCAAAATTTCCGGCTATGGACAGATCGTAACCGACCGGGCGGGGAATCTGATTGAGTGCTGTCTGAATATCCTCCGCCACCGAACCTAAATCCCGGTCGACAATGTTGGCCTGAAGCGTGACCAGCCGTTGCTGATCTTTGCGGTCAATCAAAATGGGTCCGCGACTGGCTTCGCTGCTGACCAGATTGCGCAGCGCCACCTGCTCGCCGGCGGGTGTCATCAATGTCAGGTCAAGAATCTCATCGAGTGTGCGTTTTTCAACATCCTGCAGTTGGACAAAAATGCGGTAAGAGTTTCCCTGGGCGCGAAACTCTCCGGCTTTGGCCCCGGCCACGGCGGTTTCCAGCACTTCAGTGACATCGCGGACACTCAACCCGAGGTCGGCAACCTTGTCGCGATCAACACGGATTTCCTGTTGGGGTATGCCGGCGGCCTGACTGGTATCGATATCGGTGACACCTGGAACAGCGGCAATCTTCTGAGCCACCCTGGCGGCCAGCGAGTCGAGTATTGACAGGTCAAAACCGCGAATTTCAACACTCAATCCGCCGTCTCCGCCGAGAATCCGCTCCAGCAGAAATTGCCCCTGGGGAGCCCGGGTTCGAATCGTCATCCCAGGGATTTTGCCCTGCAGACGCCTTCTCAGGTCGTTGGCAATTTCAGTATTGGAGCGTTTTCGCTGGGAAGCTGGAAGCAGAGAAAGACGAATTTCCGTCTTTGCGGCATCGCTCGGCCGCCAACCGGACGAACCGACACTGATGACTGAAGAGACAGCTTCCGGAACGGCTTGATAAACAAGCTTTTCCATCTTCCGGGCCTGCTGATCCAGAAGTTCGAGCCGGGTGCCGATTTCCATCTCTCCAGTGACCCGCACTTCCCCTTCATCACTGGGAGGCAGAAATTCGGTGCCGATAAAGGGTAACAGCAACAGGCTGCCGCCAAGAATGGCCAGGGCCAGAAAAACTGTCCGTAAGCGATGGCGCAAGACAGCTTGCAGAAGGTCACGATAGGCATTATCCAGAGCTCTGAACAGGGTATCGGACCAGGCAACCAGTCGCTCGATCCAGGCTGCACGCCGGGCAGACAGCTGTTCCGGTGTCTCCAGCAGCCGGGAGGCCAGCATCGGTAACAGGCTGAGCGAAACCAGCAGAGAACAGGTCAGGGAGAAAATGATGACGAAAGAAAGTTCCTTGAAAAGGACCCCCGCGACCCCCCGGACAAAGACCAGCGGGAGGAATATCACCAGGGTGGTGATGGTGCTGGCAATGATTGCCGGGCCGACCTCACGGGCACCTTCGACTGCAGCAACCTCTGGACGTTCCCGGTTTTCGACGCGCCTGCGGAAGGTGTTTTCAAGGACCACCACCGAGCTGTCAACCATCATCCCCACACCGAGTGCCAGGCCGCCAAGGGTCATCAGGTTCAGCGTAAAGCCGCCAAAATAAATCATCGCAAAGGTCGCAATGACCGAAATCGGAATTGCCAGGGAAATCACCAGGGTCGAGCGGATGTTGCGCAGAAAAAACAAGAGGACCAGAATCGACAGGCCGCCGCCGTAGAACACGGAATGCGCCACATTGGCAATTGATCGTTCAATAAAATTTCCCTGGTTGATGACCGGAATGATGCGGATTTGAGGAAAGGTTCGGTTGACGTCATCAATCTCATTGAGAATCGCTTTGGCGACCTCAACCGTGTTGGCGTCAGCCTGCTTGCGGATCGCAACGCGCAGTCCACGTTCACCGTTGACCCGGACAATCCGCCGTTTTTTTTCATAGGTATCGCGGACCCGGGCAATCTGGCCGAGTGTTACTGCGGCACCTTCCCGCTGAAAAATGACGGTGTTACGGATCTGATCAAGGGTACTGAATTCAGCAGGCGCGCGCAGGGAAATTTCATAACGGCCCTGCTCAATTTTTCCTGCCGGCAAGTCCAGATTGGCATTGTGGAGCGCTTGCAGGACCTGATTGAGAGGAAGATCAAGAGCCTTGATCTGTTCAGCGTCGAGTTCGATCCGCACTTCCCGCTTGAACTCCCCCCACATATCAACCTGGGCCACTCCGGGTAGCCGACCGAAACGGTAACGCACCTGGTCATCGACCAGTTCGGTTAATTCGACCGGATCAAGATTGCTGGAGATGCCGAGAATAACAACGGGAAAACTGGCGACATCAAATTTGCTGATCCGCGGGCGGACAATGTCATCCGGTAATTCGTTAATCTCGTTTTCAAGGATGGCCCTGACATCCTGCGCCGCCGTATCAAGATCGGTTCCCCAACCGAAGCTGACCCGTACTGTGCTGCTGCCTTCCGAGGATTGCGAGGACATGTTCTCCACCCCGGGCACCGTGGCCACAACCTCTTCGACAATCTGGGTGACCAGACGCTCCATGACTTCCGGGCTGGCCCCCTCATATTCTGTCCTGATCGTCAGGGTCGGCAGTTCAATCTCAGGAAGCAGGTCAATCTGCAGCCGGGTCAGGGAAAATGCTCCGATAATAACAACGATCAGGGTGATCATTGTGGTAAACACCGGACGCCGGACGCTGAAACCAGGCAGATTCATCAGCGGACAGCTTCCTTTCTGACAGCTGTGGGAACTGACTGTTCAGCGGGGATAGTGATGGCAGCGCCATCGTTAAGCAACTGCTGACCCAGAATAACGACCCGGCCGGACAATCCGTCCCCGGTGACCTGCACCCGTTCACCGTTACGAATGCCGACCACTACCTCATGCCAGCTGACGCTACGTCCGTCGTCACTGACCAGGAACAGACCGGTCACATCGTCCCGCCTGATGAGCGCCTGTTGTGGTACGATGGTGGCGTCAAGTTTTCGGTCCAGCACCACGACAGCCCGAATAAACATACCCGGTTTGAGCCGTTGACCGGGGTTGTCGATCTTCAGCTCGACCCGTGCCTGACGGGTGGCTTGTTTAAAGACCGGAGCAATGCGTTCGACCTGACCCTGAAATTGCTCTCCGGGGAAAGCATCCGTCGTCAGGACGATTTTTTGTCCCGGGTGTAACATCGCATAGTCACGTTCGGCGACGAAAACCACTCCGGCAATAGGGTCGAGCTCGACAATGCGCAAGAGTGGGGCATTGGCGGCGACCATATCGCCTTCGTCAACATAGCGCTCAGCCACAACCCGTTGTTCCGCACCGCCGCTCCAACCGGCGCTGATCCTGGTGTATCCCAGTTTGATATTTGCCGTTTCCAGGGCGGATTGAGCATGAGTCAGCTGAGCCTGGGCAACTTCAAGTTCAACCTCTTTGGTCAGTTGTCGGGCCAGTGACGCATCAAACTGTGACTCCGAAGCCACGCCCCGTTGGCGTAATGTCTTGACCCGTTCAAGTTCGCGATTCGCAATCTCCAGCCCACTCCTCGCTTCAGCAAGATTGGCATTCGACACGGCCAGATCGGCCCGGGCCTGATTGACAGCCTGGATATACTCGTCGTTGTCCAGTTCGCCGACCACCTGACCACGCTTGACCGAATCAGCAATATTCACATTCATCCGTTCCACCCGCCCGGAAACCTTTGGTGCAACGACAAATTCAGCCCTGGGTTCGAGCGCGCCGCTGAAAGTCCGGAGCAGCTCGATCGGACCCCGCTCAATCGGCATAACCTCTACAGGTGTTTGCCGTGGGACAGTTTTCCCGGCCTTGGCAAGTTCTGCACTTTGAGGCGATGACTTCACAAACCACATTAACCCTGCAGCAACTCCGCATAAGATAATGAGGGAGATAATTTTTCCGGTGGTGATTTTCATCGGGAACCGCCCAAAACTTATTGGCACCAGAGCCAACACTGCAGTGAACAAACATCTCTGCCAATCCCTTGCCCATTTGGCTCATTTAGACATGATGTCTGTCAGTAGAAAATAAGCGACCCGCCCCTTGTAAACGTGGATTATGTGGTGAACGCGAATCCATCACACAG
>JAFGEL010000085.1 GCA_016931615.1 Desulfuromonadales bacterium
ACCGACCAAGAAGCAACCAGGATTACGACTACTACTATCTCGACAGCCTGTTGCGGATTGAAGGATATCGGTCGGAGTACATTTGCCGGTCAACAGGTATTCGCTCTTCCCGGCTCAGGCTCTATCCCGATAAATTTCTGAGCATGCCGGTGGTCTGCCCTCCGCAGGAAGAGCAGCAAACCATCGCACGATTCCTGAAGGCGCAGGACCGCTTGTTCCGAAAATTTATCCGCAACAAGCGGCGGCTCATCGAACTGCTCAAAGAGCAGAAGCAGAACGTCATCAACCAAGCCGTGACCCGGGGGCTTGATCCCAACGTCAAACTCAAACCCAGCGGCGTGGAATGGATCGGGGATATTCCGGAGCATTGGGACGCCAGACGGCTCCGCACACTGGCGGCGGTCAGGGCCAGTGGTGTCGACAAGAACACGAACGAGGACGAAGTCCCGGTCATGCTCTGCAACTACGTGGACGTTTACAAGAACGACCGCATCACCGCCGCTATCGATTTTATGAAGGCCACGGCCACGCCGGTAGAGATTCGCGCTTTTGAGCTGAAAGCGGGTGACGTGATCATCACCAAGGACTCCGAAAGTTGGGACGACATCGCCATTCCCACTTTCGTGCCCGAGGCTCTTCCCAGCATCGTTTGCGCCTATCACTTGGCCTTGATCAGACCGTTCTCAGGTGAAATCGAAGGCGAGTTTCTGTTCAGGACGTTCTCTTCCGACCCTGTGGCCGACCAGTTCCGTATTGCCGCTACCGGCGTGACCCGCTTTGGCTTGGCGCAAGGTGCAATCAAGGGGGCGTTCTTCCCGCTCCCGCCGCTGGAGGAGCAGCGAGCAATTATTGCTCACATCAATGAGAAGTGCGCCGAGATCAGCCAAGCGATTTCAAGGGCCGAGCGTGAAATCGAGCTGATGCGCGAATACCGCACCCGGCTGATTTCCGATGTGGTCACCGGCCAGGTGGATGTACGCGGTATCGAGGTGCCGGAGGTTGCCGAGGACGAACTGCTGGCGCTGGATGAGGATACCGGTGAAGCCGATGACCTGATCGATGTCCAGGGGGACATGGATGAAACCGACTGACAAAACCCCAAAAAACAGCCTCGGCAAACCGCAGGACTATCCGCGTCTTCTGACCGAAATCAAGGAGCGCATCCGCTCGGCCCAGTACGAGGCCCTCAAGGCGGTCAACAAGGAGCTGGTCGGTCTGTACTGGGATATCGGCAGGATGATCGTGGAGCGGCAGGATGTGGAGGGCTGGGGCAAGGCGGTGGTGGAACAGCTCGCCGCCGATCTGCGGTCGGAGTTTCCCGGCGTGGGCGGCTTTTCGGCTTCCAATCTCTGGCGGATGAAAGCCTTTTTCGAGGCGTACACCGGCCTGGAAAAACTCGCACCACTGGTGCGAGAAATCGGTTGGAGCCACAACCTGGCCATCCTGGAGCGCTGCAAGGACCCCCTGGAGCGGGAATTTTATATCCGCATGACCCGCAAGTTCGGCTGGTCCAAGAACGTGCTCATTCACCAGATCGACAACCAGAGCTACGAAAAATCCCTGCTCGGCCAGACCAATTTCGACCGGGCGCTGACGCCGGAGTTGAGGGCTCAGGCCAAGCTGGCGGTGAGGGACGAATACACCTTTGACTTTCTAGACCTTGGCGAGGAGCACAGCGAACGGGAACTGGAACGGGCGCTCATCGCCCGGATCGAGGATTTTTTGCGGGCCATGGGCGGGATGTTCGCCTTCATGGGCAGTCAGTACCGTCTGGAGGTGGAGGGCGACGAATACTTCATCGACCTGCTGCTTTTCCACCGGCGGCTCAAGGCGCTGGTGGCCATCGAGCTCAAGATCGGCAAGTTTCAGCCGGAATTCGTCGGCAAAATGCAGTTTTACCTAACAGCGTTGGACCGGCAGGTACGTCAGAAGGATGAAAACCCTTCCATCGGCATCATTCTCTGCAAGGAAAAGAACCGCACAGTGGTGGAATATGCCCTGCACGATGCCCGCAAGCCCATAGGCGTGGCGACCTATGAAATAACTCGGACGCTGCCCAAGGCGTTGGAAGGTCAACTGCCGTCGCCAAAAGAGATCACCAAGTTGTTGGAGGACCTATGATGCCGACAAAAACCAGCGAAAAGGGCTTGTTACCTCCATGCCTGTTTGAAATGGGTCATGCGGGATTATCTGACCAAAGCCTCTTTGAGGGAACGCCTTGGAGTGGAGGAGAAGAATAAAGCGGCCGTTTCCCGCTATATCCGGGAGGCGGTTGACGAAGGGGCCATTAAACAGTTTGATGAAGATGCTCCCAAGAAGTTGAGGAAGTACGTTCCCTTTTGGGCCTGATTTTAATTGATGGATAATTGATGGATCGGTAAAAACAAGCAGAAAGACATCTTTAACATATTGAAAATATTTGGAATGGCAGGCCACTTTTGATTGATGGGCAATTGATGGGGGGGCGGGATGAAACCGACCGACATTAGCGAAAAGGGGCTGGAAGCCATTATCGTGGCTTCCCTCGTGGAGGAGGCCGGATATCTTCAGGGCGACCCGGAGGACTACGACCGGGAACACGCCGTCGACCTGGCCAAGTTGCTGCAATTCCTCGCCACCACCCAGCCCGATACCTATGACGCTCTTGGCATCGATGAGGAAGGCCCCAAACGCACCCAGTTCCTCCACCGCCTGCAGGGCGAGATCGCCAAGCGCGGTGTGGTGGACGTGCTGCGCGGCGGCATCAAGCACGGCCCGGCCCATGTGGACCTTTTCTACGGCACGCCGACGCCGGGCAACCTGAAGGCGGCGGAACGGTTCGCGGCCAACATCTTCAGCGTCACCCGCCAGCTCCGCTACAGCCGCGTTGAGACGGCGCTCGCCCTCGACCTGGCCGTGTTCATCAACGGCCTGCCCATCGCCACCTTCGAACTCAAGAACAAACTCACCAAGCAGACGGTGCTCGATGCCGTGCAGCAGTACCAGCGCGACCGCGACCCCAAGGAGCTGCTGTTCCAGTTCGGCCGCTGCGCCGTCCACTTTGCCGTCGACGATCACGAGGTGCGATTTTGTACCCACCTCAAGGGCAAGGGCTCGTGGTTTCTGCCCTTCAATAAAGGTTTCAACGATGGCGCGGGCAATCCGCCCAACCCGGTCGGGCTTGCCACCGACTACCTGTGGAAGGAGACCCTCTCCAAGGCGGGGTTGACCGACATCCTTGAAAACTACGCCCAGGTGGTGGAGGAAAAGGACGAGAAGACCGGCAAAAAGAGGTCCACGCAGATCTTCCCTCGCTACCACCAGTTGAAGGTGGTGCGCATGCTGCTGGCCAATACCGCTGGGAGCGGCGTCGGCAGGCGCTACCTGATCCAGCACTCGGCGGGCAGCGGCAAGAGCAACTCCATCGCCTGGCTGGCGCACCAGCTCGTTGGGCTGGAGCACGAGAGCAAGGCGCTGTTCGATTCGGTCATTGTGGTCACCGACCGGCGGGTGCTCGACAAGCAGATCCGCGACACCATCAAGCAGTTCGCCCAGGTTTCCGCCACCGTCGGTCATGCCGAACATTCCGGCGACCTGCGCAAATTCCTCAAGGCCGGGAAGAAAATCATCATCACCACGGTGCAGAAGTTCCCGTTCATCCTCGACGAGATCGGCGACGAACACCGCAAGAGCAAATTCGCCATCATTATCGACGAGGCCCATTCCAGCCAGGGCGGCAAGACCACCGCCGCCATGAACCGCGTACTGGAAGAGACCGCGCCCTATGACGGCTCTGATGACGAGGGGGAAGAGACGGTCGAGGACAAGATCAACAAGATCATGGAAGGCCGGAAGATGGTGACCAACGCCAGCTA
>JAFGEL010000086.1 GCA_016931615.1 Desulfuromonadales bacterium
AACCAAAGCGTTATCGTGAATCCGCACCCCGTGGTAGACCTCGAAGCGCTCCTTCAGGCCCCGCAGAATACTGATTGTCGCTTCCACATTCGGCTGCTCGACCATGACCGGTTGAAAGCGCCGCTCGAGAGCCGGATCTTTTTCCAGGTACTGGCGATATTCATCCAGGGTCGTTGCCCCGATACAGTGCAGTTCTCCACGCGCCAGCATCGGTTTAAGCATGTTACCCGCATCTATCGCCCCTTCACTCTTACCGGTGCCGACGATCGTGTGCAACTCATCGATAAACAACAGAATCCGCCCATCGCTGGCGTGGATTTCCTTCAACACGGCCTTCAGGCGTTCTTCAAATTCACCGCGATATTTTGCCCCCGCAACCAGGGCTCCCATATCCAGAGAATAAACCGTTTTTCCTTTCAGGCCTTCCGGAACATCGCCACGGACAATACGATGGGCCAAGCCCTCAACGATAGCTGTCTTTCCAACCCCCGGTTCGCCGATCAGTACCGGATTATTTTTGGTTTTGCGCGACAGGATACGGATAACCCGGCGGATTTCCTCATCGCGACCGATGACCGGGTCCAGCTTGCCCTTTTTCACTTCCTCAACCAGGTCACGACCGTACTTTTCCAGAACCTCGTAGGTTGCTTCGGGATCCTGGCTGGTGACCCGCTGATGACCACGAATTTCCGTCAAGGCCTGCAACACTTTGTCACGGTCTATCTGCTGTGCTTTCAGCAGACGCCCGACCGCTGTCCGCTCACCTTCGGCAACCAGGGCAAGGAGCAGATGCTCAACACTGACGAACTCATCTTTGAGCTGTTTTGCTTCACTTTCAGCCTGAAGCAGCAACTGACTCAGGCGCCGACTGGCATAAAGCTTACTGCTGTCCGCACCGGGACCGCCGATTTGGGGACGTTTCTGCAGATCTTTTTTAACCTCCGTGACCATCTCTTCCACGCTGCAATTGAGTTTTTTCAACAATCTCGGAAGCAAGCCCTCGACCTGCTGACACAGGGCCAGGAAGACATGTTCACCATCAATTTCGGCATGTCCGAAACGCAAAGCTTCGGCTTGAGCAGCCTGGAGAGCTTCTTGAACTTTTTGTGTAGTACGATTCAGATCGATCATCTTGACTCCTTGAGCTAAGCTGTATCGGTATCCCTGTTTTCAAGTATATCGGGTGAAAAGAGATCCGGGTCAAAAAAAGCCAGGGCCCTGGGGCCCTGGCTTGGGACTGCATCAGTGCAGTGTTCTGACGCTGATCCGTTTCGGCAGCGCTTCTCGGTTTTTCGGCAACCGCAGGGTGAGGACTCCATCTTTTAAATCTGCCTGACCGGCATCAGCATCAATCCTGTCGGAGAGCTTGAACTGGCGATAAAAGCCTCTTTGTGTATCGACAATATCGTTTTTCACCAGCGCTTCCAGAGTCAACACCCCGCGGGAAACCTGAAGGTCAAGACCCGCTTCTTCGACACCCGGCAAATCAGCCTGCAGCACCAGGCTATCGTCAACCTCATAAATATCGACTGCAGGGGTAATCCAGCGGATATGCTTTGTTTCAACAGCGTTTTCCAATTGACCTGCTTGCGAATTTTGCATGTATTTCTCGTTCATCACTCGTCTCCTCGATTTCAAATTCATCATCCGGCGTTCACAGCGATCTTTTTCGGCAGTGCCGAAGCCACCTTGGGGAGCTTGACTTCCAGAATGCCGCCACGGTATTCAGCCTCAACCCTGTCGGCATCCAAACCGCTCGAGAGTTGTATAACTTTTTCAAAAGCCCCGTGGTTACGCTCCCGACGGTACCAGCGAACCCCTTCTTCCGGTTGGTCATGAGTGAAATCTCCGGAAATCTTCAGTTGTCTGCCCAGAATGCTGATATCGAGCTTTTCAACATCCAATCCAGGCAAGATAGCTCGAAGCATAAAAGCGTCGTCTCCTTCCACAACTTTAAGAGCGATATCTCCACGCTGGTGCAGCTCGTGAACACCACTGAATAATTGCTCCATATGCCGTTGAACGGCTTCCATCTCGTTGATAAATTGAAATCCAAACATTGCTTGATCCTCCTCGTGGGGAATTCTTTGTTGATGTCACACACTGATATTTCAAACAGGATGCCAACGCAGAAAAAATATATATTCTTTATTTTTCAGCAAGTTAGAATAGAGGATGGGTCGGGATGGAGGTTCCTGCGACGTCGCAGCTGTCCCACCGGAAACCTAGTGCGACAGCTGCGACGTTGCAGGAAACTAAGTCAGTTCGTCGCGATCAAGCTGAAGACGTTTGAGATGACGGTACAGAGTTGAGCGATGAACACCGAGACGTCTGGCCGCAGCAGAAAGATTACCGTTTTCAGAACGGTATGCATGGCGCAGTTCAGACTCTGAGAGTTCGAGCTGTTTTCCGGGAACCCTGAGTGGTTCTTCAGCCTGACTCCGGGGCTGCTGATAAGGCACGGCAACCGGTAACTTAAGCTGATCTTCCTGCAGAGTTGAAGCCTGGGCCGAAACCGAAAACTGTTGACGCTCCTGAATCCATTCAGTAAAAGCCCGTGCCCCGATTGCCTCGGCCTCGGACTCGACAAGCACCCGCTCAATCACATTGCGCAGTTCTCGAACATTTCCCGGCCACAGATAGGACTGCAACAGGCGGATCGCTTCGGGGGTCAACTGTTTGGCTTTTTTGTTGTAACGATTACGAAACAGCTGGAGGAAAAAATCCGCCAGCAGCGGAATATCTTCAACCCGCTCGCGAAGTGGCGGCAGATGAATGCGCAGGACCGCCAGGCGGTGATACAAATCGGCCCGGAAACGCTTTTCAGCGACAGCCTGTTCAAGCGGAACGTTGGTCGCACCAATAAAACGCACATCCACCCTGCGGCTTCTTTCGCCACCGACGCGTTGGACCTGGCCGTCTTCCAGAACCCGCAACAGCTTACTTTGAGTATGCTGAGGCATATCCCCTATTTCATCAAGAAACAGGGTTCCGCCATCAGCGCGTTCAAAATATCCGCGATGCTCGCGGACCGCCCCGGTAAAAGCTCCCCGCTCATGGCCGAACAATTCAGATTCAAGCAGCTGCTCACTGATCGCCGTACAGTTCAAAGCGGCAAACGGCTTATCCCTGCGCTCGCTCTCGTCATGCAGAGCCTGTGCAACCAGCTCTTTTCCCGCACCTGTTTCCCCGGTAATAATCACCGCAGCATCGGAGGCCGCGTATAATTTGATTTTACGAAACACCTCCCGCATTGCCGGACTGATGCCGAGGAGGTTGCGAAACCCCAGGTCCTGCTTGCTGGCAACCGATTCACGTCGCAAAACAACGCGCACGAGCTGGCCAAGATAATCCTCGGTCAAACCGGCAAACTGAATGTTCGCCAGAAACTCCGGTTCATCGGGAAGAAGGCGTACCTTGATCCCACTCAGGTCCTGACCGCTATCGAGGACCTCCGTCGCCAGATCAGCCAGAGATGGAACCGATGACGGAAAAAGGTAGCGCAGCGATCGACCGCGGACGGCAGCATCTTCGATCCCGAGCCATGATCTGACGCGATCTGACAGGCGGTGAATCTGCCACTCTCCAGCACCCCAACGCACAAGGACCAGGTCGGGTGATACCGCCGGAAGATTTTGAATTTCATTCTGTCCGGATAGGCTCATAAATTGATCAATGCCTCAAATTCGCCAGAAACTCTTTCAACAGGTTCTCACCTGCTTCGAACTTTGTAAACTCAATACCCATCCCGGCTTTATTCGCGACCCGAATCAAATTTGGGGGAACCTTTTTGGCCCATCTAACCCGACCATAGGCAATCACCTGCTGATCATCAGGCAAATTCAACTCGATCAGCAGCTTGCTTCCCGGTCGCTCAGGTTGCCCGGTAATGATATAGAGTCCGCCCATTGACGCGTCACCGGTAAAAGCAACCCGCTTGGGATAATCGATGCCAAAACGAACTTTAAAGCGCTTCTTTTTTCTGACAGGATGGCGCTCAACCGTCATTTATACCCCCGCAAGGTTTTACAAGGTAAAATCACATAACTACTTGAACATTCGCTGAATCATAGCAAAAATCAGACAAAAACACAGAAAAATTGGTCAGCAGCAATTCATACAGGCGGAACTTTCCTTTTTACTTTTAGCCTTAAGAGACAGTAACCACCAGCAAGAACAGCCAAGGATCCAACTGCCATCTCCCCAAGGCCAAGGCGATTTTTTTGCCGCAGGGATTCCCCAAATGCAAATGAGCTTTTCCCTCCCAGCGCGGTTACGAAGCTGACTTCACAAGCCCTGGGAGCTTTTGACTGATAATAAGTCCAACCGCCAATGCCCAGGAACAGCATCCCGACAAGCAACAGAACAACTCCCAAACTTTTTATCATAAGCACCCCCTTGAGACGCTTTAGCGATAAGAGCATAGTCAAAAAACGGAATCTTAAACAGCTCCACAGAGCATAACTGCAGACCGTGTGATTGAAGACCAAAATGGATCAAAACCGCTGAAAGCCAAAAGCCCTTCACAGCATATTGCCATAAAGGGCGGAATTTCTTAGCGGTCCCGCGTTTGATAAGAGTGGGCACCGGAGCGAAACTCTTCAGTTTCCATAAACCTATCAGATGCAAAGCACTTAGCTATGACAGCCCGAATCAGCCGGGGCGCCAACCTGAAATCTGTATCGCGCTAGATTTGCCCTCCACCAAGTACCTTGTAGAGATTGACCAGGTTGGTCAGATAGGCTTGTTTGACGCTGACCGCCCCTTGCTTGGCTGAAAACAGCGAGCGTTGAGAGTCCAGTACGCTCAGAAAATCATCGATACCATTTTTATAGCGTGCATGGGAAAGCTCAAAAGCCTGACTGGCTGCTCCGACCAGAGCATTCTGAGCGTCGAGTTGCGCCTGATAGGTTCCGCGTGCGGCCAGTTGGTCCGCCACCTCTCTAAAGGCAATTTGAATTGCTTTCTCGTATTGTGCAGCCGCGATCTTCTCATTGACCTCGGCAACCGCCAGACTTGCCTTCAGTTTACCGCGATTAAAGATCGGCATCGTCAACGATGGGGTAAAGTTCCAGGCATATCGGGCGCCGGAATTGAATAACCCGTCCAAACTGTCACTAGCCAAACCAAACGAACCGGTCAAGCGGATGGTTGGGTAAAGCGCCGCCCGTGCCGCTCCGATATCGGCATTTGCTGCTCTAAGCTGATGTTCGGCCAAGCGGATGTCAGGTCGCGCCAACAGAACTTCCGCGGGCAAACCTGCCGGGAGATTAGCCATAAAGCGGATCGAATCGATTGTCTCACCTCTGTTGAGCAGATCGTCGACGGAAGCGCCGGCAAGATAGACCAATGCGTTTTTAGTCTGGGCCAATTGTCGACGGTACTGGGCAGTTGCAACTTTTGCATTTTCTACAGCCGTAGCGGCCTGGGCAACATTGAGCTGAGTGACCAATCCCACCTGGAACTGACGTTGGATAACCTCATAAGTTTGCTTCTGGGTATTGTGGGTTTCCTGAGCCAGCTTCAACAATTTCTGGTCAGACAGATAGCCGAGATACGCATTGACTGTTTCGGCAATCAATGAAATCCGAGCACTGAGGTGAGCTTCCTCCGTGGCCAAATAGTTTTCCAGGGCCTGCTGATTGAGACTTCTGACCCGACCGAAAAAATCGAGCTCGTACGCGGCCAAGGCAACATTGGCGCTGAGGGTGGTGTAAGTATAACCCTTCCCACTGCTGCTGATGTCATCCGGAACCGCAGCGCGGCTACCGCTGCCGTTGGCTGTCAGCGTCGGCATCAGCTCAGAATGTCGAATCCGGTAGGCCGCCTGGGCCTGCTCAATATTCAGAGCGGCGATCTTCAGGTCGCGGTTGTTGTCAAGCACCCGGCTGATCAATTGTCTCAGAATGGGTGACTGGAAATAATCCTGCCAGGCAATCTCTGCTGCATTTTCAGCCTGACTTTCTAAATTGGAATCACCTGCCGGCCAGTTTTCGGCAACCGGCAACTGCGGCTGGGGGTATTGGGGAATCAGCGAACAACCACCCATAAACAAGACCAGCATGATCAAAGAAAAAAGTTTATTCAGCATGGCTGCCCCCGTTCTTTAACGCTGCATTGGCTTTCAGCTTTCTCTTTCGGGCCCATTTCTCGATAATGATGAAATACATCGGCACGTAGACAATGGCCAGGGTCGTCGCCCCGATCATTCCCCCGATGACGCCGATGCCGATGGCATTCTGACTGACCGAGCCGGCCCCGTTGGCAATCGCCAGCGGCGTGACACCGAGAATAAAGGCCATCGAGGTCATCAGGATCGGCCGCAGCCGTTGTTCTGCTGCCAACATGGCCGAGACAATAACGGTCCGACCGCTCTCATGGAGGCTCTTGGCAAACTCGACGATCAGGATGGCGTTTTTGGCGACCAGACCGATGGTGGTCAGAAGCGCGATCTGGAAATAGACATCATTCGACAGTCCGACCAGTTTGGTCGCTGTGACTGTGCCGATAATCCCCAACGGCACGATCAGCATGACGGCAAACGGAATCGACCAGCTTTCGTACAGGGCGGCAAGGCTGAGGAAAACGATCAGCAATGACACTCCGTAAAGCAGGGTCGTCTGCGCTCCTGCCAGCCTTTCCTCGTAAGATAGACCGGTCCATTCCAGGCCGATTCCTTCAGGCAGCTTCTGGGCCATCTCTTCGATCAATGCCATGGCCACACCCGAGCTCACACCCGGAGCCGGTGCGCCGAGAATTTCCATGGATCCCCGGCCGTTATGGCGTTCCAGTCGCGGTGAACCGTAATCCCAATGGCCACTGACAAAAGAGCTGAACGGAACCATGACCCCTTTGTTGTTGCGTACGTGCCAGCGGTCCACATCCTCGGGCAGCATCCGGAACGGCGCGTCTCCCTGCAGGTAAACTTTTTTGATCCGCCCCTGGTCAACAAAGTCATTGACATAGGTTGAACCCCAGGCAGTACCGAGGGTGTTGGTGATATCCGCGATCGAGATCCCGAGGGCCGAGGCCTTTTCCTGGTTAATATTAAGCTGATACTGCGGCACATCAGACATGCCGTTGGGGCGGACACCAACCATGCGGGCATCCTTGGAGGCCATCCCGAGCATCATGTTGCGTGCCTGGGTCAGGGTTTCGTGTCCCAGTCCGGCCTGGTCAACCAGCTTGAAGTTGAAACCGCTGGCCCGGCCAAGAGCCGGAATCGGCGGCGGAATGAAAGTGTAAACCGAAGCATCCTTGATCGCATAAAGATTGCGGAGAGCACGCTGGGCAATCATCTGAGCTTTCTGATCGGAGCGCTGGCGAACACTCCAGTCCTTCAGCCGGACAAATCCCAGGCCGACGTTTTGTCCCTGGCCGGCAAAGCTGAAGCCGGTCGCGGTAAAGATACTCTCGACGTTGTCTTTTTCCTGGTTGAGGAAGTAGTCTTCGACCAGTTTGGCGCTTTCCCGAGTCCGCTCCAAAGTCGCACCCGGTGGAGCCTGAATCATCAGCAACATGATCCCCTGGTCTTCGTCCGGCAAAAACGCGGTCGGCAAGCTGCGGAACATGAACATCAGGCTGGCGACGACAACCAGATAAAGCAGGAAGAATTTGATCGACCGGGCAGCGACAAAACCGACGCTTTTGCGGTAACCGCGCTTGCCGCTTTCAAAGGTTCGGTTGAACCAGCCGAAGAAACCTTTTTTTCTCAGTGCGTGCCCTTTTTCAACCGGTTTCAACATCGTCGCGCACAAAGCCGGGGTCAGCACCATCGCTACCAATACCGACAGTGCCATGGCCGAAACGATGGTGATCGAGAACTGCCGGTAGATCGCCCCGGTCGAGCCGCTGAAGAACGCCATCGGGACGAACACGGCTGAGAGCACCATGGCGATGCCGACCAGCGCACCGGTGATCTGGCTCATCGATTTTTTGGTCGCTTCTTTCGGCGGCAACCCTTCTTCGCTCATAACCCGTTCAACGTTCTCGACAACGACAATCGCGTCATCGACCAGCAAGCCGATAGCCAGCACCATTGCGAACATGGTCAGCACGTTGATCGAATAACCGAAGGTGGATAGAACCCCGAAGGTTCCCAGCAGCACGACCGGCACCGCGATTGTCGGAATCAGCGTAGCGCGAAAATTCTGCAGGAACAGTAACATGACCAGGAACACCAGCACGACCGCTTCGACCAGCGTCTTGAACACCTCGTGAATCGAGATTTCAACGAATGGCGTGGTGTCATAGGGGAAAACCACCTGATAGCTCTCCGGCATGAACTGTTGCAGCTCCCGCGCCTTTTCTTTCACCAGGCGGGCGGTATCAAGAGCGTTGGCCCCGGTGCCCAAATAGATACCCATGCCGCCTGCCGGCTGGCCTTTGTAACGAGCGATGCGGCTGTATGACTGGGAGCCGAGTTCGACGCGGGCGACGTCACGCAAACGGATCTGCGAGCCATCGGTGTTCACTTTGATCAGGATATTCTCGAAGTCCTCAACCGTTTCCAGCTTGGACATGGCCTTGATCGACGCATTAAGCTGTTGCCCGGGCACGGCGGGAGCACCACCGAGTTGGCCGGCGGTAACTTCAACGTTCTGCGACTGAATCGCTCCCTTGATGTCGGAAGGCATCAGATTATAGCTATGCAGTTGCTCGGGATTGAGCCAGATGCGCATCGAATGCTGTTCACCGAAGACCATAACGTCGCCGACTCCGTTGACCCTGCTGATCGGCTCCGTCATCCGTGATTTCAGATAATCGCTGATATCATGTTCAGTGACCTTGGGATCGGTCGAATAGACTCCGATAACCATCAGGAAACTGGACGAGGACTTTTTGACATTGACCCCGAGTTGCTGCACCGTCTGCGGCAACAGGCTGGTGACTCCCGCGACCTTGTTCTGCACCTGAACCTGGGCGATATCGGCATCCGCCTCAGGTTCAAAGGTCAGGGTAATCTGCATGTTGCCGTTGGAATCACTTGACGAAGAGAAGTAACGCAGATAGTCAATCCCGGTCAGGCTCTGTTCGATAATCTGGGTGACACTGTTTTCAAGGACTTCGGCAGACGCTCCGGGATATGAAGCACTGACAGTGACACTGGGAGGAGCGATCTCCGGGTACTGTTCAATCGGCAGGGTCTTGATGGCAAACACCCCGCCAAGCATGATCACTATGGCGATAACCCAAGCGAAGATGGGTCTTTCAATAAAAAATCTGGGCATAGCTGTATCCTGGTTTTATTGCGCTGGAGTTTCGACCGGTGCGACAGTTGCTCCCGGCTGGATTTTCTGCAAGCCTGCAACCACCACCTTATCTCCCGCAGCAAGCCCTGACTCGACCAGCCATTTGTCTCCAATGGCCCGCGAGACTTGGATCGGACGAGGAGTGACAATATTGTCGCTGCCAACGGCCCAGACCGTTGTCGCGCCGCCGGCACTGCGGACGACTGCCTGTTGCGGAATAGCGATGGCATTTTCAAGTTCGCTCTGTGCAACACGGGCTTTTACAAACAAGCCTGGAAGCAGATAATTATCTGGATTGGGAAAAACAATCCGCAGTTGGACCATACCGGTTCCCTCGTCAACGGTCACATCAGAGAACTGAATCTCTCCCTGACTGGTATACGGCTGTTTGTCCCCTTCCAGTAGCAGTTCAGCCGTCACCGTCCCTCTGTTTTTTTCAGTTGCCGCCTGCTTACGCAGTTTCATGATTTCGCTGCTCGACTGGCTGACATCAACATAGATCTTGCCCAGATTCTGAATAGTCGCCAATGCGTTTGCCTGATTGGCGGTCACCAGCGCTCCCTTGGTCACTGATGACTTGCCGATCCGGCCGGAAATCGGGGCAAACACCTTGGTGTAGTCGAGATTGATTTTAGCCGTGGCCACGGCAGCCGTGGCCACGGCGATATCGGCTTTGGCCTGTTCCAGCGACGCCAAAGCATCATCATACTGCTGACGGCTGACACCACCGACTTCAACCAGTTCTCGGTACCGCCTGACCTTGGGTTCAACCGATTTCAGGTTGGCTTGCGCCTTGCGCAGATCAGCGACTCTGCTGTCATAAGCCGCCTGATATTGAGCCGGATCGATCTGGTAAAGCTGCTGTCCTTCCTCGACAAAACTACCTTCGGTAAACAGGCGTTCGATGATGATCCCGGTAACCTGCGGACGAATTTCAGCGATCTGGTACGCTGAGGTTCGCCCCGGCAAGTCTTGGGTCAGGATCAACTGCTGCGGCTGAACAGTGTAAACCGAGACTTCTACAGGTGGACGCTGCATTGTCTGAGCCTGAGCATGGACCGAAGCGATTTGAGATTCTCCAGTAAAGAGATAACTGACAGCCCCGATCAGAGACAGGACGATCAATCCGGCCAGAAACTTCCTTTTCATATCTATCTCCCGCTACGAACAGATAATTCTGCTGATAAGTTTTTTCACATCCTGAAGCATTTGCTCCCTATCACCCACGACGGTAGAGTCACGATAGACCAGGGTTGTTAGAGGCCCAATGGTCGTTCCATGGATCATTTCTGCCAAAATATACGGATCAACGTCGATAAATACGCCATCGTCAATGCCCTCACGACAAACCTTTGCCAAAGGATGCATCAGCAAATCAACCCGTTCACGGTAAACCATTTCTGCTGTCTTGTTCTGCCAGACAAATTGGAAATAGGTGGAAATTGATTCATGGGTCGCAAAAACCGATTCCACGAAGCTGAGCAACCGGGTCAGCGGATCTGCAGAGCTTTCAAAAATCTGCCGATGAGACTCAAGTAAAGGGTCGAGGATCGCCTGATGAACATGGTCGAGCAACTCTTCCTTATTCTGGAAATAGTTGTAGAGTGTGCCCTTCGCTACCCCGCACCGACGGGCCACCTCGTCCATGGTGATTGAGGTGAGAGCTGGTACCAAAATTTCGGACAGTGCATTAAGGTGGACAGCCACGCACTGACGAAAGAGAGGAACCCATGAGCAAAACGAAA
>JAFGEL010000010.1 GCA_016931615.1 Desulfuromonadales bacterium
CCAGCAACCCGTTTGAAACACTGATCCAGGCCGTCGATGCCCTGAAAGATGGACTGAACTCGTTGAGCACGGACAATCCGGACAGCATCGACAATCTCGATCTGCACCTTGAAGCTTTAAAAAATCTGCCCGCGCCACGCCTCGGCGAAGTGCTGGTTGAAAAAGGTGTTGTCGATCAGCAAACCGTCGATTACGCGCTAAGCCAGCAGAAAAAACCTTTGGGTGACGTCCTCATCGGGCTGGGTAAAGCCACTTCGGATCAGGTCGACGAGGCCCTGTCCAGCCAGAGCCAGATTCGAAAAGAGGTTGTTCTGCCGCAGCAGAAAGCCAAGCAGGTCGCTGCCAAAAAGCAGGATATCCGGGTGGATCTGGAGAAGCTGGACAATCTTATCAACCTGATTGGCGAGCTGGTCATCGCCGAAAACATGCTGATTCACAACCCCGACCTTGACGGTCTGGAGCTCGAAAGCTTCAACAAGGCCGCCCAGCAAATGGGCAAGCTGGTGCGGGAACTCCAGGAAATGGCGATGATTATCCGCATGATTCCGGTTTCCGGCCTGTTCCGGCGCATGATCCGGCTGGTTCACGACCTGTCCGTGAAATCGGGCAAAAAAGTTAATCTCCAGCTGAGCGGCGAAGGGACGGAAGTGGACAAGACCGTCATCGAAACCATCACCGATCCGCTGGTGCATATTTTGCGCAACTCCATGGATCACGGTCTGGAACCCCCGCAGGAACGGTTGGCCGCCGGCAAAAAGGACACCGGCACCATTCGCCTCAGTGCCTGTCACGAGGAGGGCGAAGTCTGGATCATCCTCGAAGATGATGGCCGCGGCCTGAACAAGGAAAAAATCATTGCCAAGGCGATCAAAAACGGCCTGATTGAGGGGGACGGTTCCGACTTGTCCGACCGGGTAATCTACAACATGATTTTTCAGCCCGGATTTTCCACAGCAGAAAAAATCACTGATATCTCCGGTCGCGGCGTCGGCATGGATGTTGTCAAACAGAACCTGGAAAAAATCAAGGGCAAGGTCGATGTCAGCAGCGTGCCGGGCAAAGGCACCACCATCAAGTTGCGCATCCCGCTGACTCTGGCCATCATTGACGGCATGCTGGTTCGGGTAGGCGAGGCCAAGTGTATCGTACCGATACTCTCCATCAAGGAAGCGTTCCGTCCGCAACCCGACGCCATCACTATCACACCAGACAACGAAGAGCTGGTGCGAGTGCGTGAAAGTTTCTTCCCGGTGGTGCGGCTGCATGAGTTGCTCAGTGAAACGCCCGAATACACCGACCTGCAGGATGGCATTCTGATCGTTCTTGAATACCAGGGGCGCAGTATCTGTCTGATGGTTGACGAAATTCTTGGTCAGCAACAAACGGTCATCAAAGGCCTTTCCGAATACATTGGTAACGTTCGCGGCTGCTCGGGCTGCACCATCCTTGGCAATGGCGACGTGTCACTGATTCTCGATGTCGGCAATCTGGTCGAAATGAAATAACCGATAGCACGGGAGCCTCCATGGCGTTTGAGTCACCACACACAACTAGCGGCAGCCCGGCAAACAATGCGGCAACAATGATGGCAATTTCCGACCAGGAATTCGACGCATTGCGCTCCCTTATCTACACTCGCTTCGGGATTAATCTGACCGACGAGAAACGCTCCTTGCTGGTTGGCCGGCTGCAAAAAATGATCCGGGATAACCAGCTGGGCTCGTTTCAAAACTATTATGATTATCTCAAAAGCGACAGCAGCGGCAAGGCCGTCAGCGACCTGATCAATCTGGTCTCGACCAACTACACCTATTTCAACCGCGAAAAGGATCATTTTGACTATTTCCAGAAAACCGCCCTGCCGGCGGTCTGTGAACGCTTAAAAAAACAAAACCGCAAGGATCTGCGAATCTGGTGCGCCGGCTGTTCCACCGGCGAAGAACCGTACACCCTGCTGATGCTGATGCACGAACATCTGGGCGCGCAATACAGCCAGTGGGATGCCGGCATTCTGGCGACGGACATCTCCGAACGCGTCCTGGCCACGGCTGAACAGGGGATCTACGCAGCCGACAAGGTGGCGTCACTGCCGGAAGCTCTCCAGCGTAAATACTTCAAAAAACTGGCCGACGGCCGATTGCAGGTGGATGAAAAAATTCGCCGTGAAGTGACGTTTCGACGCTTCAACCTGATGAACCAGACCTTCCCATTCAAAAAACCGTTTCAGATCATTTTCTGTCGCAATGTCATGATCTATTTCGACCAGCAAACCCGCAATGCCCTGGTGCAACGCTTCAGCAACTCCATGGAACCGGCGGGTTATTTCTTCATCGGCCATTCTGAGACGTTGGGGCGCGACAGTGAATTTTTTCATTACCTTCTGCCCGCCGCCTACCAGAAAGGATCCCTGTAATGGCTAAAACAATTCGCGTTCTCGTTGTTGATGATTCCGCTCTGGTGCGGCAGATTTTATCCAGCGGCCTGTCCCTGGACCCGGCCATCGAAGTCGTCGGCACCGCTGCTGACCCCTATGCGGCGCGCGATAAAATCATGCAGCTGAAACCGGATGTCTTAACGCTGGATGTTGAGATGCCGCGCATGGATGGCGTTGAATTTCTGCGCAAGCTGATGCCGCAGTATCCGCTGCCGATTGTCATGGTCAGTTCCCTGACCCAAAAGGGCAAGCAGATCACCATGGAAGCACTGGAAGCCGGGGCGGTCGATTTCGTCACCAAACCGACCACCAACGTCGCCCACGGCCTGAATGCCATGCTCATGGAACTGCGCACCAAAGTAAAAATTGCCTCAACAGCCAATGTTTCCCACTGGAAAAACAAGCGCGTCGAACTGCGCCAGCCCGTTAGCAGTCTGTCAACCCGGGCTCTCGCCGAATCGACGGACAAGGTCATCGCCATCGGCGCCTCGACCGGCGGCACCGAAGCCATTAAAAAGGTGATCACCCAGTTTCCGGCTTCGATGCCCGGTGTCGTTATCGTCCAGCACATGCCGCCAGGCTTCACCAGGATGTTCTCTGAGCGCCTGAATCAGCTCTGCGCCATGGAGGTCAAGGAAGCGGAAAACGGCGACCGGATTCGTCCGGGGCTGATTCTGGTCGCGCCCGGCGCCATGCAACTGGAGGTGGTACGCTCCGGGGGGATTTATCAGGTCAAGTGTTACGCTGGTGACAAGGTGAGTGGCCATTGCCCATCGGTCGATGTCATGATGGACTCAGTGGCCAAACAGGTGGGTCGCAACGCCATTGGCGTCATGCTTAC